>NZ_JAINFC010000017.1 GCF_020740835.1 Streptomyces sp. UNOC14_S4
GGGGTGGGGCGTTGGACAGGCCGTTGGTCCCCGCGTAGGAGGCGGGGGTGATCCACCCGCACAACAGGTCATCAAGATCGGCAATGACTGGTCCCCGCGCACGCGGGGCTTGAAGTGGCTCTCGTCGTATTTCTCGGGCGGGAGCCACCTCGCTTTCCCGGCCGGATACCCTGGAGGGCGATTCATACCGTCCCCGAGCCCGAGGATCGACGAGCGCCGTGTTCGATACCCTGTCCGACCGCCTGAGCGCGACTTTCAAATCCCTCCGCGGTAAGGGCCGCCTCTCCGAGGCGGATATCGACGCCACCGCACGCGAGATCCGCATCGCCTTGCTCGAAGCGGACGTGGCCCTGCCGGTCGTCCGGGCCTTCATCCGGCAGATCAAGGAGCGCGCCCTCGGCAGCGAGGTCTCGCAGGCGCTGAACCCTGCCCAGAGCGTGATCAAGATCGTCAACGACGAGCTGGTCACCATCCTCGGTGGTGAGACCCGCCGGCTGCGGTTCGCCAAGAGCGGCCCGACGGTCATCATGCTCGCCGGTCTCCAGGGTGCCGGTAAGACGACCCTCGCCGGAAAGCTCGGTCTGTGGCTGAAGAAGCAGGGCCACGCGCCCCTGCTGGTCGCCTGTGACCTCCAGCGCCCCAACGCCGTCAACCAGCTCGCTGTCGTCGCCGAGCGCGCCGGTGTCGCGGTCTTCGCGCCGGAGCCGGGCAACGGCACCGGTGACCCGGTCCAGGTGGCCAAGGACTCGATCGAGTTCGCGCGCTCCCGGCAGCACGACGTCGTCATCGTCGACACCGCCGGTCGTCTCGGCATCGACGCCGAGCTGATGCAGCAGGCCGCGGACATCCGCGACGCTGTCCAGCCGCAGGAAACCCTTTTCGTCGTCGACGCCATGATCGGTCAGGACGCGGTCAACACCGCCGAGGCCTTCCGCGACGGCGTCGGCTTCGACGGCGTGGTGCTCTCCAAGCTCGACGGTGACGCCCGCGGTGGTGCGGCCCTGTCGGTCGCGCACGTCACCGGCAAGCAGATCATGTTCGCCTCCAACGGCGAGAAGCTGGACGACTTCGACGCGTTCCACCCGGACCGCATGGCGTCCCGCATCCTCGACATGGGCGACATGCTCACCCTGATCGAGAAGGCCGAGCAGACCTTCAGCCAGGCCGAGGCCGAGAAGATGGCGGCCAAGCTGGCGAAGGGCCCGAAGGAGTTCACGCTCGACGACTTCCTGTCCCAGATGGAACAGGTCAGGAAGATGGGCTCGATCTCCAAGCTCCTCGGCATGCTGCCGGGCATGGGCCAGATCAAGGACCAGATCAACAACCTCGACGAGCGCGACGTCGACCGCACCGCCGCGATCATCAAGTCGATGACCCCGGCCGAGCGCCAGGACCCGACGATCATCAACGGCTCGCGCCGGGCCCGTATCGCCAAGGGTTCCGGTGTGGACGTCAGCGCGGTCAAGAACCTGGTCGAGCGCTTCTTCGACGCCCGGAAGATGATGTCCCGCATGGCGCAGGGTGGCGGCATGCCCGGCATCCCCGGCATGCCGGGGATGGGCGGCGGCGCGGGCCGCAAGAAGAAGCAGATCAAGCAGGCCAAGGGCAAGAGGCAGTCGGGCAACCCGATGAAGCGCAAGGCCGACGCCGAGGCGGCGGCCGCGCGTCGTGAGCAGCAGGCGCTGGGGCTTCCGGCCGCGCCTGCGGACGAGAAGTTCGAACTGCCGGATGAGTTCAAGAAGTTCATGGGCTGACGCGGTGCGGTGACGGGGGCCGGGGCTCTGCCCCGGGCCCCGTTTTTGTCTGCGGGTCGGCTTCTTCCGAGTGCGCCTAGTGGGGCGCGTCTTGCGCTCCGCGGGCGGCTGCGGGTTCGTTGTGGCTTGTCGCGCAGTTCCCCGCGCCCCTTACGGGGCGCTCAATCGCCGGACGGGCTGGAAACTCAGCCCGTCCGGCGTTTGAGGACGCGGCCGCAGGCCGCTCCCCGCCGAAGGCGGCAGCGGAGGGGAGACGGCTACACCCGCGCTATCAGGTAGCGGAAAACGTTCGGCAGCCACACCGTGCCGTCGCGGCGCAGGTGGGGGTGGAGGGCTTCGGCGAGTTCCTTCGTGACCTGTTCCTCGTCCGTGGCCTCGATCGCGGCGTCGAAGGCGCCGGTCGAGAGCATGCCGCGCAGCGCGCTGCCCATGTCCGCGTAGCCGTACGGGCAGGCCACGCGTCCCGAGCCGTCCGGGCGCAGCCCGGCCCGGCGGGCCAGGTCCTCCAGGTCGTCGCGGCCGCTCGGGCGCCAGCGGGAGGGCGCGCACATGGGGTCCGCGAGCCGGGCCGCGACTCGAAGCGCCCCCGACGCGGCGCAGCGCTCCTGCGGCCCCCAGCCCGCCATGACCACGGGTGCCCCGTACTCGGCGCGGTCGGCCGCCTCGGACAGCACGCCCGCCAGGTGCTGGGCGTCGTCGCCCGCGCAGTACAGCGGGTCGAAGGCCGTGACGAGGGTGAAGGCGGGGTCGCCGGGCTCGGTGACGGACGCGGGGCCGCCCTGTCCCAGCCGTACGCGGTGGCCGGGGGAGGCGTGGCCGTCCTGGGGCAGCAGGCGCTCCTCGGCCAGGGCGAGCCGTTGGGCGTCGGTGTCGACGCCGCACACGTGGGCGCCGCGGGCGGAGGCCATGAGCAGGGCCAGTCCCGAGCCGCAGCCCAGGCCGAGCAGCCGGGTGTCGGGGCCGACCTCCAGCCGTTGGTAGACCGCTTCGTAGAGCGGCACCAGCATCCGTTCCTGGATCTCCGCCCAGTCGCGGGCCCGGGAGCCGGGCGACACAGCGGACGGCCGGTGCCGCCGCACGAGCGTTGGTGTCATCGAAAGCGCCCCAATCCGCCGAGAGACGTGTGCGTACCCGAACCGGCCCCCCAGATGTACTGCCGTGCGCGCGCTGCCGCGAAGCACCCCCGTATGCCAGAGAACTCCGCTTCCGTCCCCGAGTCCAGGGGGCGGCGTATGAACGTTCCCTGTCTGCTCACGATGGCATGTGCCGCGTGCTCTCGCACGGGAGGCGGGGCGACGGAAAGGCGGCGGAAAGGCCGGGGGAAGGGCTGCGGAAGGGTGGGAGAAAGCGGGCGGAAGGCGGCCTTCGCGGGGCGGCCCGGGGAGGGGATTCACGCTCGGGCGGATCTGCCCCGTACCATTCGCACCATGGCAAAGGCTCCCATTCTCACTCCCCAGGCGGAAGACTTCCCGCGCTGGTACCAGGACTTGATCAACAAGGCCGAGCTGGCCGACAACGGCCCGGTGCGCGGCACCATGGTCATCCGACCGTACGGGTACGGGCTCTGGGAGCGCATGCAGCAGGAGATGGACGCGCGCATCAAGGATGCGGGCGCCTCCAACGCGTACTTCCCGCTCTTCATCCCGCAGTCCTACCTGACGCGGGAGGCGGAGCACGTCGAGGGCTTCGCGCCCGAGCTCGCGGTCGTCACGCACGGCGGCGGCAAGGAGCTGGAGGAGCCGGTCGTCGTCCGGCCCACCTCCGAGACGATCATCAACGAGTACTTCTCGAAGTGGGTGCAGAGCTACCGCGACCTGCCCCTGCTGATCAACCAGTGGGCCAACGTGGTCCGTTGGGAGATGCGCCCGCGCGTCTTCCTGCGCACGAGCGAGTTCCTCTGGCAGGAGGGCCACACGGCCCACGCCACGTACGAGGACGCGCGTGACTACGCGGCCCGCATCCACCGTGACGTCTACTACGACTTCATGGTCAACGTGCTGGGCATCGACGTCGTGCTGGGCCGCAAGACGGCCAAGGAGCGCTTCGCGGGCGCGATCAACACCCTCACGCTCGAGGGCATGATGCGCGACGGCAAGGCGCTGCAGATGGGCACCAGCCACGAGCTCGGGCAGAACTTCGCCAAGGCGTTCAACACCTCCTACCTGTCGAAGGACGGGCACCAGGAGATGGTCTGGCAGACCTCCTGGGGCGTCTCGACGCGCATGGTCGGCGGTCTGATCATGTCGCACGGCGACGACAACGGCCTCCGCGTGCCGCCGCGCCTCGCCCCGGTGCAGGCCGTGGTGCTGGCGATCAAGGGCGACGACGCCGTGATCGCCAAGGTGCGGGAGATCGGCGAGGCGCTGAAGGCCGCCGGGATCCGGGTGCAGGTCGACGACCGCACGGACACCCCCTTCGGCCGCCGTGCCGTGGACTGGGAGCTCAAGGGTGTCCCGGTGCGCATCGAGGTCGGTCCGCGCGACCTGGAGAACGGCACCGCGATGCTGGCCCGCCGTATCCCTGGTGGCAAGGAGCCGGTCCGCCTCGACGAGCTGGTCGCCCTGCTGCCGAAGGTCCTGGAGGAGGACCAGGCGCTGCTGCTGAGCCAGTCGCGCGAGCGCCGCGAGTCGCTGACGTCCGACGTCGCGACGATCGAGGAGGCCGCCGAGGCGGCGAACGCGGGCGGCTGGGCGCGCATCCCGTGGGCGGACCTCGGCCCCGAGGGCGAGGCCAAGCTCGCGGAGCAGTCCGTGACCGTGCGCTGCCTGGTCGCCGAGGACGGCTCGGTGCCGGACTCGGACGACGCGGCCGGCGCGCTCGCGATCGTGGCCCGGGCCTACTGATCATGACGGACGCGCCCGCGGTTGCCGGCGCGTCCCGGACAGGCGCCCGTGGAGGCCGGACCCCGGTCTCCACGGGCGCCTGTCGCCTTTCCAAGGGGTGCAGGAGTGTGTAAGGGCGTGCGCTCGTGGGCACGCGCTTACTCGTGAGTCAGTACGTCCCATGTTGCGAACGGGTGCGCGGGTTCTCCACAGTTCTGCGCACCCGCCCTCGTCGGGACGCATGAGCGTGAAACTGACTGGTACGTGCAAATTATTTGGGATGGCCCGGTATCGGAACACGGGGCGGCGCTTGCTCGTTGTCACGACGTGAGCACGACACCACCTGTTCTCGCCGCAGAGCTGGCGCAGGCGTGGGCCGACATTCAGCGGTTCCACCCCGAGCTGCCGGATCTAGCCGCGCCCGAATCGCTGATCGGGGAGTCGTCGTCCGCCTGTGGCGCCGAGCTCTCCTTCGAACGGCTGCTGCACGAGGCAGTGCACGGCATCGCGGCTGCCCGCGGTGTCCGTGACACGTCACGCGCGGGCCGCTACCACAATCGCCGGTTCCTGGCGATCGCCGAGGAACTGGGCCTCGACCACGGGGACGAGCCGCATCCCAGCAGCGGCTTCTCCCTGGTCGTGCTCAATCCGGAGGCGCGCAAGCGCTACCGGCCCACGATCGACAGACTCCAGCGCGCGCTGAAGGCCCACACGGTCGCCACCACCACGGACACGTCGCGGAGCTTCCGGGGCCCCGCGGCGCGGCACGGCTCGTCCGGTGGCGGGGTGCGCGTCAAGGCGGTCTGCGACTGCGGCCGGAACGTCCGGGTCGTGCCGTCCGTGCTCGCCCAGGCGCCCATCATGTGCGGGGGCTGTGGCCAGCCCTTCCGTATCCCGGAGGCCGTCCCGGTCGGCTGACCTGGAGCGGTATGGCACAATGGGTCGCTGTACTCGACAGTCGCGCGGGACCCTCTCTCCTATCGGCTGACGCGTCCATCGGGCACCCGAGTACCGCAACCCCACGTGGCATCCCGTTGTGCCCAACCACGTCAAGACCAGGAGACACCACTCCCGTGGCAGTCAAGATCAAGCTGAAGCGTCTCGGCAAGATTCGCCAGCCCCACTACCGCATCGTCGTCGCCGACTCCCGTACCCGCCGTGACGGCCGGGCCATCGAGGAGATCGGTCTGTACCACCCGACGTACAACCCCTCCCGCATCGAGGTCGACTCGGAGCGCGCGCAGTACTGGCTGTCCGTCGGCGCCCAGCCGACCGAGCCGGTTCTCGCCATCCTGAAGGTCACCGGCGACTGGCAGAAGTTCAAGGGTCTGCCGGCCCCGGCCCCGATGCTGGTCGCCGAGCCGAAGAAGGACCACAGCGGTCTCTTCGAGGCCGTCGTGAACTCCGCCGAGGCGTCGAAGGGTGAGGCCATCACCCCGAAGGCGAAGAAGGCCGACAAGAAGGCGGACGAGGCCGAGGCCGAGTCCACCTCCGAGTCGACCGAGGCCTGAGCATGCTCGAGGAAGCCCTCGAGCACCTGGTGAAGGGCATCGTCGACAACCCCGACGAGGTGCAGGTCGCGTCCCGCAACCTGCGCCGGGGGCGCGTGCTGGAGGTCCGGGTCCACCCCGACGACCTCGGCAAGGTGATCGGCCGCAACGGCCGCACCGCGCGTGCGCTGCGCACCGTCGTGGGCGCCATCGGCGGCCGTGGCATCCGCGTCGACCTCGTCGACGTGGATCAGGTCCGCTGAGAAGCGATTGAGCACCGGCACGGGCCGGGAGGGGCTTTGTTGCCCTTCCCGGCCCGTTGTCGTTCGTTTCGTCGCGTTCGGCTCGTCGTGTCCGTACGGGGAAACACGTACGGGAAAGCAGAGAAGGAACCGCATGCAGCTGGTAGTCGGCAGGATCGGCCGCGCCCACGGGATCAAGGGCGAGGTCACCGTTGAGGTGCGCACGGACGACCCGGAGCTCCGGCTCGGACCGGGCGCCGTGCTGGCCACGGACCCCGCCGGGGTGGGCCCGCTGACCATCGAGAGCGGGCGGGTGCACAGCGGCCGTCTGCTGCTGCGCTTCGCCGGCGTGGGCGACCGGACGGCCGCCGAGGCGCTCCGCAACACCCTCCTCATCGCCGAGATCGACCCGGAGGAGACTCCGGAGGACCCCGAGGAGTTCTACGACCACCAGCTGATCGATCTCGACGTCGTCACGGCCGACGGCACCGAGCTCGGCCGGATCACGGAGATCGCGCACCTGCCCTCGCAGGACCTGCTGATCGTCGAGCGGCCGGACGGCAGCGAGGTGATGATCCCCTTCGTCTCCGAGATCGTGACCGAGATCGACCTGGACGCGCAGCGCGCGGTCGTCGAGCCGCCGCGCGGCCTGATCGACCTGGACGAGGCGGAGGTCGCGAGCTCCCGCGACGCCGAGGCGGAGGGCGCCGAGGGCGCGGAGAACGCCGAGGGCGCGAAGGGCTCCGAAGGCGTGGAGAGCGCCGAGAACGCGCCGGGCGGCGACGCGAAGGGCGGCGTGTGATGCGGCTCGACGTCGTCACGATCTTCCCGGAGTACCTGGAGCCGCTGAACGTCTCGCTCGTCGGCAAGGCCCGCGCGCGTGGCCAGCTGGACGTCCGCGTCCACGACCTGCGCGAATGGACGCACGACAAGCACAACACCGTCGACGACACGCCGTACGGCGGCGGCCCCGGCATGGTGATGAAGCCCGAGCCCTGGGGTGAGGCGCTCGACGCCGTCATCGAGTCCGGCGAGGGGGTGCCGACCCTGGTCGTCCCCACGCCCAGCGGCAAGCCCTTCACCCAGCAGCTCGCCGTCGAGCTGTCCGAGAAGCCGTGGCTGGTCTTCACCCCGGCCCGCTACGAGGGCATCGACCGGCGCGTCATCGAGGAGTACGGCGAGCGGCTCGACGTGCGCGAGGTCTCCATCGGCGACTATGTGCTCGCGGGCGGCGAGGCCCCCGTCCTCGTGATGGTCGAGGCCATCGCCCGGCTGCTCCCGGGCGTGCTGGGCAACGCCGAGTCGCACCGCGACGACTCCTTCGCCCCCGGGGCCATGGCCGACCTCCTCGAAGGGCCCGTCTACACCAAGCCCCCGGAGTGGCGCGGCCGCGGCATCCCCGACGTCCTGCTCAGCGGTCACCATGGCAAGATCGCCCGCTGGCGCCGCGACGAGGCCTTCCGGCGCACGGTGGCCAACCGGCCCGACCTGGTCGAGCGCACGGACCCGGCGGCCTTCGACAAGAAGGACCGCGAGATGCTCTCGATCCTGGGCTGGGCCCCGGGCCCCGACGGCCGATTTGGGCGAGTGGCCCCGGACGTGGAAGAATAAGCCGTTGCCTTGCGCCCGGCGCGCGCCCCTGCCACAGGGGGAAGACGCCCGCCGGTGCACTGTGCGACTCCATCATTTCGACTTCCCGCTGATGACCTGTGGCATCGGCGAAGAAAGCAGACGGTCATGAACCTTCTCGACAGCGTCAACGCCGCGTCGCTGCGCACCGACGTCCCGGCCTTCCGCCCGGGTGACACCGTGAACGTCCACGTTCGCGTCATCGAGGGCAACCGCTCCCGTATCCAGCAGTTCAAGGGCGTTGTCATCCGCCGCCAGGGTGCGGGCGTCAGCGAGACCTTCACGGTCCGCAAGGTCTCCTTCTCGGTCGGCGTCGAGCGCACCTTCCCGGTGCACAGCCCGATCTTCGAGAAGGTCGAGCTCGTGACCCGCGGTGACGTCCGTCGCGCCAAGCTGTACTACCTCCGTGAGCTGCGCGGCAAGGCCGCGAAGATCAAGGAGAAGCGCGACAAGTAAGCTTCCGTACGGCGTCCGGGCCCGGCCGGATAGGCTTTCGGCCCGATGGACACCGACGAGCAGCTTGTGGAGCGCGACCGCTCTCCCTCCCCCGCAGGGGGGAAGGAGCAGGGGTCGCGCTCCTCGCGTTTTTCCGGAGATCCGGAGGGCGGGGTCCCCGAGGCTCCCGAGGTCTCCGAGGCATCTGATGCCCCTGAGGGAGCTGCTGATGCCCCTGAGGTCCCCGAGATCCCTGAGGCTCCCGCCCCGGCGGCGGGCCGCCGGGGCGGCCGGGTGGCCAGGGCCCGGCAGTGGGTCGGGGACGGCGGTCCGTTGCGCAAGGCGTGGCTGCTGCTCGCCGCGTGCATGGTCTTCCTGCTGCTCCTCAGCAGCTTCGTCGTGCAGCCCTTCCTGATCCCGAGCGGCTCGATGGAGAACACCCTCCAGGTGGGCGACCGGGTGCTGGTCAACAAGCTCGCGTACCGCTTCGGCGAGCAGCCGCGCCGCGGTGACGTGGTGGTCTTCGACGGCCGTGGGTCCTTCGTCCACGACGCGCCCGCGGAGAACCTGGTCACCACCCTGATCCGCAAGGGCGCGTCGTCCGTTGGGCTGATGAGCCCGGCGCCCACCGACTACGTCAAGCGGGTCGTGGGTATCGGTGGGGACAGGGTCACCTGCTGTGATGCCCGGGGCTGGCTGAAGGTCAACGGTCAACCGATCGACGAGCCGTATCTCTATCCGGGTGATACTGCCTCCCGGGTGCCCTTCGACATCGTGGTGCCGGAGGGGAAGCTGTGGGTCATGGGCGACCACCGGAGCGACTCCCGCGATTCACGCGACCACCTGGGGGAGCCGGGCGGCGGTACGGTCCCGGTCGGCCGGGTCATAGGGCGTGCCGACTGGATCGGCTGGCCCTTCGGCCGCATCGGCTCGCTGGACCGGACGGCGGCCTTCGCGCGGGTGCCCGAGCCGGGGTCGGCGGGCCGGACCGGGAGTCCGCATGGGTGACCGGGGACTGATACGGCGTGGGTGACCGGGGGCGAGTACGGCATGGGTAACCGGGGACGGGCGCGGCCACCCCGCGTGGGGGCGCACGCGCGCGGCTCACCGGCCGGGGTGCCGGTGCCCGCGGACACGCCGCCGTCCGGTGCTGTGCCATCGGGCCCGGCGCCCGGTACGGCGCCCGGTACGGCATCGGGTACGGCACCGGGTACGACGCCGAGTGCGGCATCGGGCCCGGCGCCGGATACGACGTCGAGCACGGTCCCGTCGGGTGCGTCGGGTGCGTCGGGTGCGTCGGGTGCGTCGGGTGCGTCGGGTGCGTCGGGTGCGTCGGGTGCGCCGGGTACGGGCGGCCGCGCCGCGCGGCGGAAGGCGGCCCGCCGCGTCCAGCGTCGGCGCCGTCGCTCCGCGGTCAAGGAGGTGCCGGTCCTCATAGCGGTCGCGCTGCTGATCGCCCTGGTGCTGAAGACGTTCCTGGTGCAGGCGTTTGTGATCCCGTCCGGTTCGATGGAGCAGACGATCCGGATCCGCGACCGGGTCCTGGTCGACAAGCTGACGCCGTGGTTCGGTTCCCGGCCGGCCCGTGGTGACGTGGTGGTCTTCAAGGACCCCGGCGGCTGGCTCACCGGCCAGGAGTTCAAGGCCGGTGAGGACCCGGTGGGTGTCAAGCAGGGCAAGCAGTTCCTGACCTTCATCGGTCTGCTTCCCTCTGCGAACGAGCAGGATCTGATCAAGCGCGTGATCGCAGTCGGTGGCGACACGGTCAAATGCTGCGACAAGAACGGCAAAGTCACAGTCAACGGAACGCCGCTCGACGAGCCCTATCTGCACCCGGGCAATCCGCCGTCGCAGCGCGAGTTCTCGGTGCACGTGCCCGAGGGCCGCCTCTTCGTCATGGGCGACCACCGCTCGGATTCGGCCGATTCCCGCTATCACTTGGACGAACCCGGCCAGGGGACGGTCCCGGAAAGCCTGGCGGTGGGTCGTGCGGTCGTGGTCGCGTGGCCGCTCGGCCACTGGCGGAGTCTGTCCGAATCGGACACCTTCGCTTCGGTCGGGGACGCGCCGCGCACAGGGACGCGAGCGGACGCTTCGCCGCATAGTGTGTCCCCTATGGATCAGGACGGATTGATCCAGCTCCCGACCCCTGCGGAACTCCCGCTCGTTATGGGAGTGGTGGGCCTGCGTCGTATGTACGACAGGCGGCAGCGTGGAGAAAGGAGCAGATGTGGGGGACTTGGCGGTCGGCGCGCGTTCCGGTCACGAGCCCGAGAAACGACCCGGGGGGACCGGCGGGCCGGCCGGGGACGGCACGCCTGAGGATGCCGCCTCGTCCCGGGCGGAGCGGTCGGCCCCGGCGGCATCGGGCCCGGCGGACGCCCCGGCGAATACGGAGAACGACGACGTGACGTCCGGTGACGGCGCCGGGGAGGCGCGCGGCAAGCAGCCCAAGAAGCAACGATCCTTCTGGAAGGAGCTGCCGATCCTCGTCGGCATCGCCCTGCTGCTCGCGCTGCTGATCAAGACCTTCCTCGTGCAGGCGTTCTCGATCCCCTCGGACTCCATGCAGAACACCCTCCAGCGGGGCGACCGGGTGCTGGTGGACAAGCTGACGCCGTGGTTCGGCGCCAAGCCCGAGCGCGGCGAGGTCGTGGTCTTCCACGACCCCGGCAAGGGCACCCAGAGCTGGCTCGGCCCCGACACCCAGCAGCCCGCGCCCGGCCCCTTCGGCGGCGGCGTGCAGAAGGTCCTCAGCTTCATCGGCCTGATGCCCTCGGCCGAGGAGAAGGACCTCATCAAGCGGGTCATCGCCGTCGGTGGCGACACGGTGGAGTGCCAGGGCCAGGGCGGCCCGGTGAAGGTCAACGGCAAGCCCCTCGACGAGAAGTCGTACATCTTCCAGGGCAATTCCCCCTGTGACGACCGTCCCTTCGGGCCGATCAAGGTTCCCAAGGACCACCTCTGGGTCATGGGCGACCACCGCCAGGACTCCCTGGACTCCCGCTACCACCCGGACCTCTACAACGGCACCGTGCCGACCTCGGAGGTCGTCGGCCGTGCCTTCAGCGTCGCCTGGCCGATCAACCGCTGGTCCTTCCTCCCGGTGCCCGGCACCTTCGACCAGCCCGGCCTGAACGCCACGGCCGCCGCGACGCCTCCGGCGCTGGGGCTCGCGGGCGCGGTGCCGCTGGTGCTGTGGCGCCGCCGCAGGCTCCTCAGGAAGGCCGGGCCGGAGACCGCGCACCAGGCCGGTCGGACGGCCGGACAGAAGGGCTGACCGAAGTCCGTACCGCCCGGTAAGGTGCGATCCCATGCCCCAGGGCATGCGGGATCCGATCTTTACGGGGCGGGAGACGGCATGAGCGCAGCGGGACGTACGGACGACGGCCACGGCCGCGCGGGCAGGGTGCTGTCCGGGCTGGCCGTGGCCGTCGGCTGTGTGCTCTTCTTCGGCGGATTCGTCTGGGGCGCCGTGCTGTACCGGCCGTACACCGTCCCCACCGACTCGATGGAACCCGCCGTCGCACGGGGCGCCCGCGTTCTCGCCGAGCGCATCGACGGGGCGCAGGTACGGCGCGGGGACGTCGTGGTCTTCAAGGACAAGGTGTGGGGCGACGTGCCCATGCTCAAGCGTGTGCTGGGGGTCGGCGGCGACCGCGTCGAGTGCTGCGACCGGTCCGGCCGCATGACGATCAACGGCAGGCCGGTCGAGGAGCCGTACGTCGCGGCCCAGGGGCCCGCCTCGCTGAGAGCCTTCTCGACCACCGTGCCCGAGGGCCGGCTCTTCCTCATCGGTGACCACCGCGCCACCTCCCTCGACTCCCGCTCGCATCTGACCGACGCCTCGCACGGCGCCGTGCCGCGGAGCGCCGTCGAGGGGCGCGTCGACGCCATTGCCTGGCCGGTGGGCGACTGGAGGATGATGGACAGACCCGGGACGTTCACCGCGCTGCCGGGCGGCACCTCGCGCCCCGGCCCGATCGGCTGGGTGCTGGCCTCGGTGGCCGTCGGCGCGGTGCTCGTCCTCGGCGGAGCGGCGTACGGGCCGGTCGCACGCCTCTTCGCACCGAAGGGCGGCACCGGCGGGCGGAAGGAGAGCGGGGTGACGGCGGGTGCCGGACGGTGAGCGGCTGATGCCCGGCGACGAGCGGCCGGTGCTCTCCGACGAGCGGCTGATGCCCGCCGACGAGCCGCGCAGGGCCTCGCGAGTCGTCCTGCTCGACGAACGCGACCGGGTCCTGCTGATGCACGGTTACGAGCCCGACGACCCCGCCACGACCTGGTGGTTCACCCCGGGCGGCGGGCTGGAGGGCGACGAGACCTGGGAGCAGGCGGCGCGCCGGGAGCTCGCGGAGGAGACCGGGATCACGGAGATCGAGCTGGGCCCGGTGCTCTGGCGGCGGAGCTGCTCCTTCCCGTTCGACGGGCGCCGCTGGGACCAGGACGAGTGCTACTACCTGGCCCGCACCCGGCAGGCACCCATGTGGACCGGTGGCGAGACGGATCTCGAGCGGCGCAGCGTCACGGGGCTGCGCTGGTGGACCTGCGGGGAACTCCTCGCGACCCGTGAGACGGTGTATCCGACCAGGCTCGCCGAGCTGCTGCGTACGCTGCTCGACGAGGGACCCCCGAGTACGCCGGTGCTCCTGGAGACGGAGCGGGCCTGACGCACAATGGGGGGACGCACGGCTGAAGGGGAACATGCCATGAGCGCCGAGGACCTCGAGAAGTACGAGACCGAGATGGAGCTCAAGCTCTACCGGGAGTACCGCGATGTCGTCGGTCTGTTCAAATACGTGATCGAGACCGAGCGGCGTTTCTACCTGACGAACGACTACGAGATGCAGGTGCACTCCGTTCAGGGCGAGGTCTTCTTCGAGGTCTCGATGGCCGACGCCTGGGTGTGGGACATGTACCGGCCGGCCCGGTTCGTCAAACAGGTGCGCGTGCTCACCTTCAAGGACGTGAACATCGAGGAGCTCAACAAGAGCGACCTCGATCTTCCGGGGGGCTGACTGCACTGACTTCCACCGTCCGGGTGGCTGGGTTTTCCACAACCGACGGGTTGTCCACCAAGATCCAATAGCGGGGCGCGGCCGCGGCACAGTCGGTGCCGGAGGTGGTGTCCATGGCATCCGTGGAGTCCATGGGGGAGAGGCCGGAGGCGCGGCCGGGAGAGCCCGGCCCCGGTTCCGGCTCCGGCGAGGAGGCGGCCCCGGCCGTAGCCGCGGCCGAGCGTCGGGCACTCGGGCGCTACGGCGAGGAACTGGCCGTCCGCAGGCTCGCCGAGGCCGGGATGCGCGTCCTGGACCGCAACTGGCGGTGCCGGGACGGCGAGATCGACATCGTGGCGGCCGAGGGCGACGTCCTGGTCGTCTGCGAGGTGAAGACCCGTCGCGCGGGGCCGTACGAAGCGGGGCCGTACGAGCATCCGATGGCGGCCGTCCGCGCCGGCAAGGCCGAGCGGCTGCGCCTGCTCGCCGGCCGCTGGCTGGAGCGGCACGGCGGGCCGCCGCCGGGCGGTGTGCGGATCGACCTCGTCGGGGTGATCGTGCCCGGCCGGGGCGCGCCCAGCGTCGAGCACGCCAAGGGGGTGGCGTGATGGGGTTCGCCCGTACGTGTTCGGTGGCCCTGGTGGGCGTCGAGGGCGTGGTGGTCGAGGTCCAGGCGGGCCTGGAGCCGGGCATCGCGGCGTTCACCCTGGTGGGCCTGCCGGACAAGAGCCTCGCGGAGAGCAGGGACCGCGTGCGTGCGGCCGTCGTCAATTCCGGGGCGGCGTGGCCGCAGAAGAAGCTCACGGTGGGGCTCAGCCCCGCCTCGATCCCCAAGGCGGGCAGCGGCTTCGACCTCGCGGTGGCCTGCGCGGTGCTGGCGGCCGCCGAGCTGATCGATCCCCGGGAGATCGCCGACCTGGTGATGATCGGTGAGCTCGGACTCGACGGCAGGGTCCGGCCGGTCCGTGGCGTGCTGCCCGCGGTGCTGGCCGCCGCCGACGCGGGTTATCGGCAGGTGGTCGTCGCGGAGCAGACAGCGGCGGAGGCGTCGCTGGTGCCGGACGTCTCGGTGCTCGGCGTGCGCAGCCTGCGTCAGCTCGTCGCGGTGCTCACGGACGCGCCCGTGCCCGAGGAGGATCCGCCGGAGGAGGGACGGCCGGATCCGATGCTCGCGGGGCTGTCGCTGGCGGGCACCGGGATCGGGGCGGGGGTGTTCTGCGGTGCCGGTGGCGGAGGCCACGTCCCCGACATGGCGGAGGTCGCGGGCCAGCACCTGGCCCGCAGAGCCCTGGAAATCGCGGCCGCCGGGGGCCATCATCTCTACCTCAAAGGACCGCCGGGAGCAGGCAAAACCATGCTGGCGGAGCGGCTGCCCGGACTGCTCCCGCCACTGACGCCCCAGGAGGCTCTGGAGGTCACCGCGGTGCACTCCGTCGCCGGAGTCCTGCCACCCGGCAAGCCCCTGGTGGACGCGCCCCCGTACTGCGCCCCGCACCACTCCGCGACGATGGCCTCGTTGGTGGGCGGCGGCACCGGCCTGCCGAGACCTGGCGCGGTGTCATTGGCCCATAGAGGCCTACTATTTCTGGATGAAGCACCCGAATTCAGCGGGCAGGTGCTCGATGCGCTGAGACAGCCACTGGAGTCGGGGCACGTCGTGGTGGCCCGTTCCGCGGGGGTGATGCGGATGCCTGCGCGGTTCCTTCTGATGCTCGCGGCGAACCCCTGTCCGTGCGGTCGGCACGGACAGCTGGGAGAGGGGTGCGACTGCTCGCCGAGCGCGATCCGCCGCTATCAGGCCCGGCTCTCGAGCCCCCTGCTGGACCGGGTCGACCTGCGGGTCAGGGTGGAGGCGGTGACGCGTGCCGAACTCACCGGGCAGGAGGGCCCGGCGGAGTGCACCGCGCAGATCGCCGCCCGGGTGCTCGAGGCCCGGGAGCGGGCCGCCGCCCGTTACGAGGCCGTCCCGTGGAACACCAACGGCGAGGTGCCCGGCCATGAGCTGCGGACCCGTTGGCACCCCCTGCCGGGAGCGCTCAAGGAGGCCGAACGCGACATGGAGTGCGGCCTGCTGACGGCCCGGGGGCTCGACCGCGTCCTGCGCGTCGCCTGGACCGTCGCCGACCTCGCCGGTCACGACCGCCCGGACGCCGACGACGTCGGGCAGGCCCTGTACCTGCGCACCGGGGTGATCCGGGCCGTTCCGGCAGTGATGGGGGCGGCACGGTGAGCGGCCGTCCCCGTGCGGAGCGGCGGGGCGATCGGACGGACCGGGCCGGGGGCGGCGACGGACCGGGCGCGCGCGGCGGGCGGCCCGGCGGCCCGGAGCCGGGACCCGGGGCATCCGTGCTGCCGGGGGACGACGAGCCCACGGCTGGGGAGCGGCTCGCGCGAGCCGCCCTGACGCGGCCCACCGAGCCGGGGGACGAGCAGGTGGGCCGCTGGCTCCGGGAACTCGGCGCCGAGCGGCTGGCGCGGGGGCTGACCGGCGCGGGGCCACCGCCCTCCGGCGCGGGCGCCGAGCGGCTGGCGGGGTGCCGGGCCCGGGCGGCGGACCTGGACCCCCGCCGCGACCTCGACACCGTCGCCCGGTTCGGCGGCCGTTTCCTGTGCCCCGGGGACCGCGAGTGGCCAGGGCAACTGGACGACCTCGGCGACGCCCGCCCCATCGGCCTGTGGGTGCGCGGCGAGGCGAACCTCCGGCTGTGGGCCCTGCGGTCCGTCGCTGTCGTCGGCGCCAGGGCCTGCACCGACTACGGCTCCTATGTGTCGGCCACCCTCGGCGCCCGGCTCGCCGAGCTCGGCTGGACGGTGACCTCCGGAGCCGCCTACGGGGTGGACGGGGCGGCGCACAGGGGAGCGCTCGCCGTGTGCGGGGCGACCATGGCCGTCCTGGCGTGCGGGGTGGACGTCCCCTATCCGCGCGGCCATGCCGAGTTGATCGACCGCATCGCGGAACAGGGGCTGGTGCTGGCAGAGTTGCCGCCCGGTGGACACCCCACGCGCAGCCGGTTCGTCCTGCGCAACAGGGTCATCGCGGCGCTCACCCGCGGCACGGTGGTGGTCGAGGCGGAGTACCGCAGCGGGGCCCTCGTCACCGCGCGGCGGGCCCGGGAGCTCGGGCGGTACACGATGGGCATCCCGGGCCCGGTGACCTCAGGGCTCTCCGCGGGCGTCCATGAGCTCCTGCGCGAGGGGGCCTGCCTGGTGACCGACGCCGCCGAGATCGGCGAGCTGGTCGGCGACATCGGCGAGCTCGCCCCGGAGCGGCGCGGGCCGGTCGTGGCCAGGGACCTCCTCGCCCCCGCACTGGCCTCGGCGCTCGAAGCCGTGCCCGGCGGAGCCGGCGGGGACCTCGGCACGGTCGCCCGGAACGCGGGCCTGGCCAGGGACAGAGCACTCCGAGCGCTCCATGAACTCCGGGCCCTCGGCTTCGTCGAACGCCGCGATGATCACTGGAAGTTGGCCGACCGGACGTCAACATCGGACATGGGCAAGCCCCCCGGACGGCGCCGGTCCGTGCGGCGAGGCGGTTCTTGACCTGGGGCGATCGGGTGAAAGGGTTAAGGGGGTGACCGCGGGAGCCGATACGGCGACCCCTGTGCGGCCATCAGGGAGGCCATGACCCCGGCCATGACCGCCTGGCCGACTGCCCGTCGGGGCGCGGCCGGCGCGGTCAGTGGAACGTATCTGCATATTGACGGAAGGAGACTTCCTCGCGCACCGCAGCGCGTCAGTCACGCTACGCTCACGGGAATCCAGCCATTCGTACCACTCCATTCACGTCACAGCAGAACGGCTCAAGACGACGAATGCCCCAGCACACCTCCGGGTCCGATCGCGCGGCAGCGCCGCCCGCGGCGCGCGGGCCCGCGCGCCCTCCCGCACCCTCGACGCTCGACGAGCTGTGGCGGTCCTACAAGACCACGGGCGACGACCGGCTGCGGGAGCAATTGATCCTCCACTACTCGCCGCTGGTGAAATACGTCGCGGGCCGTGTCAGCGTCGGGCTGCCGCCCAATGTCGAGCAGGCCGACTTCGTCTCTTCCGGGATCTTCGGGCTCATCGACGCCATCGAGAAGTTCGACCCCTCTCGGGAGATCAAGTTCGAGACCTACGCCATCACCCGTATCCGCGGAGCCATGATCGACGAGCTGCGGGCCCTCGACTGGATCCCGCGCTCCGTCCGTCAGAAGGCACGGGCCGTCGAGCGCGCGTACGCCACCCTGGAGGCGGCGCTGCGCCGCACGCCCACCGAGGCGGAGGTGGCGGCGGAGATGGGCATCGCCGTCGAGGAACTGCACAGCGTCTTCAGCCAGTTGTCCCTGGCCAACGTCGTCGCCCTGGAGGACCTGTTGCACGTCGGGGCCGAGGGCGGCGAGCGGCTCAGCCTGATGGACACCCTGGAGGACACCGCCGCGGACGACCCCGTCGAGGTGGCGGAGGACCGCGAGCTGCGCAGGCTCCTCGCCCGCGCCATCAACACCCTCCCCGAGCGGGAGAAGACAGTGGTCACCCTCTATTACTACGAGGGCCTCACGCTCGCCGAGATCGGCCACGTGCTCGGCGTCACCGAGAGCAGGGTCAGCCAGATCCACACGAAATCCGTCCTCCAGCTCAGGGCGAAACTCGCGGACATAGGCCGCTGACGGGCTGCGCCCCGTAAGCCGTGCCCTGTAAGCCGCGCCCCGTAAGGAGCGCGGGGCTGTTTCACTATGCGGCTCCGCCGCGTGGGCGCGACCAGCCGCAACGGAGCCGCAGCCGCGCGCGGAGCGCAAGAGGCGCCCCGGTGGGCGCGGCGGCACGAGCGCGACGGCCGAGCCGCACCGGCCGCACGGGGTCACCGTTTCCCGTCGCGGTCACCGCTCCGCGGCAAAGGGTGCCGTCGCCGTCGTCCCCGCCATCGGATATCCGTAGAGTGGGAGCGTGCCCAGGATTCGAGCGGCCTCAGTGGCCGAGCACCGGACGATGCAGCGCGACGCCCTGCTGGACGCCGCCCGCTCCCTGCTGTCCGAAGGCGGGACGGAGGCCCTCACCTTCCCCGCGCTGGCCGAGCGCACCGGGCTCGCACGGTCCTCGGTCTACGAGTACTTCCGCTCCCGCGCCGCCGTGGTCGAGGAGCTGTGCGCCGTCGACTTCCCCGTGTGGGCCGCCGAGGTCGAGGCCGCCATGGAGCGCGTCGACACGCCGGAAGCGAAGATCGAGGCGTATGTACGGCAGCAGCTCGCCCTCGTCGGCGACCGCCGCCACCGCGCCGTGGTCGCGATCTCCGCCGGTGAGCTGGACTCCGGTGCCCGCGAGAAGATCCGCGCCGCGCACGGCGGGCTGGTCGCCATGGTGGTCGAGGCCCTGGAGGCCCTCGGGCACGAGCAGCCCCGCCTGGCCGCCATGCTGCTCCAGGGCGTCGTGGACGCCGCCGTCCGCCGGATCGAGCTGGGCGCCGCCGAGGAGCCGCAGCACATCACCGAGGCCGCCGTGGCCATGGCCCTGCGCGGCGTACGCGGCTGACGCGGCTCCTGGCGGCTGCCCCAGCGGGCCGGTCAGCGGCAGCAGCCGGGACGGCGGGCGCCGCAGCATCCACGGCGGCAGCAACGACAGCGGGTCGAGATAGGTCTCCCCGCGCAGCAGGCCCCAGTGCAGACACCCCGCGGGGCAATGCCATGGGCCGGGCTCCAGAACCCCGACCGGCCGGCCCGCGGTCACCTGGTCGCCCGCGCGCACGGTCGGCCGCACCGGTTCGTAGGTGATCCGCAGCGGTGGATCACCCGTCCCGGCCAGGGCGACGGCGACGACGCCCCGCCCCGCGACCATGCCCGCGAAGGACACCGTCCCGGGCGCGGCCGCCCGCACCTGCGCGCCCGCACGCGCGTCGAGGTCCACTCCGCGATGGCCCGCCGCCCAGGGCGCTGGGGGCGGCTCCCACGCCCGCACCACCAGAGGGCGGCCCCCACGTGCTCCCGCCACCGGCCATGCCCGGTCGCCGCTCACTCCTCCGCCGCTCCTGCCCGGAGGAGGTCCCGCGACATCGGCCCGAACGGCCTTGACGGTCTCGAAGGCCCGGGCTCGGCCGGCCAGGCGCAAGCACTCCGGCACCGGCACCGGCACCCCCGAGGCGTACGCGGAGAGGGCGGCCACGGTCAGTGACGCGCCCAGCGTCACGGCAGCCCTGGCAGCCCTGGCGGCCGGGCGTCGTGGGCGAGGCCGCGCGCCCTGTCGTACCGGGTCGAGCCACCGCGCACCGTGCCGTCGCACGCGGGGCCGCCGCGCACCGAGCCGCCACACGCCGAGCCACCCCGCGTGGCGCCTTCTCGCCCCCCGTGCGAGCGGGGAAAATCGGCGGGGCCACGGGAAAAGCCGCAGGAAAAGCCAGAGGAAAGGCCGCATGGCGACACCGTGGCGCACTCCGCCGATTCGTGGGGATCTTGGCCAGGATCTGTGGACTACTCGCGGGTTGTGGACAAGCCCGTCACCCGCTCCTTCCGCGGTCCCGTACACTTCTCATGGCGATCCGGGTCACCGGATCGACTTCGCACGCCCCGCTACCGGCGCGTCAGTCCCTCTCGGGCAGCCCGGTGGCCGTGTCACTCGGTCTGCGGAACGGTTCCTCGTAAGGGCACTTTCCACGGCGGACACGTCGGGGCGTCAGGAGCGGCGGCCGCCCGGTCGCCGTGGAACCGAGTACTTCAAGGAGCGCGGCCATGGCCGTCGTCACGATGCGGGAGCTGCTGGAGAGCGGCGTCCACTTCGGTCACCAGACCCGTCGTTGGAACCCGAAGATGAAGCGTTTCATCTTCACGGAGCGCAACGGCATCTACATCATCGACCTCCTGCAGTCGCTGTCGTACATCGACCGCGCCTACGAGTTCGTGAAGGAGACCGTCGCGCACGGCGGTTCCATCATGTTCGTCGGTACGAAGAAGCAGGCCCAGGAGGCCATCGCCGAGCAGGCGACCCGCGTCGGCATGCCCTACGTCAACCAGCGCTGGCTGGGCGGCATGCTCACCAACTTCTCGACCGTCTACAAGCGCCTGCAGCGCCTGAAGGAGCTCGAGCTCATCGACTTCGAGGACGTGGCCGCCTCCGGCCTCACCAAGAAGGAGCTGCTCGTCCTCTCCCGTGAGAAGGCCAAGCTCGAGAAGACCCTCGGCGGCATCCGCGAGATGCAGAAGGTGCCGAGCGCCGTCTGGATCGTCGACACCAAGAAGGAGCACATCGCGGTCGGCGAGGCCCGCAAGCTCCGCATCCCGGTCGTCGCGATCCTCGACACCAACTGCGACCCGGACGAGGTCGACTACAAGATCCCGGGCAACGACGACGCCATCCGCTCCGTCACCCTGCTCACCCGCGTGATCGCCGACGCCGTCGCCGAGGGCCTCATCGCCCGCTCCGGTGCCGCCACCGGTGACCAGAAGCCGGGCGAGAAGGCCGGCGAGCCGCTCGCCGAGTGGGAGCGTGACCTCCTCGAGGGCGAGAAGAAGGCCGACGAGGCTCCGGCCGCCGAGGCTCCGGCTGCCGAGGCCGCCGAGGCCGAGAAGCCCGCGGACGCCGAGCAGGCCTGACGACTCACGTCGCGGTAGATACGGCGGGGGACGGCGCGCGCGTGGCGCCGCCCCCGTCGTGCACCCGTAGTCACTACGACTTCCGAGAGAGAAACACCATGGCGAACTACACCGCCGCTGACGTCAAGAAGCTCCGCGAGCTCACCGGCGCCGGCATGATGGACTGCAAGAAGGCGCTCGACGAGGCCGAGGGCAACCTCGAGAAGGCCGTCGAGTTCGTCCGCGTCAAGGGCCTGAAGGGCGTCGCCAAGCGCGAGAGCCGCACCACCGAGAACGGTGCCGTCGCCTCCCTCGTCGCCGAGGACAACACCTCCGGCGTCATCGTCGAGCTGAAGTGCGAGACGGACTTCGTCGCCAAGGGCGAGAAGTTCATCGCCGTCGCCGACGCGCTGGCCGCCCACGTCGCCAAGGCCGCCCCGGCCGACCTCGAGGCCCTGCTCGCCTCCGAGATCGAGGCCGGCAAGACCGTCCAGGCGTTCATCGACGAGGCCAACGCCACCCTCGGTGAGAAGATCGCCGTGGACCGCTTCGCCCGCTTCGCCGATGGCTACGTCGGTGTCTACATGCACCGCACCGCCGCGGACCTGCCCCCGCAGGTCGGTGTCCTGGTCGAGCTGGACAAGCCGAACGCCGAGGTCGCCAAGGACATCGCGCAGCACATCGCCGCGTTCGCGCCGAAGTTCCTCTCCCGCGAGGAGATCCCGGCCGAGGTCCTGGACAACGAGCGCCGCGTCGCCGAGGCGACCGCCCGCGAGGAGGGCAAGCCCGAGGCCGCCCTGCCGAAGATCATCGAGGGTCGCGTCACCGGCTTCGTCAAGGAGAACGCTGTTCTCGAGCAGGCGTTCGCCAAGGACAACAAGAAGACCGTCCAGAAGATCCTGGACGAGGCCGGTGTCACGCTGAAGCGCTTCGCGCGCATCCGCGTCGGCGCCTGAGCCGTCAGCAGGGCAGCGAACGACCTGCGACCCGCTAGGGTCGTACGCAGCCGATCCTCCACCGGTCGGCCGCTGATGTGACGAGGAGGCCATTGCCGTACAGGGATCCGATGAGAACCCCTCCGGCAGTGGCCTTCTTCGTATGTGCACGAGGAGAACTCCAATGAATCAGGGTGCGGGCGCCACGCAGGCCGCCGACGACAAGAGTGCTGACCACGGCAAACGCCGGGGTCGGTTCATGCTGAAACTGTCCGGCGAGGCATTCGCCGGCGGCGGGGGCCTCGGTGTCGACCCCGATGTCGTGCACGCCATCGCCCGCGAGATCGCGGCCGTCGTCCGTGACGGCTACGAGATCGCCGTGGTCATCGGCGGCGGCAACTTCTTCCGCGGTGCCGAGCTGCAGCAGCGCGGCATGGACCGTGCCCGCTCGGACTACATGGGCATGCTGGGCACCGTCATGAACTGCCTCGCCCTCCAGGACTTCCTGGTCAAGGAAGGCATCGAGACGCGCGTGCAGACCGGCATCACCATGGGCCAGGTCGCCGAGCCGTTCATCCCGCTGCGCGCGGTGCGCCACCTGGAGAAGGGCCGCGTCGTGATCTTCGGTGCCGGTATGGGCATGCCCTACTTCTCCACCGACACCACTGCCGCCCAGCGCGCCCTGGAGATCCAGGCCGAGGCGATCCTCATGGGCAAGAACGGCGTCGACGGGGTCTACGACTCCGACCCGAAGAAGAACCCCGACGCCGTGAAGTTCGATGCCCTCGAGTACGGCGAGGTGCTCTCCCGCGGCCTCAAGGTCGCCGACGCCACCGCCATCTCCCTGTGCATGGACAACAAGCTGCCGATCCTGGTCTTCGAGCTGCTCGCCGAGGGCAACATCGCCCGCGCGGTCAAGGGTGAGAAGATCGGCACGCTGGTGAGCGACCAGAGCACTCGGGTCTGACGGCCCGAACACCGCCGTCCTCGCCGGTCACACCGGAACGGGGCGGCAACTCCGTGCCGGGGGAAGACCTCGGCACGGGGATGGACAACCGCCTGCCGGTCAGACACCGTGCAGGAGAAGACGCGCGCAGGGGCGAGGCTCTGCTTACTGATACCAGGAGCAAGTGGTGATCGAAGAGATCCTCCTCGAGGCCGAGGAGAAGATGGAGAAGGCCGTTGTGGTCGCCAAGGAGGACTTCGCGGCGATCCGCACCGGGCGTGCGCACCCCGCGATGTTCAACAAGATCGTGGCCGACTACTACGGCGCGCTGACGCCCATCAACCAGCTGGCGTCCTTCTCGGTGCCGGAGCCGCGCATGGCCGTGGTGACCCCGTTCGACAAGAGCGCGCTGCGCAACATCGAGCAGGCCATCCGCGACTCCGACCTGGGCGTCAACCCCAGCAACGACGGCAACATCATCCGGGTCAACTTCCCCGAGCTCACCGAGGAGCGCCGCCGGGAGTTCATCAAGGTCGCCAAGGGCAAGGGCGAGGACGCGAAGGTCTCGATCCGCTCCATCCGCCGCAAGGCCAAGGACGCCCTGGACAAGCTCGTCAAGGACAAGGAGTCCGGCGAGGACGACGTGCGCCGTGCGGAGAAGGAGCTCGACGACGCCACCGCCAAGTACGTGGCGCAGGTGGACGAGCTGCTCAAGCACAAGGAAGCCGAGCTCCTCGAGGTCTGATGAACGAGACATCCTGGGGGGCCTCGTCGGGCACCGGGTACTGGGGGTCCGCCGACCGGGGACCCGCCCCCTCGCTCGGAGGGGACCTGCGTCCGGGCTCGGCGGGTCCTGTGCATGAGGCGGGCGCCGCGGCGCAGACTCGCCCCATGCCCATCGTGCCCTCCTCATCAGGCGGTGACCAGGACGACCGTGACCGGGGGGCCGCACACCTGCGCGGCCCCCTGTTCCGCGATGAACAGGAGCCCGACATCCGGCCCCAGGAGTCTGCACCGGAGCCCGCGCCCTCCCAGGCGCCCAAGGCCGGGAAGAAGAGCGCCGGCCGCGACCTCCGGGCCGCGATAGGGGTGGGCCTGGGGCTGGGCGCGGTCATCCTCGCCTCGCTGTTCGTCTACAAGCCGGTCTTCCTCGGCGTGATCGTCGTCGCCGTGGTCGTCGGGCTGTGGGAGCTGACCTCCCGCCTCTCCGAGCGCAAGGAGATCAAGGCCCCCTTGGTGCCGCTCGCGGTGGGCGGTGCCGCCATGGTCATCGCGGGCTACGCGCGCGGTGCCGAGGGCGCGTGGGTGGCCGTGGCCTTCACCGCGCTCGCCGTCCTGGTGTGGCGGATGACGGAGCCGCCGGACGACTACCTCAAGGACGTCACGGCGGGCATCTTCGCGGCGTTCTACGTGCCGTTCCTGGCGACCTTCGTGGCCCTGATGCTGGCCGCGGACGACGGCGCGTGGCGGGTGCTGACCTTCCTCATCCTGACCGTCGTCAGCGACACCGGCGCGTACGCGGTGGGCTGGAAGTTCGGCAAGCGCAAGCTGGCCCCGCGCATCAGCCCCGGCAAGACGCGCGAGGGGCTGGTCGGCGCGGTGCTCTTCGCCATGGTGGCGGGCGCGATCTGCATGCAGCTGGCCATCGACGGCGGCACGTGGTGGCAGGGCCTGCTGCTCGGCCTCGCGGTCGCGGTCAGCGCCACGCTGGGCGATCTCGGCGAGTCCATGATCAAGCGTGATCTCGGCATCAAGGACATGGGTGCCCTGCTGCCCGGCCACGGCGGGATCATGGACCGGCTGGACTCGCTGCTGCCGACCGCGCCGGTGGTCTGGCTGCTGATGGTCGTCTTCGTCGGCAGCTGACGCCACGGAGTCGTCGCACCGGCTCCGGCCTGCGCTTTTTCCCACGAGGGGCTCGTCGTCCACAGGGCGGCGGGCCCCTCTTCGGATGTCTGCGACACTGGTAGGACCATGCCTGCACCTGGAGAACTCACTTTTGTCGCGCCGCGCGGGGCCAAGCTGCCGCCGCGGCACCTTGCCGATCTCTCGCCCGCCGAGCGCCGTGAGGCGGTCGCCGCGATCGGCGAGAAGCCGTTCCGGGCGAAGCAGCTCTCGCAGCACTACTTCGCCCGCTACGCGCACGACCCCGCGGCATGGACCGACATCCCGGCCGCGGCCCGTGAGAAGCTCGCGGCCGAGCTGCTGCCGGAGCTCATGAGCGTCGTCCGGCACATCTCGTGCGACGACGACACCACGCGCAAGACCCTGTGGCGCCTGCACGACGGCAAGCTCGTCGAGTCCGTCCTGATGCGCTACCCCGACCGGGTCACCATGTGCATCAGCTCGCAGGCGGGCTGCGGCATGAACTGCCCGTTCTGCGCCACAGGCCAGGCCGGCCTGGACCGCAATCTGTCGACCGCCGAGATCGTGCACCAGATCGTGGACGGCATGCGCGCGCTGCGCGACGGCGAGGTGCCCGGCGGCCCCGCCCGCCTGTCCAACATCGTCTTCATGGGCATGGGCGAGCCCCTCGCCAACTACAAGCGCGTCGTGGGCGCCATCCGGCGGCTCACCGACCCCGAGCCCGACGGCCTGGGCCTCTCCCAGCGCGGCATCACCGTCTCCACCGTCGGCCTGGTCCCGGCGATGCACCGCTTCGCCGACGAGGGCTTCAAGTGCCGCCTCGCGGTCTCGCTGCACGCGCCCGACGACGAGCTGCGCGACACCCTGGTGCCGGTCAACACCCGCTGGAAGGTCCGCGAGGTCCTCGACGCCGCCTGGGAGTACGCCGAGAAGTCCGGCCGCCGCATCTCCATCGAGTACGCCCTGATCCGCGACATCAACGACCAGGCGTGGCGGGGCGACCTGCTCGGCAGGCTCCTCAAGGGCAAGCGTGTCCACGTCAACCTGATCCCGCTCAACCCCACCCCGGGGTCGAAGTGGACGGCCTCCCGCCCGGAGGACGAGCGCGCGTTCGTCGAGGCCATCGCCTCGCACGGGGTGCCCGTCACCGTCCGGGACACCCGCGGTCAGGAGATCGACGGGGCCTGCGGGCAGTTGGCGGCCGCCGAGCGCTGAGCGCCCGGCATGTGCCCGACAGCGCACGGCAGCGCGCCGACGGCGTGCCCGACGTGCACTGATACGGTGCATTCGCACAAATGAACATTCCGACAGGGGAGCGCGCGAGCGCTGAGAGTGCGGCATCGGCCGCAGACCCTCGGACCTGATCCGGGTCATACCGGCGTAGGGAGTCAACACCGTCATGAACACCACCCTCCGGCGTGCCCTCGGCGCGGCCGCGGCCGCCGCGCTGGGGCTGCCCGCGCTCGCCGCCTGCGGCTCGGGCGGCTCCGACGAGGCGGGCGGCGGCAAGACCGTCACCCTCGTCTCGCACGACTCGTTCCAGGTCTCGGACAGCGTGCTCAAGGAGTTCGAGCAGCAGAGCGGCTACACCGTCAAGGTCCTCAAGAGCGGGGACGCCGGAGCGGCGGTCAACCAGGCGATCCTCTCCGTGAAGCACCCGCAGGGCGACGTCTTCTTCGGCGTCGACAACACCCTGCTGTCGCGCGCCCTGGACAAGGGCCTCTTCGCCCCGTACGAGGCCAAGGGCCTGGACCGGGTGTCCAAGGAGCTCCAGCTCGACGCGGACAAGCACCGGGTCACTCCGATCGACACCGGTGACATCTGCGTCAACTACGACCGCGCGTACTTCGCCGACCACAAGCTGGCCCCGCCGCAGTCCTTCGACGACCTGGTCAAGCCGGAGTACAAGAACCTCCTCGTCACCGAGAACTCCGCCACCTCCTCGCCCGGCCTCGCCTTCCAGCTCGGCACCGTCGCCAAGTACGGCGACAGCGGCTGGCAGGACTACTGGAAGAAGCTCAAGGCCAACGGCGTCGAGGTGGTCGACGGCTGGGAGCAGGCCTACAACCAGCGCTTCTCCGGCTCCGCCGCGGGCCGCAAGGCCAAGGGCGACAAGCCGCTGGTCGTCTCCTACGCCTCCAGCCCGCCCGCCGAGGTCCTCGACGCGAAGCCGCAGCCGAAGGAGGGCCCGACCGGCGTCGCGACCGGCACCTGCTTCCGGCAGATCGAGTTCGCCGGGCTGCTCTCCGGTGCGAAGAACACCGAGGGCGGCAAGGCCCTGATCGACTTCCTGCTGAGCAAGAAGTTCCAGGACGACATGCCGCTCAGCATGTTCGTCAACCCCGTCGTGCGGGACGCCACGCTGCCCGAGGTGTTCACCAAGTACGGCGCGAAGGCCGAGCACCCCGAGGTCCTCGCCCCCGAGAAGATCGCCGCGAACCGTGAGCAGTGGGTCAAGGAATGGTCCTCGATCGTCCTGAAGTAGCCGTCTCCGAGAAGCCGCCCAGGGCGCCCCTGGGCGGCTCCCGGAAGTCCCGGCGGACGATGCGGCCGACGGCGGTCCGGCTCGGCCTGATGGCCGTCCCGCTGGCCTTCTTCGGCCTCTTCTTCGCCTACCCCGTGGCCGCGATCGTCTCCCGGGGGCTGGAGGACGGCGGCCGGTGGCGGTTCGGCCGCGTCGGCGACGTCCTCGGTGACCCGGCGACCCTCCACGTCCTGTGGTTCACCACCTGGCAGGCGCTCGCCTCCACGGCACTGACGCTCGCCCTCGCGCTGCCCGGCGCGTACGTCTTCGCGCGCTTCGACTTCCCCGGCAAACGGCTGCTGCGGGCCGTGGTCACCGTCCCGTTCGTCCTGCCGACCGTCGTCGTCGGCGCGGCCTTCCTGGCGCTGGTCGGGCGCGGGGGGCTGCTGGACGAGCTGTGGGGCGTACGGCTGGACACCACGGTATGGGCCATCCTCCTCGCCCACGTGTTCTTCAACTACGCCGTGGTCGTCCGCACCGTCGGCGGCCTCTGGGCACAGCTCGACCCGCGGCAGGAGGAGGCGGCCCGGGTGCTGGGGGCGAGCCGCTTCGCCGCCTGGCGGCGGGTGACCCTGCCCGCCCTGGCGCCCGCCGTCGCCGCCGCGGCGCTCATGGTCTTCCTGTTCACGTTCACCTCCTTCGGCGTCGTCCAGATCCTCGGCGGCCCGCGCTACTCCACCCTGGAGGTGGAGATCTACCAGCAGACCGCGCAGCTGCTGGACCTGCCGACCGCGGCCGTGCTGACCCTGGTGCAGTTCGTCGCGGTGGCCGTGCTGCTCGTGGTGCACGGCCGGACCGTACGCCGCAGGGAGTCCGCCCTGCGCCTGGTCGACGCCGCGCGGACCGCCCGCAGGCCGCGCGGCGCCGCGCAGTGGACGCTGCTGGGCTCCGTGCTGGCCGTCGTCGCGCTGCTGGTGCTGCTGCCGCTCGGCGTCCTCGTCCTGCGCTCCTTCGACGGCCCGGACGGCTACGGCCTGGCCTTCTACCGCGCCCTGGCCTCCGCGGGCGACAACGGCGGGACGTTCGTGGTGGCCCCGCTGGAGGCCATCGGCAATTCACTGGGCTACGCGCTGGCCGCCACCGGCATCGCCGTGGTCGTGGGCGGCCTGGCCGCCGCCGCGCTCACCATCCCCCACTCTCGGCTGCGCTCGAGCGGGGGGACCCCCACGGGCGGCAGGCTGACGCGCGGCTTCGACGCGCTGCTGATGCTGCCGCTCGGCACCTCCGCCGTGACCGTGGGCTTCGGCTTTCTCATCACCCTGGACGAGCCGCCGCTGGACCTGCGCACGTCGTGGATCCTGGTGCCGCTCGCGCAGGCGCTCGTCGGCGTGCCGTTCGTCGTCCGGACCATGCTGCCGGTGCTGCGCGCGGTGGACACCCGGCTGCGCGAGGCGGCCGCGGTGCTGGGCGCCTCGCCGCTGCGGGCCTGGCGCGAGGTGGACCTGCCCTTGGTCGGACGGGCCCTCGGGATCGCCGCGGGCTTCGCGTTCGCCGTCTCGCTGGGCGAGTTCGGCGCGACCGTCTTCATCGCGCGGCCCGACAGCCCGACGCTGCCCGTGGCGGTGGCGCGGCTGCTCGGCAGGCCCGGCGAGCTCAACTACGGCCAGGCGATGGCCCTCAGCACGATCCTGATGCTGGTGTGCGCGGCGGCGCTGCTGGTTCTGGAGCGCGTCCGCACCGACCGATCGGGAGAGTTCTAGATGTCCCTGCTGCGACTGGACGGTGTGACCGTCCGCTTCGGCGCGCGCGCCGCGCTGGACGCGGTGGACCTGGAGGTCGCCGAGCACGAGACGGTGTGCGTGCTGGGCCCCAGCGGCAGCGGCAAGTCGACGCTCCTGCGGGTGGTCGCCGGGCTGCAGCCGGTCGACGCCGGGCGGGTGCTGCTGTCCGGCGGCGACCAGACGGGCGTGCCCACGCACCGGCGCGAGGTGGGTCTGATGTTCCAGGACCACCAGCTCTTCCCGCAGCGGGACGTGGGCGGCAACGTCGCCTTCGGGCTGCGCATGCGCGGGACGGGCCGTGCCGAGACGGAGCGGCGGGTGGCCGAACTGCTCGACCTGGTGGGCCTGCCGGGTGCCCAGTGGCGCTCCGTGGCCGCGCTGTCGGGCGGCGAGCAGCAGCGTGTGGCGCTCGCCCGCGCGCTCGCCCCGCGGCCGCGGCTGCTGATGCTCGACGAGCCCCTGGGCCAGCTCGACCGGAGCCTGCGCGAGCGGCTGGTCGTGGAACTGCGCGAGCTTTTCGGGCGGCTGGGCACCACGGTGCTGGCGGTCACGCACGACCAAGGCGAGGCGTTCGCGCTCGCCGACCGGGTGGTGGTGATGCGGGACGGGCACATCGCGCAGGTGGGCACGCCCCTGGAGGTGTGGCAGCGGCCCGCGTCCGAGTTCGTGGCCCGCTTCCTCGGCTTCGACAACATCGTCCCGGCGACCGTGACGGGGGAGCGCGCCGACACCGTGTGGGGCACGGTGCCGGTGCCCCCGGGCACGCCCGAGGGGGAGTGCAAGCTGCTCGTACGGCCCGGGGGCGTCCGGCTGGTCCCTGCGGCGGAGGGGGCGGAGGGGCCGGTGTACGAGGTGACCGGCCGTACCTTCCGCGGCGATCACGTGCTCGTGCTGCTGCGCCCCGCCGACGGGCCGGAGCTTGAGGCGGCCTGCGGGCTGCGTGCCGCGCCGGAGCCGGGGGAACGGGTCGGGGTGGCCTTCGACGCGCACGACGTCGTGGTGCTGCGGGACTGAGCTCCCCGAGGACGCTAGAGCTCCCCCGAGGACGCCGGAGCTTTCCCGAGGACGCCGGAGAAACGTCTGGGCGGGCCGGAAAATCCGGCCCGCCCAGACGTTTGAAATGCAGTGTGCCGCTAAAGGTCAGCCCACCGCTGCCGGTTCGGGTTCCTTCTCGTCGGCCGGTGCCGCCGAGTGGGCGTCCGGTTCGCCGAACCAGGCCACCGAGACCGCTCCGGCGACGGCGAGCAGGAAGCCGAGAACGGCCACCCAGGCGAAGCCGGAGCGGGAGCTGTCGCCCAGCATCATCACGCCGATGATGCCCGGCAGCACGGTCTCGCCGACCACCAGCGCCGCGGTGGCGCCGTTGACCGAGCCGATCTGCAGGGCGACCGTGTGCAGGTACATGCCGACGGTGCCCGATATGAGGATGGCGTAGAGCGCGGGGTCGGCGAGCAGGGTGGGCAGGTCGAACGGGTCGATGCCGTCCAGGATGCGCACGCCCACGCCGATCGCGCCGAAGCCCAGGCCCGACAGCAGACCGGCCAGGATCGCGGCCCGCGAGCCGAGCAGGCGCACCGCCACCGTGCCGCCGCCCATCAGGACGACGGAGATGATCAGCAGCCACCAGTGCGTGGAGCGCGCGGCGTCGCCGCCGCCCTCGTGGCCCGCCGCGGTGGCCAGCAGCACCAGCGCGAAGCAGACGACGCCGATGGACAGCCACTCCGGCTTCTTCAGACGGATGCCCAGGAGCTTGATGCTCAGCACGGCCGTGACGACGAGGTTGGCGCTGATGACCGTCTGGGAGAGGAACAGCGGCAGCATGCGGGCGGCCAGCGCGCCGAGCGCGAAGCCGACGAAGTCCAGGACCGTACCGACCATGAACTCCCACGTCACGGCGGCCTTCGCGGTGGAGGACAGGCTCGGGCCGCCCCGCTGGGTGGTGCCCGCGGAGGAGTCCTTCGCCGCCTCCTGCAGGGCCGATTTGCGCGATCCCACCGCTTGCAGGACCGAGCCCGTGCCGTAGCAGGCCGAGGCCGCGACAGCCGTCACGAGGCCGATGATCACCAATTGCTCCGTTCGCCTGATAAACCGTCGTGCTTCTGAGGCAGACGTGCTTTCAGGCGCGGAAGTTGCCTTGAGTCAAGAAAAGGTCAAGAGCGATTTCGGTGATCCGGCCGGTGACGGGCCGCCCCGGCGCCGTCCGGGACTCCGCGCGGTGCTGCCCTCACCGGGTCATCGGCAGCGCCGCGAGCTCGGCGATGGCCCAGGTCAGCGGGGCCAGTACGGCCAGCAGCACACAGGTGCGCAGCACGGCCGCGCCGCGGAGCATCGAGGCGGGGAGGCCGAGGCGCTGGAGCGCCGCGGTGGTGCCCGTGCGGTTCTGTCTGCTCTCCAGGGCGGCGGTGATGGCGGTCGCGGTGACGCAGGCCATCACGAGGGCCGCGCCGAGCCCGGTGAGCGGTCCGAAGGGCCGGGGGCCGGAGCCCTCCCAGGCCGCGCCGTAGAGCTCCGAGGCCGCGAGGGCGCCCGAGGCGACGGCGCACAGCAGGCCGAGCGGCCGTCCGATCCGGGTGGCGGCGTCCTGCAGTATCCGCCCGGCCAGCAGCCGTACGGCACCGGGGCGGCCCGCCGAGAGCAGCACGCCGCACCAGTGGGTCAGCCCGGGGCCCGCGAGGACGAGCCCGAGCGAGGCGAGCAGCCAGCCGCCGAGGACCCCGGGGGAGGTGCTGTCGGCCCGGCCGGGCAGCGACAGCAGGGTGTCCGGGTCGGGCGCCGGGCCGTGGGCCACGTATGCCTCCATGGCGAGCCCGACGGAGACGACGGCGATGCCCCAGGGCAGTCCGGAGTAGCCGGCCCTGGCCGTGGAAAGGACCGCGGGGGCCGCCGGGACGGCCGGGGGTGCCGCCTCCTCGGCCTCCGCCTCGCCGGCGTCCGGAGCCGTCTGCTGCGCGGCGCGGCGCGGGGTCTCCCGGCCCGGACGCAGCACGGCCACGCAGGCACCGGCGGCGAGGGCGGGGAGCAGCCCCAGGAGCGTCAGGGTCGCGCCCCAGGGCAGGTGCTGCCGCCCGCCGAGCAGCTGCTCGGCCGAGCCGCTCAGCGGTGTGCCGCCGAGGTCGCCGCGGAGCTCCAGGTACACCAGCAGGGCGAGCGCGCTGCCGAGCGTGCAGGAGAGCGCGGTCGAGGCGGCCGCGAGCAGCGACATGCGCACGGGCCCGAACCCGGCCGCGTCCAGGCCGTCGCGCGGCCGGGTGGAGGGGTCCGAACGGGCTACGGTGACGGCGAACTGCACGACGGCGGCCAGCGGCACGGCGCACCACACGAGCCGTACGACGGACTCGCCCGTGTCCTTGGGGTGGGCCACCGCGAACCCGAGGGTGCACAGCAGCAGGAAGCCGACGCCCGCGGCGGCGGCCGCGACCAGCAGTCTGCGCAGCAGGACGAGCGGGTGCGCACCGCGCGCTAGGCGGAGACTGAGCACGCGGCCCTGCCCTCTCCTCCGGGGGCTTCGGGCGACGGGATCCCGCTGGTCCGGCGGCCGTCGGCCAGGGGGACCGTGCGGTCGGCGAGCGTGGCGATCTCGTCGTCCAGGGAGGCGATGACGACCGTGATCCGGTGCGAGCGCGCGGCCGTGGTCAGGGTGCGCAGCACCTGGGCACGGTCGGCGTTGTGCAGGGGCGCGGTCGGTTCGTCCGCGAAGATGACCGTCGGCTCGGTGGCGAGTGCCCGCGCGATGGCGATCCGCTGGCGCTGGGCGATGAGCAGGGCGGCGGGCCGCTTGCGGGCGCAGTCGCCCACGTCGAGGCGCTCCAGCCACTCGCTCGCGGTGCGCTTGGCGGCCCGGTGGCCGACGCCGCGCATCAGCAGCGGCAGGGCGGCGTTCTCCCAGCCCGTCAGCTCGGGGACGAGGTGCGGCTCGCTGTCGATCCAGCCGAAGCGCTCCCGGCGCAGCCTCTCGCGTGCGGGGCGCGAAAGGGTGTGCACCGGCGCGCTGTTGAACCACACCTCGCCCGGTGTGGGCAGGAGTTGCCCCGAGAGGCATTTGAGAAGTGTGCTCTTGCCGGAGCCGCGGGCCCCGGTGACGGCGAGGATCTCGCCCTCGCGCACGCCCATGGAGACCCCGACGAGCGCGGGGGAGCCGTTGTACGCGTAATGCAGGCCACGTGCCCAGAGCACGTCGTTGTCCGGCGGGGCCGCCATACTGAGCACCTCGGGTCGCTGGAGGGTCCGTTCGCCTGTCCGGGTGAACGAACCGGAGGCCATTGGGTCACTGGCACCGTACGGAACCGTGATCCTAGCCCTCGGCCAGGCTCGGCGCTGGAGGGCCTCATTTCCTCCGGTCGGCCTCATCGTCGACGCTCGCGCATGCGTCGGAGCGCATGCGCGCGGGTGATCGCGAGCGGATGTGCGGCGGGCGTGCCGCCGTTCCGCCGGTGCCGTGGCCCACGCGCGCGTACGCGGGGTGGGGGGCCGCGCGGGGCCACGG
>NZ_JAINFC010000170.1 GCF_020740835.1 Streptomyces sp. UNOC14_S4
TGCTCGTTGACGAGGCTCACGACGCGCGTCCGGGGGTCGCGCGGCCGCTTGAAGCCGACGGGCGCGCCGACGGCGACCACGAGCGTCAGCCGCCACCGCTCGGTGACCTCGGGGAGCTCGGCCAGGCTCATGGCCGCGACACCGCCCTGGCTGTGCCCGATCAGCGCGACCTCCGCGCCGTCCGGCACGGCCCGGGCGAGGGCCTGCAGCGCGGCCCGGGCGTACGGCGCGTCGGCGCGGCCCACCGGGGTGACCGCCCCGACCAGGTCCTGCGGGGCGGGGTGGCGCGGCAGGCCGAATGACATGCCGGACAGCAGCACCAGGTAGCGGGTGATGCCGTCCGGCCCGGCGATCCGCTGGACGAGGGCCCGGCCCTCGGTGCCGAGGGCGGCCAGGTTGCGCAGGTGGCCGCAGATGCCGCCGTCGTGGTCCAGGGCGGCGAGGAACTCCGCGTCCGGCGGCTCGGCCACGGCCCGCCCCGCGCGTCGCGGCCCGCGGGGCCGAGCCCCGGTGTGGATGCCGAGCAGCGGGTCGCCCTCCAGGGGTGTGCCGGTGACGATGCACCAGGCCGCCTCGTCGTTGAACGGGTTCTCGTCCACCAGCGCGTTCCACGCCAGGACCTCGACCAGGGCGGGAGCGAGCGCGGCCAGCACCCGCTGCGTGCCCTGCCCCCGTACGTTCTGCCGCAGGATGCGCAGCGCCAGGGCCTGCCGGTCGGCGGCCACGGCGATCAGCAGCCGCCGTACCGGGCCCTCGTCGACGGACTCCGGGTCCCGTACGGCGCACAGCCGGATGCGCAGTTTGAGCGCGGCGACCGCCACGTCCAGCGCCAGGCTCCGGCGGCCCGCGAGCACACCGCCCAGCCGGGCGGCGCGGCCCACGCGGCCGCCGTCGGGCGCGTAGCCGAGCCCGGAGGAGTCGACGAGGGTGCGGGCCAGCGCGTGCACGGCGTGCGTGCCGCGGCGCGGGGAGCGGCCGACGGAGGCCAGCAGCGCGGGGTCGGTGGCGACGGCGGTCACGACCCGCCCGGCCTCCCGTATGGCCCTGGCGGCCTCGCTCAGCGTCCGGGCGACGGCGGCGAGGGAGGCGGTACCGCCGGCGCCGGAGGGGTTGTCAGTGGCGGAGGGGCCGTCGGTGGAGCCGGAGGCGCCGGTGCTGTCGTTCCCGTGCGTCACGCGTCCGCCTCCGTCCGGTGCCCGGTGGGGCGGACGCCGATGCGCAGCCGCGTCGCGTCGAACGAGTACGGCAGCGGCCGGGCGGGGCTCAGCCGCACCCCGGAGACGGCCAGTTCGCCGCCGCGCAGCAGCTCCGCGACGAAGCCCGTGGCGAGCTGGAGCCCCAGCTCCATGCCGCTGCACTGCGCCTCGCCCCGGCTGAACGGGCTGATGGCCCAGTCGGCCTCGGCCGTGCCGTCCAGCCACTTCTCGGGGGTGAACCGGTGCGCGTAGTCGAGCCGTTCGCCGTCGCGCGCGTGGAAGGCCGCGGGCACCAGGACGTTGACGCCGCCGGGGGCCACGGCGTCCCGCCAGCGGGTTTCCCCGGTCGTGCGGCGCATGAGCCCGGTCACCGGTGGCCACAGCCGCGCCGCGTCCTGCACGCAGGCCCGCACGTACGGCATATCCAGGAAACCGGCGACCGTGCGGGAGCCGTGCCTGCGGTCCGCGGCCCTGAGCTCCACCAGGGCCCGCTCGTGCTGGCGCGGGTGGGTGGCGAGCAGGGCGAGCGCCTGCACGGCCGCGGCCTGCACCACGGACAGGCCCATGAACCAGTGCGTGAGCTGGCACTCGGGCGCCGTCTCGGGCCCCCGGGGCGCCGCGGTGAACAGCCCGGCCAGGCTCCTGGGATCGGCGTCGGAGAGATAGCGGGACTGGCGCAGCATCATGCGCCGTCTGGCGCGGCGGGCGGCGGCCGTGCGCCAGCGGCGTGCGCCCAGCCAGTTGGCCTCGGCGAGGAGTTCGCCCAGCAGCCGGGAGAACTCCACGTCGTCCGCGGCGGCCTCGCCCAGGAAACAGCGCCGCCCCACCCGCTCGAACCGCTCACGGACCGCTTCCGCGTCCAGCCCCGCCACCGCCCGCGGGCCGAGCAGGGACGAGGCCTCCTCGCCGACGACGCGCAGGAAGTGGTCCGCGAGCCGGTGCACGGGGCAACCCGCGTCCAGCACGGAGTCGTTGAACGCCCGGCGGACCGTCCGCTGCCTGCCGTGCGAGGCGATCAGCGTGTCCGGCTGCACCTCGGCGAAGCCCGCGACCTTCTCCCAGGTGTCCACCGCGTACACGTCCACCGGACCGGCCAGCACCTGGCGGGCGTCGTCGGCGTCGAGGACGAGCAGGGTCGGCCCGGAGGTGCCGCGCACCAGGACCGGGCCGCGGCCGTGGCGCCGCCGCATCCGGCGCATGGTCTCCAGGCCGTGGCGTGCCGCGTCCAGCCGGGCGGCGAGCGCGGCGACCCGGGGCCGGGTCCGGAAGAGGCCCGCGAGGTGGCCAGGGAGGAAGTAGGCCAGGGCGAGACGCAGGTTCTCTCCCGCGGAGGCCGTGGGCAGCACCGTGCCGCGCTCCGTGCCGACGTCGGTGGTGCCGTACAGGTGGATCATGCGAGGACCTTCCCCGGGGTGAGCAGCCGTTCTCGTCCTGCCGCGGCCGCGGGGGTGCGGGTGGGCAGTCACAGGAGTGAGATCTGGGGGAGGGGAGCATTGCCCGTTCCCGTGCGCCGAAGTCATCAATTCCGAAGATCGGCCGGGTTTTCACGCCCAGGGGTGAACGGCTTTTCCACAGGTGACCGGACCGGCCGTGCGCGCCGCCGCGTACCTCCGGAGCGCGCCCCGGGGCGCGTGGACGTGAAACGGCCCCGCCGCCCGCGTGTGCGGGCGGCGGGGCGAGCGCGGATGACAAGGAATCGGCCTGGTCCCTCCGGACCCCGAGAGCGGAGGCGGGGCGGGGGAGCGGCGCGCGGCACGCTCACCCGGTGTTCCCGTCCCGCTGCTCAGCGTCGCAGGCGCAGCCCCGGCCGGGTCGTGGCCGAACGCGAGGCGCCGAGCCCCGCCAGGGCCAGCGCGGCCACGCAGGCGACCGCTCCGACGATGACATTGCTGACGAGCGCGTGCGTGCCGAAGGGGTGGCCGGAGACGACCCACGGGGAGACGATCGTCCAGGCCGCGATGCAGAGTCCGGCCCAACTCATGGAGTGCGTACGCTCGTAGGCGTGGCCGAAGCCGCCGACGAGGAAGGCGAGTGCGATGCCGGTGATGAGGTTGTTGACGGTCAGGGTCGTCGAGGCGCTGAAGCCGACGATCCAGGGGGAGGCGGCCAGATAGACACCGCACAGGAGGGCGAGGGCCTCGACGCCCTGGGCGGTGGGGGTGCTGGTCGTCTCCTCGGAGTGGGCGCGGAGCGCCATGATGTCCGGGTGGTGCTCGATCCGGGGCGACGTAGGGGCGGTCACGTCAGCCACCTTCTTTCAGTGTCTCATCGGACCTGCCTGCATTTTATCCCTGATGGCCTGTTTTGCCACCCGGTCAGAGGTAGTTCATATCTGGCTATATCCGATGTGGTGGCTTCTGTTTCGACGGGTCACGCTGGGGAACCCGGGCATCGCTTTCCGGACGCGCGATCCGGTGGCGCCCTCGGGTGGACCAGGGAACAGCGTGCGAAGGAACGAAAGGAAGCCGTCGTGGACCAGCTGAAGACGCAGAGCGACCGCAGTCCCGTCGGGGGCGAGGTCCTGGAGGAGAGCACGACGCCCCGGCGCGCCGCGCAGCACGAGACACCCGACACCACGGCGGAGGACGCCGACGCGGAGTCGCACATCATCCGGGGCATGGACTGAGGGAAGCGGCCCCGCGCCCCGACAGGGGCGCGGGGAACTGCGCGACAAGCCCCCACTGGCCCGCAGCCGCCGACTCACCGGCAGTATCGAGCTCATAGGCGCCCCACAACGAAACGCTCAGACGACAGACGGCCTCACCCCCGCACAAGCACAAAGCGCACCGGCGTGCCAGGCACGGCCTGCGCCGCAGCCGCCAGCGCAGCCTCCGGCACCACACCGATGACCGGGTAGCCACCGGTCGTCGGGTGGTCGGCCAGGAAGACGACCGGAAGCCCGTCCGGCGGCACCTGCACCGCCCCGAGGACCATGCCCTCACTGGGCAGTTCGCCGTCACAGGAGGGGGCGCGGACCAGGGCCGGTCCTTCCGTCCGCAGGCCGATGCGGTTGCTCGCGGGAGAGACCCGGTACGCGCCCGCGGCCAGGGCGCGGGGCGCGTCCGGCGTGAACCAGTCGTCGCGCGGCCCGAGCACCAGCGGCAGCACCAGGCCGTCGACGGGCGGGGCCGGCCACGGTACGGCGTCCGCGCCGCAGGAAAGCCCGAGGGGCGCGCCCAGGGGCAGCTCGGCGCCGTCGGCGAGCGGCTCGGGCCCCAGGCCCGACAGCAGGTCGCGGGAGCGGCTGCCGAGCAGGGGCGGCACCGCGACGCCGCCGCCGAAGGCCACGTACGCGCGCAGTCCGCCGGCGGCCGCGCCCACGTCGAGCACGGCGCCCGCGGGCACCCGTACCGGCGCCCCCCACGCCGCCGGACGGCCGTCGATGCGCACGGCGCAGGGCGTTCCGGCCACCGCCGCGGTCACCGCCCGGTCCGGCCGTACGGCGACGCCGTCGACCGTGGTCTCCAGCGTGGCGCACTCCGGGGGGTTGCCCACGAGGCGGTTGGCCAGCAGGTGCGCGGGCCGGTCGAGGGCGCCGGAGAGGCCCACGCCGAGGTGGGCGTGGCCGGGCCGCCCGAGGTCCTGGACGGTGGTCAGGGCTCCGGCGCGGACGACGGTCAGGGCGTTCACGCGACCACCTCGAAGCGCACGCGCGTACCGGGCGAGAGCAGAGCCGCGGGAGTGCGTCCGGTGTCCCACAGGACCGCGTCCGTACGGCCGATGAGCTGCCAGCCGCCGGGCGAGGAGCGGGGGTAGAAGCCGGTGTACGGGCCCGCCAGGGCGACCGCGCCCGCGGGGACGGCGGTGCGCGGGGTCGCCCGGCGCGGCACCCACAGCCGCTGCGGAAGCCCTGTCAGATAGCCGAATCCGGGCGCGAAGCCACAGAAGGCGACGCGGAATTCGAGACCGGAATGGACGCGTGCGACCTCGTCCTCGGTGACTCCCCACAGCTCCGCGACCTCGGCCAGGTCCGCGCCGTCGTACCGCACGGGGACGACGACCGGCTCGCCCTCGGCCGTCGCGAGCGGCGGCACGCTCCAGCCCGCCATGTCGGCGGCCAGTGCCCGCGGATCGGCGAGTCCGTCCAGCAGGACCGTACGGGCCGCCGGGACTATCTCCCGTACGGGCGGCAGGGCACCGGCGTCGCGGCGGCGCAGCACCTCGGCGTGGAACGCCTGGGCGTCCTCGCCGGTGGCGACTTCGATGAGCAGCGCGTGCCGCCCCACGGGCAGGGCGCGCAGCTCCATGGCGGGTGTGTTTCCGTTCGTCGTCGGCGTGTCGGCGGGCGTGCTCACGTGAAGGCCACCATCCGGACCCCGGCGCCCTCCAGGGCCGCGCGCACCCGGCCCGCGAGTTCCGCCGCGCCGGGCGTGTCGCCGTGCAGGCACAGCGAGCGGGCCCGTACGGCGACATCCTCGCCCGTGAGCGCGGTGACGGTGCCCGTACGGGCCATCCGGACCGACCGGGCGACGACGGCCTCGGGGTCGAGCACCACGGCGCCGGGCGTCCGCCGGGGGACGAGGGTGCCCGTGGCGGTGTACGCGCGGTCCGCGAACGCCTCGTCGACCACCGGCAGTCCGGCCCGTTCCGCCGCCTCGTGCAGCCGCGAGCCGGGCAGCCCGAGCACCGGCATGGTGCCGCCCGCGCACCGCACCCCGGCGGCGACGGCCGCGGCCTGCTCGGCGTCGACGACCGTGCGGTTGTAGAGCGCGCCGTGCGGCTTGACGTAGCTGACGTCCGAACCGGCCGCCTGCGCGAAGGCGCGCAGCGCGCCGATCTGATAGGTGATCTCGTCGGCCAGTTCGTCCGGCGGCACGTCCATGGCACGGCGTCCGAAGCCCGCGAGGTCGCGGTACGAGACCTGGGCACCGATGCGTACGCCGTGCTCGGTGGCGAGTTCGCACACCCGGCGCATGGTTGAGGGGTCGCCCGCGTGGAAGCCGCAGGCGACGTTGGCGCTGGTGACGACGGACAGCAGGGCGTCGTCGTCGGTCAGCCGCCAGCGGCCGAAGCCCTCGCCGAGGTCGGCGTTGAGGTCGAGGTGGGTGTCGAGGGCGAGGACGGCGTCGAGGCCGAGGCGGGCGTCGGGCGCCTCGTCGGCGTCCGCTATCCGTCCGGCTCCCGTGTTCTCCCCGGCTCCCGCGGTCATGAGGCTGCCTCTCGCATGGCGTCCAGGATGAGCGTCCGCGCGTCATCCAGATAGGTGATCAATTCCGCTTCCGCGCGCTGGTGTTCGCCGCTGTCCAGCAACTCCGAGAGCAGGCGGTTGCGCGACAGGAACGGCTCGTGGAAGCGGCGCGGCGACGGCATCGCGTAAAAGGCCAGGCGCAGTTCGGCGAGCAGCCGGTCCATGGCGGTGTCGATGCGCGGGCTGCCGCTCAGCCCGGCGAGCGCCCGGTGGAAGCGGAGGTCGGCCGAGCCCACCTCCTGCCAGTCGCTGTCGGCGGCGGCCCGCGCGGCCTCCTCGACGGCCTCGGTGACGGCGGCGCGCAGCGTCGGCGGGGCCGTGGCCGCGGCCCGTACGCCCGCGGACTCCAGGGCCGCCCGGACCCGGTAGATGTCGACGACGTCGGCGGGCTCCAGGACCCGTACGAAGACGCCCCTGTTGAGCCGGTACACGACCAGGCTCTCGTGGATCAGCAGCCGGAACGCCTCGCGCAGGGTGTTCCGCGAGATTCCCAGGTCGCGGCCCAGGGCCTCCTCGGACAGCCGGGTGCCGGGAGGCAGGCCGCCTGCCTCGATGCGGTCGCGGAGCGCGGCGGCCACGCGCTGGGCGGTGGACAGGGCCAAGGTGTTTCCCCCTCAAGCCTCTTGAGGATTGTTGAACAATATCTTAGCCTCCTCGCCAGTCGCCCCACCCGAACGTGTGGGGTCCGGGTACCCGGAAGGCAGGGCGCATGACCGTTCTCCTGGGCGTCCTCGTGGTCGTCGTCGGCTTCGCCACGAGACGCAATCCCCTTCTGGTGGTCGGCGCCGCGGGCATCGTCACCGGTCTCCTCGGGGGACTCTCGCCGCAGCGCGTCCTCGCCGTCTTCGGCGAGGGCTTCGCGAACAGCCGCTCGGTCACGATCTTCGTGATCACCCTCCCCGTCATCGGCCTCCTGGAACGGTACGGCCTCCAGGAGCAGGCTCGCAGGCTGATATCCCGCCTCGGCGCGCTCACCACGGGCCGTTTCCTCGCCCTCTATCTGCTGCTGCGGCAACTCGCCGCCGCCCTGGGGCTCAACAGCGTCTTCGGACACGCCCAGACCGTCCGCCCGCTGGCCGCCCCCATGGCGGAGGGCGCGGCGGAGCGCCGCCACGGGCCGCTGCCGGAGAAGGCCCGGGAGAAAGTGCGCTCCTACGCCGCGAGTGCCGACAACGTCGGGCTGTTCTTCGGCGAGGACGTCTTCCTGGCCGTCGGCTCGATTCTGCTCATCACCGGCTTCGTCAACACCACGTACCACACCCACCTCGAACCGCTCGACCTCGCGCTGTGGGCCGTGCCCACCGCCCTGTGCGCCCTGGTCATCCACGGCTGGCAACTGCTGCGGCTCGACCGCACGCTGGAGCACACGCTCGCCGGGAAGCCCGGCCGGGGATCCGGGCGGGGATCCGGGCGGAAGTCCGGCCAGAGGCCTGGCCAGAAGTCCGGCCAGAAGTCCGAAGGGGCCGTCAAATGATCAAGGCCGAGTGGTTCTACTGGCTGGTCGGCGCCGTCTTCCTGCTGATGGCCGCCCAGATGCTCACCGACCGCAGCAACCCCAGGCGGCACGGCACCGCAGCCTTCTGGGGGCTGCTCGGACTCTGTTTCTGCTACGGCACCTGGGTCGCCGATAAGTCGGCTCCCGCCGAACCCCTCGGCGCCGCCGTCCTCCTCATGGTCTGCCTCGCGGGCTTCGGTTTCACCGGTCGCGGCACACCGCGGACGGCCACGCCCGAGCAGCGGGAGGCGAGCGCGCGGCGCCTCGGCAACAAGCTCTTCGTCCCCGCGCTCACCATCCCCGCCGTCGCCCTGGTCTGCGCCGTCGGCGTCAAGAAGCTGTCCGTGGGCGGCGGGCCCGTCCTCCAGAAGGGCAGCGAGACCATTCTCGGGCTCGGCATCGGCGCGGTCGTCGCCCTCGCCGTCGCCATGGTGATGCTGCGCGAGCGCAAGCTCTCCACGCCCGTGCACGCCGGGCGGTCGATGCTGGAGTCCATGGGCTGGGTCATGCTGCTGCCGCAGCTGCTCGCCACCCTGGGCACGGTCTTCGCCGTCTCCGGAGTCGGCGAACAGGTCCGCAGGATCACCACCGCCGCGCTCCCGGACCACTCCCGCTATCTCGCGGTCGCCGTCTACTGCCTCGGCATGTTCCTGTTCACCGTCGTCATGGGCAACGGTTTCGCCGCCTTCCCCGTGATGACCGCCGCGGTCGGCTGGCCGGTCCTCGTGGTGCAGGAGCACGGCAGCGCGCCCGCCGTCCTCGCGATCGGCATGCTCGCCGGTTTCTGCGGCACCCTGGTCACGCCCATGGCCGCCAACTTCAACGTCGTCCCCGCCGCGCTGCTGGAGCTCAAGGACCAGTACGGGCCCATCAAGGCCCAACTGCCCACGGCCGTCGCCCTGCTCGGCTGCAACGCGGTCATCATGGCCCTGTTCGCCTTCTGACCTTATTTCCGAATTTCCAATACTTCCGGAATATTTCCTACGATTTCTGAGCGGGGGAGCCGCGATGACCCGGGTGCTGCTGACCGGATTCGAACCCTTCGGCGGAGAGAGCGTCAACCCGTCCTGGCAGGCCGTCCAGGCGGCCGTCGCCCGCCCCCTGGACGGCGTCCGGCTGGCCGCGGCCGAGCTGCCCTGCGTCTTCGGCGGCGCCATGGACGCCCTGCGGGCGGCCGTCGAGGAGACCGACCCCGAGCTCGTGCTGTGCGTCGGCCAGGCGGGCGGCCGCCCCGACGTCACCGTCGAACGTGTCGCCGTCAACCTGGACGACGCCCGCATACCCGACAACACGGGCGCCCGACCCGTCGACCGGCCCGTCGTCCCCGGCGGCCCCGCCGCCTATTTCGCCGCCCTCCCGGTCAAGGCGTGCGTGGCCGCCGTCCGCGCGGCGGGCCTGCCCGCCTCCCTCTCGCACACCGCGGGCACCTTCGTCTGCAACCACGTCTTCTACGGGCTGATGCACCTCGCCGCGACCGAACGGCCCGGGCTGCGCGGTGGTTTCGTCCACATCCCGTACGCCCCGGAACAGGTCACCGACCGGGCCCTGCCGTCACTCCCCGTGGCCGCCGCGGCCGACGCGCTGCGTGTGATCGCGGTCACCGCGGCCGGGCGCACCAAGGACATCCTTGCCGTGGGTGGAAGTACACACTAGGACGTGACGGGCATTTCGCCCGCGCCGTTTCGTCCGTTGTCAGTCGGACCGCCTACTCTGTGCGACGTGACTTCTCCAGCCCCGGCGACCGCTTCGCCCCAGCTCAACGGGCCGTCACGGCCGGCTCCGGGCCCGGCCGCCGACGAGGGCCTGGCCCGCAGGCTGCGCGCGCTCGCGTGCACCGCGCCCCTGCACGACCTCGACGCGCGCAAGGCCAACCTCGCGGGGGAGTACGGCGGCTACGCCATGGCCGAGGTGGCGCTCGCCGCCATCGACCTCGTCACGCTCAACATGGACTTCGACACCGGGGCCGACCACGAGCAGATAGTGTCCCGGCTCCTGCCGCGCGTCGCCGCGCAGGCCCCGGACCGCCCCCACGCCGAGCACGAGCGCGTCGCCCGCTGGGTCCTGGAGAACCTCATCAACGTCGGCAGCGTCGACCGGGGCTTCCGCGCCGTCTACGGCACCTTCGGCCCGGACGGCGCGTACGTCCGCCGCGACTACGACTTCAAGCTCATCGAAGAGGTGCCCGGCCCCGGCGGCGCCGTCTTCCTGCGCACCACCGACGAAGCGGTCAACGTCCTCGTCGGCGCCCTCGACACCGACGTCACCAGTGCCCAGATCGCCGCCGAGGTGAAGCTGGAGGTCCTCATCAGCCGGGGCCGCCTGGCCGACGCCCAGCTCGCCGCGGAGCAGGCCCGCTACCGCACCGTGCAGTACGCGGAGACCCTCCGCAAGACCCTCGACGCCACCCGGCGCAACGTGCGCGCGGTGGACTGGCTGAAGACCGTCCCCGACATGATCGCCGAGGCGCTCGACCACGTCGCCGACCGCTACCGCCACGAGAACGCGATCCTCACCAACATCCGCAAGGCGCGCGACGAGGCCGAGGCCGCGGTCGATCCGAAGACGGCCGAGCACAAGCGCCGCGCCGCCGAGCTCGTCGACATCGTCAAGGACTGCATCCGCCGTCACACCCAGCTCCAGTCCCGGCTGCTGGAGGCGGGCCCCCTCTTCCGCGCCGAGCAGGACCGGCAGGCCTTCGCGACCCCCGCCGCCCACTCCGGGCTCGACCTCTACGGCCAGCTCCTCGCCCCGGTGCTGCCGCTGCCCGTCGAGCACGCCGCGCGCGTGACCGACGCCTTCTTCGCCCAGGGCACGGGCCTGCGCACCCCGGTCTCCGTCCGCGTCGCCGACCTCGTCGACATACTCCTCACCCCGCCCGCCGAGCGCGAGCACCTCGGCGCGGAGATGCCCGAGCCCGACCTGGTGGAGACCCCCGACGACAGCCGGTTCAGCGAGGAGCAGCTGGCGAGCGCGATGGAGCTGCTGACCCTGCCGCCGGACGCGCCGCGCCGCCTGTCCGGCCTGCTGGCCGAAGCCCGCCGCCGTGACCCCGAACTGCCCTACCTGGTCGCCCTGCTGGCCGTCCACGCCGCGAGCCCCCCGGTCGGCACGGCCTACCGCCAGGGCGAGCGGTCCCTCCTCTTCGCCGTCGACGACGGCACACAGCTCGACGACATGGAGTTCGGCGGCGCGGACCTCATCGTGGGCACCGCCCTGCTGGACGCGGCCGGCATGGCCGCGGACCGCTCGGAGACGACATGAGCCACCGAGCGGACGGCCGGGAACTCCGCGTCACCACGGCCCCGGCCCGGCGGTGCCGAACCCGCCGTCATCCCGTAACCCCGCGCAACCCCCTTTCGCAGGAGCACCAACCGTGACCGAGTACGACGCCGAGGCCCCGGCGGACGAGTACGCCGTCGGCGAACCCGGCGAGACCCGCGAAACCCGAGCGGCGAGCGGGCATGCGAGCGGACACGCGAGCGGGGGCGTCACCCCCGCCGACGCGGCCGACGCCGCGCGCCTCGTCGCCTTCGGCCTCCAGCCCAAGCTCCAGCCCGCCCGTGACGCCGAGTACGCCGAGCTGCTGCGCCGCCACCGCGACGACCCCGCCTTCGCGCGCCTCGCGGACGCCGTCGCCGCCGGGCTCGGGCTCGTCGTGCTGGAGGTGTCCACCCGCGCGGGCATGGCCGTCACCGCCGCCGAGGACTCCGTCTTCGCCGTCCGGATGGGCGACTACGCCCGCCGTACGACCGTCGACTCCGCCGACCGCTTCCTGCACGGCCTCGCCCACCTCGCCGTCGCCGCCATGGCCTTCCCCCGCCCCGAGGACCTCGCCGACGACGGCTACATCGGCCGCATCACGGTCAACGGCGTCGACGCGTTCGTCCGCCAGGCCTGCCGCAGGCTGGAGGAGCGCGCCGCCGAGCGCGGCGAGAACACCGACCCCACCAGCGACGCCCCCGGCCTGGAGGCCGCCTGGCGCGTCTACGCGCGCCGCAGCGCGACCGGCGCCACCAAGGACGCCCGTCGCCTCGCGGGCTCCACCACCGGCATCATCGCCAAGGCGGTCGCCTTCCTCGTCGACTCCGGCTTCCTCCAGCGCACCGGCGACGACGCGGGCGGCGCCTACCGCACCACTGCCCGTTATCAGCTCCAGGTCCGCGACATGGCGGGCACCGCCGCCATGGCCGAACTGCTGGAGCTCGGCGTCGTCCCCGTCGGCGACGGCGGCGCCACCCTGCTCCCGCCGGACGGCGCCGACGCCCTCGACCTGGTCGCCGACGCGGGCCTGCCCTTCTTCGAGCCCGAAGTCTCCTGACGCCCGCCGGGAAACCCCGCTCCACCGTTCGCCGCTCCACCGCCCGCCACGACAACGAGAGTCCGCCATGTACGAGCTGTCCCGGGTCCGCCTCTACTCCATCGGGCCCGCCGGTGCGCGCTACGCCGACACCGTGCTGGACCTGCGGGGAGTCGGCGCCCCGGTGCCCTCTCCCGCGCCGCAGCAGGCGGAGTTCTTCGCGGACGAGCCGACCGGGCCGCCCCGCCGCCCCGCGCCGGCGGGCGTGCTCTTCCTGGAGAACGGCGGCGGCAAGTCCGTACTCCTCAAGCTGATCTTCTCGGTCATGCTGCCCGGCCACCGCAACACCCTGGGCGGCGCCAGCTCCGGCGTGCTGCGCAAGTTCCTCCTCGCCGACGACTGCGGACACGTCGCCCTGGAGTGGCAGCACGTCCTGACCGGCGAGTCCATCGTCGTCGGCAAGGTCAGCGAGTGGCGCGGCCGCCAGGTCTCCAACGACCCGCGCAAGTTCGCCGAGGCGTGGTACTCCTTCCGCCCCGGCCCCGGGCTCAGCCTCGACTCGCTGCCCGTCGCCGAGTCCACCGTCCTGCGCCACGCCGACGGCGCCTCCGGCGCCCGCGGCCGCCGCCGCACCATGAAGGGCTTCCGCGACGCCCTCACCGAGGCGGGCAAGGCCTACCCGAACCTCGACGTGGTCTGGGAGGAGATCCACGAGCGCTGGAACGAGCACCTCGGCGAGCTCGGCCTCGACCCCGAACTCTTCCGCTACCAGCGCGAGATGAACGCCGACGAGGGCGAGGCCGCCGGCCTCTTCGCCGTCAAGAACGACTCCGACTTCACCGACCTCCTCCTGCGGGCCGTCACCGACACCCGGGACACCGACGGCCTCGCCGACCTCGTGCACGGCTTCGCTCACAAGCTCGGCCGCCGCGCCGAGCTCACCGCCGAGCGGGACTTCACCGCCGGCTCCCTCGACCTGCTCCAGCGCATCGCCGACGCCGCCGTCAAGCGTGACCAGGCGCGCGGCGTGCACGCGGGCGCCGAGCGCCGCACCCGCGCCCTCGCCCGCACCCTCTCCGCCCGCGGCCACGAGGAGCGCGGCCGCGCCGTCGAGCTGGCCGAGCAGGTGGCCGCCGCCGCGCACGCCGTCACCGACGCCGAGGCCGGGCGCGGCCGCCGCTCCCTGGTCGCCGCCGAACTCGCCTACCGGCACGCCTCCCTGGCCCTCGCCGCCGCGGAGAAGGCCGCCGCCGCCCAGCGCCGCGAGCTCAACGACGCCCGCACGCTGCACTCCGCGTGGCAGGCCGCCGAGACCGTCCTGCGCCACCGCGCCGCGGCCGACCGCTCCGCGCGCGTGGCCGCCGCCATCCGCGATGCCGAGCGCGATGCCGCGCCCGCGCTCGCCGCCCGCGCCCAGGCCGCCACCGAGCTCGTCCGCGCCCTCAACCGCGCCGCAGGCGAGGCCGAGCGGGTGGCCAACGAGGAGGAGGAGCGCTCCGCCGCCCTCCAGGAGGCGGGCGAGGCCGCCCACCGCGACGCCACCGGCGCCGCCACCGAGGCACAGCGCGCCCGCAGCGAGACGGGCCACCTCCGCCAGCGCCTGGCCGAGGTCGAGCAGGAGACCGCCGAGGCCGTCCGCGCGGGCTGGCTCGACGACTCCGCGCCCGACGCCGACCCGGCCCGCGCCGCGCTCGCCGCCAGCGACGCCGAGAAGCCCGCCGTCGCCGCCTACGAGACCGCGCGCGAGGCCGCCCGCCAGGCCGGCGAGCGGGCCAAGGAGGCGACCGCCGCCCAGTCCCGCGCCGAACTCGCCGCCGCCCGCGCCGCGGACGCCGCGACGGCCGCCGAAGCCGCCCATGACGCCGAACGGCGCACCGCCGAGGCCCTCGGCGCCGAGCAGCGCATCGTCGAACTCCTGGGCCTGCCCCAGCCGACGGCCTCCGGCCAGGTCCCCGGGC
>NZ_JAINFC010000171.1 GCF_020740835.1 Streptomyces sp. UNOC14_S4
GTGGGCAGCGGCCCCGGGGCGTCGGGGCGGTACACCCGCACCGGCACCTCCCCGCCGGGGCCGGGCACCGTGCCCTCCCGCACGTCACGGACCGGGATCGGCTCGGGCGGCGTCATCATGGCGGCCAGCGCGCCTTGCGTCTCGCGCAGCGTCGCGGGGTCGGCGGTGCGGATGCGTACGGCGGCGGAGGCGGCGGCCTGGTCGAGGAGGGCGGCGATTCCCGGGTCGAGGGGCGTGGCGGGCATGGCGGGCACCTTTCCTGGCTGCCGGCGGAGGGGCTGACTCCACGATCATCCAGTCAGTCGGCCGCCGCCACGCCGAAGACACCGGTTCCGGTGCGCTACCGCCCGGCGCCCTGCTGCCGGAAGAGCTTCGGCGTCGGCAGGGAGTCCCGGGCGAGGACGTTGTTGACGAGGAAGCGGCGGGCCGGGCCGACGGGGCGCGGCAGGGGACGGAATGTCAGGCGGTGGAGGTAGAGCCAGCCTTCCGAGAAGGCCCGTACCGCCGTGGTCATGCACTGCTCGAAGTCGTGCGCCTTCTTCTCGCCGACCAGCTCGGCCGCGCGCGGCCCGTCGGCGTGCAGGTTGTCCAGCCAGCACTTCAGGGTGCGGGCGTAGTGGTCGAAGTCGTTGCGCAGGGCCACCAGGTCGAACAGGCCGTCGCTCGCCGCCTGGAGTTCGGTCAGGTAGGAGGGGTTGCACTCCGGGTAGACCGTGGACGCGAGGTACAGGCCGCGCAGGAGGTCCAGGTCCATGGGGAACCGGTGGCCCCAGGTGATCGTCTGGACGACCAGCCGGCCTTCGGGGCGCAGCCAGGACCGGCAGCGGGAGAAGAACTCGCGGTAGCCCCGGATCTTCGCCCGGCCGGTCATCCCGGGGCGGGCGAAGTGCTCCATCGCCTCCACGCAGACGATCGCGTCGTACGGCCGGGCGGGCCGGTGGTCGATCCAGTTCTCCAGCCGGATCTCGGTGCGCGGGATACCCAGGCCGCGGGTCCAGGCGACCGCGGCCTCGCTGAGGGTGATGCCGGTGACGGAGTCCACGTCGTACTCCTCCACCAGCCGCCGCATCTCCCCGCCGTAGCCGCAGCCGACGTCGAGCACCCGGTGCCCGGGGCGTATCCCGGCCTGGCCCAGGAGGTAGTCGGTCTTGCGCAGCTGTGCCTTCTCCAGGGTGTCGGTGCCGTCCCCCCACAGGCCGCTCGCGTAGGCGAGGCTCGGCCCCAGCCAGATGCGGAAGAAGTCGTCGGAGACGTCGTAGTGCTTGCGCGCCGCGTCCCGGGAGACGCCGCGGTAGCCGTTCGTCGCGGGCATGTGCGTTCCCTCTCGTGAGGTGTACGGGTCGTGCGGGTCGGCGGGTCGTGCGGGTCATTCGTGCCACACGGCCGGGAGCCGTCGCTCCAGCCACCCGGGCAGCCACCAGTTGGCGCGGCCCGCGACGCCCATGACGGCGGGTACGAGCAGCAGCCGTACGACCGTCGCGTCGAGCAGGACCGCGAAGGCCAGCCCGAAGCCGAACTGCTTGAGTTCGAGGACGCGGGCGAACAGCAGGCTGCCGAAGACGATGACCATGATCGAGGCGGCCGTGGTGATCTGCCGGGCGGTGTGCTCCAGGCCCGCGGGGATGGCCCGGGCGTCGTCCCCGGTACGCAGCCGCTCCTCCTGGATCCGGCCGACGAGGAAGATCTCGTAGTCCATGGAGAGCCCGAAGAGCAGCGCGAAGAGGGCGACCGGCAGATACGCCTGGAGCGTGCCGGAGCTGGTGAAGCCGAACAGGCCCTCGCCCCAGCCGCGTTGGAAGACCAGGGTGGTCACGCCGAGCGAGGCCGTCGTCGCCGCGAGGTTCAGCAGGACGGCCTTGAGCGGCACGAGCACGCTGCGGAAGACGACGAGCAGGTAGCAGAAGGACAGGGCGAGGATCACCAGCACGACGAGCGGCAGCTTGCCCGCGGTCTCGTCGGCCAGGTCGACGTACTCCGCGCTGAGCCCGCCGACGTGGGCCTTCGCGGTGCTCGTGGCGAAGGCGGTGCGGGCGGGCCCGGAGCGCAGGTCCCGGACGAACGCGGTGGCCCGGGGCGAGTCGACCCGCTCGGCGAGGACGAGGCGCAGGCTCGCGCAGCCCCCGGATCGCTCGACGGGCAGGACCTGGGTGACGCGCTTGTCGTTCCGCACCGCGTCGGCCAGGTGCCGGGCGCCCGTCACGGCGGTGTCCCCGGGGCCGCAGGCGACGACCTGGACGGGGCCCACGGCGCCCGGGCTGAAGGAGGCGGCGGCGATCCGCTGCCCCTTCCCCGAGGGGGTGCCGGTCAGGGAGGCCAGCCCCCAGTCGACGCCGAGTCTGACCGACGACAGCGGCAGGGCCATGGCGGCGAGCAGGGCCAGCACCGGCAGCCCCAGCCGGTACGGGTGGCGGAGCACGGTACGGGCCCAGGCCGCCCACCGGCCGCCGCCCGCGGGCCGCAGGCGGCGCGGCAGCGCGCCGCCGTCCACCCGGTGGCCCAGCAGCGCGAGCAGGGCGGGCAGCGCGGTGAGCGAGGTGAGCAGGCACAGGACCACCATGAGCCCGGAGGCCACGGCGATCTCCGTGAAGATGTGACCGCGGATCAGGATCATCGAGCCGAGCGCGACGACGACGATCAGACCGGCGGTCAGCACCGTGCGGCCCGAGGTGCGCAGGGCGACGCCCACGCTCTCACGGACCGCCGCCGCGTCCGGGCACGGCGTGCCGTCCCGTGGCGTGCCGTCCCGTGGCGTGCCGCCGCGCGGGGTGCCGTCGGGCGACGTGCCCTCGCGCGGGGTCCGGCGGGCCAGTTCCTCGCGGAAGCGGCTGATCACGAACAGCCCGTAGTCGATGCCCACGCCGATGCCGATGACCGTGGCCACGACGGTCACGAACCGGTCGAGGTGCAGCGGCCCGGCCAGCAGGCCGAGCACGGCCGTGCCGACGAGGACCGAGCCCAGTGCCGTCGCGACGGGCAGCAGGGCGGCGACCGCCGCGCCGAACGCGAGCAGCAGCGCGAGCAGGGCGATCGGGACGCCGACGCTCTCGGCGACGGACTGGTCGCGCAGTTCGACGTCGGAGAGGTCGTCGGTGAGGGCGGACGGCCCGGTCAGATAGGCCTCGACGGGCCCGGACGCGGCCTCGGCGCGGATGCGCCGCTGCAGGTCCCCGGCCCGGTCGGCGCGGGCCGACCGGTCGCCGGTCAGCGGGAACGTCGCCACCACCACGTGCCCGTCCGCGGAGATCCTGCCGTCCGCGGAGTACGGGTCGGCGGGTCCGCCCGCGTCGGCCGGGACGACGGCGAGCACCCGCTCGACCGCGCTCCGGTACGCGGGGGCGTCGGCGCGCAGCCGGGCCGACCGGAAGACGACCACGCCCTGTTCCGCGCCCGTGGCCGGGAAGTGACGCTCCATGAGTTTCTGTGCCGTGGCCGACTCCGAACTCTGGACCGTGTAGTCGGGGGCGGCCAGCCGTGACTCGACGCTCGGGTAGAACACCGCCGACGCGGCCACCAGGAGGGCCCAGACGGCCAGTACCACGGCGCGGTGCCGGGCCATGAGTCCGCCCCACCGGTGCAGGGGCGAGGGGCCGCGTGGTGCGGTGGGCACGGCGGTGTTCTCCTTGATCGCGGGCTCCTTCAGTGCGCGTGCGCCGGCCGGACGAGGTGTTCGGCCTTCAGGCTTCCGTCGGCGAGGCGCTGCCGGGTCGTGTGGTAGCGCTTCTTGCCGCTCGTGGTCCGTGGGATGACGCGGCGGTGCGCGAAGAGCAGCACGTCGACGGGCAGGTCGAGGTCCCGGAGGGCCGCGGCCTGTGCCGTGGTCACGTCGGGTGTGCCGCCGTAGTGCTCGACGACGACGGTGATGTCGCTGGCGGGGTCGTGGATGTCGGCGTCCAGCACGATGATCTCGTGGGCGGGGTGCCCCAGGATGCCCGCCACCTGCTCCTCCAGCAGCGCGGCGAGGTGGTTGCGGCCCTGCCGGATGACGACGTGTTTCCTGCGTTCCAGGACGAACAGGTCGCCGCGGTGCCGGAAGCCCAGGTCGCCGGTGCGCAGCAGGCCGTCCGGGAAGGGCCGGGGCCGCCCGGTGGCCGGGTCCACATAGCCGGCGGCGATGCTGGTGCCGCGGAGGACGATCTCGCCGAGCACGGTCTCCTCCTCGACGGGGCGTCCGTCGTCGTCGGTCAGCCGGGCGTCCAGCCCGTCCAGGGCGCGGCCGAGGGAGAACACGGGGATGCCGTGCCCCTGGGGCGGCGGTCCGCCCAGCAGTCCCTCGCCGAGCAGGCGCACGGGGGTGCCGGGTTCCATGCCGGTGGGGTCGACCAGGACGTAGCGCGGGGTGCTGCCCGGTACGGGCATGGAGCTGGCCAGTGTGGACTCGGCCATGCCGTAGCTGCAGACGAGGGCGCTCGGGGACAGGCCGTAGGGGCGGTAGCGGCGGTGGAAGCCGTCCATGGTGGCCAGCCGGATCGGCTCCGCGCCGATGACCGCGCACCGCAGCGCGGAGAGGTCACAGCCCGTCAGGTCCCGTTCGTCGACGGCACGGTAGGCGTGGTCGTAGCCGAAGTTGGGCGCGGCGGTGATCGTGGCCCGGTGGCGGCTGAGCGCGAGGATCCATTCCCGTGGCCGCATGACGAACTCGGTGGGCTTCATCAGATGGAGCGGCCAGCCGTGGAAGAAGCTGAGCAGTGCCGTGCCGACCAGGCCCATGTCGTGGTAGAGCGGCAGCCAGGAGACCATCCGCTCGTGGCGGCCCGCGCCGAGCGAGACGCGCAGCGCGGCGAGGTTGGCGCAGACGTTGGCGTGGGAGATCGCCAGCAGCTTGGGGTCACCGGTCGAGGCGCTGGTCGCCTGGAGGAACGCGACGGCGTCGCCGCCGGGCCCGGTGGTCGTGGGCAGTTCTCCCGGCGCGAGCGTGTCGTAGCCGTCGGCCTCGCCGGGCAGGGGCACGACGGGAGCGGTGAAGTCCTCCTGCACCAGGCCTTCCTGGAGGGCGAGGACGGCCTCGCCGGGAAACGTGCGGAGGACGTGTCCGACGTGCCCGCGGAACCGCTCCGTGCCGCCGAGCGCGCGGGGCGAGGGGAGGATCAGCGGGCGGCTTCCGGCCCACAGGGCGCCGAAGAACGCCAGCAGGGTGGGCAGCGGGTCGTTCGCGGCGATGACCACCGCGGCGTCCTCGGGCATCTTGCGGCCCAGCCACGCGCTCGTCCGCAGGAACGTGTCGTAGGGCAGGGTGACGCCGGTCCCGCCGGGTGACAGGAAGTGGACGCCGTGCCCGGGGTCCGCGCCCCGCACGGCGTCGCGGACGGAGTCCAGGAGGTTCATGCCGCACCCGCCAGACGGCGCTCCACCAGGGTCACCAGGCCGAGGGGCGACATGGCCAGCAGCGCGTCGCTGTCCCGGAACGGGATGCCGAACAGCTCGGCCAGCCGGGCGCCCACCCTCAGCTGGGTGACCGAGGTCAGGCCGTAGGAGTGGAACGGCGTCTCGTCGAGCCGGAGCCGGGAGACGTCGACGGTGTCGTCCACGGCGGACACCGTCTCGACGAGCCGCGCGAAGACCTCGCGCCTGGCCGTGCCGGCCGTGCCGTCCGAGCCGCTGGTGTCGTCCGTGGTGTCGGTGATGTCCATGGTCCCCCTCATCGTCCGTGGTAGGTGAACTTCGCCAGTGCGGTGGTGACTCCGGCCGAGGCCGCCATCAGCAACACGCGGTCGCCCTCCGTCAGCTCGCCGGACGTGACGGCCTCGGACATGCTGACGGGCACCGAGGCGGAGACGGTGTTGGCGTGGTGCCGGTGGTCGAAGCGGTAGGTGGCCGGGTCGATCCCGCAGGCCTCCACGACGTGCCGGCCGGCCCCGTCGCTGGCGGAGTGGCCGAGGACCAGGTCGGCCTTGAACTCCTCGAACCGCGGCAGGTCCCGGTAGTGCTCGATCAGCTTGCGGGTGCCGAACTCCATCAGGCTCAGCCCGAACGAGACGAACTGCAGGGGCCGGACCGTGCCGGCGGCCTCCACCTCCTTGCCGAAGTAGTCGGCGAAGTTGGGCAGCGGCACGAAGCACAGGTCGCGTTTCTCCCCCCAGGTGCGGAAGCTCGCCTCGAAGCCCTCCCCCGCCGCCTCCTCGCCGTCCGGTTCCGCGGTGAGGACGGTGGCCGTGGCCGCCTCGCCGATGGTCACGGTCGGGTGCCAGTGGGCGAACTCCTCCAGCGAGGCGAGCTCGTAGCGGTAGATGTCCCGCGCGTTGCACTCGGCGTTGACGATCATGATGTTCCGGTAGGTCCCGGTGCGCAGGAACGCGTCCGCGACGTGCAGCGCGCGGATCCAGCTCGCGCAGGCGTCGAGGACGTCGAAGGCCGTGGCGCGGCGCAGGCCGAGCAGGTCCTGGAAGGTGGTGGCCGAGGCGGGCTCGGCGACGCCGCGGCCTATCCCGGCGTACAGCAGCAGGTCGATGTCGAGGGGATCGAGTCCCGCGGTGTCCAGGGCCCTGCGCCCGGCGGCCGTGGCCAGTCCGCTCGCGCTCTCGCCCGTGTCGCGGTGGTAGCGCACGGTGGTGCCGCTGGAGGCGAAGCACGCGCGGACCAGCTCGTCGAGCGTCGTGAGCTCCGCCGCGGTCATGTGGGCGGAATTGGCCTCCCGCACTTTTTCCCGCACCTCGTCGTTGGTGACCCGGCGGCTCGGGAAGTCGTGTTCGATCGCCAGGAATTTCATCCCGTTCCCCTCTCGGTCCCGGTGAAGTCCCGGTCCTCGGTCCCGGTGAAGTCCCGGTGGGCGCCGAAGAAACCGGCCGACAGCATTTCGCGGACGCTCTTCCCGAACGCCTCGGAGACGAGTTCGAGATCACCGTCCGAGTGGGCGGCGCTCAGCATCATCGTGTGGAGTTCCGGCAGATGGATGCCGTGCCGTCGCATGTGGTAGGCGAAGGCCAGGGTGGCCGTGACGTCCAGGCCCGCCAGCCGGTCCCGGACCCGGCGCGGCACGGCGTGGTCGAACGCGACGGAGAAGACGGAGTCGCGGCCCCTGACCACGCAGGGCACGCCGCTGTCGGCGGCGCGGGCGGTGAGGTCGTCGACCAGCCAGGCGGTGCGTTCGCGCAGCCGGGTGTAGGTCCGCGGGTGGTCGCGGAGTTCCCGCAGCGTGGCCGCGCCCGCGGCGGCGGTGACCGAGTTGCCGCTCATGGTCCCGCCCGCGAACGCCTTGCTGTCCACGTCGCGGAAGGGGTCCCCGCTGGTCCGGGCGGTGTCGACGAGTTCCGGGCGGCCCACGACGGCCCCGGCGGGCAGCCCGCCGCCGATGATCTTGCCGAGGCAGGTGAGGTCGGGCGTCACCCCGGCGAGGTGCTGGACCCCGCCGTAGTGCACCCGGAAGCCGGTCACCACCTCGTCGTAGACGACCAGGGCACCGGCCTCGGCGCACACCGCGGACAGCGCGCGCAGGAACTCCGGGTCGAAGTCGCCCAGGGCGGACGGCATCGGTTCGAGGATCACGCACGCCAGCTCGTCCGCGTGCGCGGCGATCCGCCGCAGCGAGGCCTCCTCGCCGTACTGCAGGACGAGGGTCTCGGCCACCACCGCGTCCTGCATGCCCGCCGAGTTCCCGACCGGTTCGGGGGCGCGGGCGTCGCCGCGGTAGCGGAACCACGAGCTGACCAGGCCCTGGTCGGAGAAGCCGTGGTAGTGCCCCTCGAACTTCGCGACGCGCTGCCTGCCGGTACGGGCCCGGGCGATCCGCAGCGCGATCTGGACGGCCTCGGTCCCCGAGTTGCCGAGGACGACCTTGTGGTCCGGGCCGAACGCGTCGGCGATCAGCCCGGCCAGCCGGACCTCGTCCGGGTTGCCGACGGCGTTGACGGCGCCGCGGGCGGCCGCCTCCTGGATCGCCGTCACCACGGCCGGGTGCGCGTAGCCCAGGATGTGCGGCCCGTACCCGCCGGACAGGTCGATGTACTCGTTGCCGTCCAGGTCGCGCAGGCGTGAGCCGTACGCCTCCGCGACCACCAGCGGGAAGGCGCTGGGGAGGACGAACCGGTCGAAGTGCGTGGGGGCGACCAGGCGCCGCGCGGCCTCCTCGCGCACCGCGACCGTGCGCGGGGCACGCTCTGCGGTCTCGCGCTGGAAGGTCTCGCGCAGGCCGTCGTTGAGGTAGGGGGCGAACCGGTCCGTGAAGCGGCGGGTGGTCGCCCACAGGTCGATGTCCGGGTCGACGGCGGAGATGAAGCCCTCGCCGGTGAGCAGCGACAGCGCGAGGACGGAGAACGTCGTGGTGATCCGGGTGCCGTGCCGGCCGAGCAGCCGGATCGCGTCGTCCAGGAAGGCCAGCGTGGACCAGCGGGAGGCCTGCTCCTCGAAGTGGCGGCGCAGGACGGCGCCGAGCTCGTCCGCGTAGGCCGCGTCGGCGAGCACCTCGGGGCGCACCGCGAAGGCCCGGGTGAAGCGGTGCCCCGCCAGGGCCCACTCCTTGCGGATGCAGGCGTAGTAGAACGAGGCGAGGTTCCACTTGTCGTCCTCGGTGAGGCGCCCGACCAGGCCGAAGTCGAGGAGGGTGATGCGGCCGTCCTCGGCGAAGACGATGTTGCCGGGGTGCGGGTCCACGTGGAACAGACCGTGGAAGTAGACCATGCAGTAGAACGCGTCCTGCAGACCGGCGGCCAGTTCGTGGCGGCCGACCGGGACGGTGTGGGCGTCCTGGCCGGGGATCCCGTCGACGTACTCCATCACGAGGATGTCCGGGCCGCACAGCGCTTCGTGCACCGCGGGGACCCGTACGAAGGGGTGGTTGCGGAAGTTCTCGGCGATCTCGCGCTGCCGGGCCGCCTCCGCGGTCATGTCGCACTGTCCGGTCAGCAGGGGGCTCAGTTCGCGGAAGTGGCCCGGCAGGTCGTACCCGCGCAGCCGGGGCAGGAGATGGGTGAGGGCCAGCAGGCGGCCGATCACGGTGACGCCCGCCTGCAGCCTGCCGCGGACCCCAGCCTTCACGATCTTCACGGCGACCGGGTGGCCGTCGACGGCCGCGCGGTGCACCTGTGCCACCGAGCCCGCGGCGACGGGCCGCCGGTCGAAGGTGTCGAAGACCTCCTCGGGCGGGCGGCCCAGGCCGCGGCGCAGCACGCCCCGGAGGGCGGATTCGCGCATGGGCGGCAGCTGGTCGAAGAACGTCCGGAACTCCTCGGTCACCTGACGGGGCAGCAGCCCCGACTGGGTGCCGAGCACCTGGCCGGCCTTGATGTAGAGCGGGCCCATGCGGAGCAGGTAGGCGCGCAGCAGCCGGGAGGCCCGCGCGCGGTCGTGGCGGCCGAGGGCGAAGCCGACGGCCAGCACCGTCGTCCACCACGCCACCCGGCAGCTTTCCAGGAGAGCCCGTAAGCCGGTTTTCATCACGCCCCCGTCCCTGGTCGCCCGGCCGTCGACCGGAAGTCCTCGCGAAGGCGCCGCAGCCCTTCCTCGGTGCCGACGCGCGGGACGTAGCCGAGGTCCCGGGTGGCGGCGGTGATGTCGAACCAGTGGGCCGTGGTGAGCTGGTTCACCAGGAACCGGGTCAGTGGCGGCTCCCCGGTGCCCAGGACCCGTCCGCCGTACTCCAGTCCGGCGGCGAGGGCGCGGCAGGCCCAGGCGGGCAGCGTCCGGGTCACCGGGCCGGTACCGGCCGCGGCCAGCAGCAGGTCGACCATCTCGCCGACCGGGCGGGGGTCGCCCTGCGTGATGAAGTACGCCCGCCCGGCCGGCGGAGCGCCCGGCCGGAGCCGGTCCAAGGCGAGTATGTGGGCCTCGGCGGCGTTGTCTATGTAGACCGTGTCGATCTTCTTGGTGGCCCGCCCGATGCGGCGCAGTCTGCCGCGCCGTGCCTGCTCGGCGAGCCGGGGCAGGAAGTGCGGATCGCCGGGCCCCCAGATGATGTGGGGCCGCAGCGCCACCGTCGCGAGGCCGGGCGAGTCGGCGCGCAGGACCAGTCGTTCGGCGAGGGCCTTGCTGTGCGGGTACGGCGCGAGGAAGCGGGTGGCGTACGGCAGGGACTCGTCCGCGCCCTCCAGGTCCGCGCGGTCGTGGACGACGGCCGGGCTGGACGAGTGGACGAGGCGCCCCACGCCCTTGGCGCGGCAGGCGGCCAGTACGTTGGCGGTGCCGGTCACGTTGATGGTGAGGTAGTCCGTGCGGGGGCCCCACACCCCGGCTTTCGCGGCGCAGTGGATCACCGCGTCCTGCCCGTCCACGGCCTTGGTGACGGCGTCCGCGTCGCGCAGGTCCCCGAGGTGCTCCTCCACACCGAGCCGGGCGAGCGCCTGCCGCGGGACGCGCCCGAGCGAGCGCACGGTGTCGCCGCGCGCGACGAGGCGCGCGCACACGGCCCGGCCGAGGAATCCGCCGCCGCCGGTGACCAGGACCCTCATCGCGTACTCCCGTCGTGTCGGAGGAACCGCCCGGTGCCGCGCGTGCTGCCGTAGCCGTCGGCGAACCGGCCGTGCTGGTAGACCGGTTCGCCCGCGACGCAGACGGCGGTCACAGCGGTGTCGTTGCGGTTGACCATCCTGGACAGGCCGCCGTAGATCTCCATGGGGGCCTCGTGGTAGGCGTCCAGGCCGGCGTCGAGACCCGCGGGGTCGACCACGACGAGGTCCGCCCGGTCCCCTTCGCGCAGGGTGCCCGCCGCCAGGCCGAACCAGGAGGCGAGTTCACCGGTCAGGCGGTGCACGGCGCGTTCCAGCGGCAGGATCGGGCGGCCGGCGAGCTCCGCGTCGCGGACCCGCCGCAGCAGGCGGAGCGGGGCGTTGTAGAAGGCCATGTTGCGCAGGTGGGCGCCGGAGTCCGCGAAACCGAACTGCACGGTGGGGTCGGCGGCCAGCCGGTCGAGCACCGCGGGCCGGTGGTTGGCGATCGTGGTCCGCCAGCGCAGCCGGGGGCCGTGCGCGGCGACGAGGTCGAGGAAGGTGTCCACCGGGTGGTCGCCGCGTTCGTCCGCGATCCGCCCGAAGCTGCGGCCCGTCAGCCCCGGTTCCGGGCAGGCGACGATCTCGGAGTCGTACAGGTCGCGGTGCCAGGCGCGCGGCGGCAGCCGGTGCCGGTACTCGCGGCGGAAGCGCTGCCGGAAGCCGCCGTCCAGCAGGAGCCTTCTCCGTTCGGCCTCGGTCCGCAGGTGCAGCGCGGCGGCGGTGGCGCCGAACTCCTCGAACACCACCAGGTCGATCCCGTCGGCGTAGAGCTCGAAGGGCACCGGGAGGTGCTGCCAGCGCACGTCCGCGCCGGCCGCGCGGCTCGCCAGCGCGGCGGCCCGGGTCACGACGGTGGCCAGCCCGGGAGCGGCCTTGGGGTCGATCGCGGTCAGCAGCGTGGTCCTGAGCGGGGCCCGGCCGGGGGCCGCGCTCGCGGCGAGGAAGAGCAGGGTGTTGAGCGGCATGGCCGGGTTCGGCGCGCTCTGCAGGATGCCGCCGGTGCGGCGCAGCGTCCGGTGCAGGCGGCGGTACTCGTGCCACGTGGCGTAGCTGGAGGGCAGCCGGGCCGAGCGGTGGCGGTCCCCGGCGAGCCGCGAGAACGGGCTGGTCATGGTGGACAGCCCCATCAGCCCCGCCGTGCGGGCCGCGGCGAGCAGTTCGTCCATGCGCCGCAGTTCCCGCTCGGTGGGCCTGGCCCCGGGGTCGACGGCGCGGCCCAGGCCCATGACGTGGGCGCGCAGGTCCGAATGGCCCAGGAAGGCCGCGACGTTGGGGCCGAGCGGCCGCTTCTCCAGCGCGGCGACGTATTCCTCGGCCGAGTCCCAGGTCTTGTGCGCGGTCAGCGCGTCGAGGATGCAGCCGCGCGGCACGGCCTCGACCCGGGCGAACAGGTCCGCGCAGTCCAGCGGGGTGGCGTGGACGGTGGACAGGGAGCAGTTGCCCATCACGACGGTGGTGACGCCGTGCCGCACGGACTCGCGCAGCCCGGGGTCGAGCAGCACCTCGGCGTCGTAGTGGGTGTGGATGTCGAGGAAGCCGGGAAGGACCCACCGCCCCGTGGCGTCGAGCACGCGGCCGCACCCTTCGGCGGGCAGCGGGCGGGCCGAGACGGCCGCCACTTCGCCGTCACGGATCCCCAGGTCTCGTACGGCGGACGCCGCTCCGGTGCCGTCGAACCAACGTCCGTTTTTCACGACGACGTCGAATGGTTTGCGCATGACTCCCCGAGATTCGATTTTTCGGCCACAAAGGGGGCGGCCCGCGGCGGATGCCACGGGCCGCTGACGCCGTGTGACTTCCGTCGTTACTCGAAGTCCACGTCCGATATGTCGAGGGAGCTGCTGGACGAGCTGCTGCTACAGCCTTCGTCCATACCAATCGCCTCGAGGCTGGAAACCTGCTCTTCGACGACCGTGATCTCGATTTCTGACATCTTGTTCTCCCCTCGTTCTCCGTGCTGGGCGGACTGTCGCCCATGACCCTACGAGGGGCGGCATATTTTTCGCCATCACGGATTCCCGTAGTTAACGTGCCGTAAAACCGGGGTGGGAACGGGTCATTCAGGCGGACCGGTGAATTCCAGAGGGGGTTTCCGTGTTGGCCGGAGGGTCGGCGGGAGAGGCTGTGGCGGGAGCACCGGCCTCGGCATCGGAGGGGGCACCGGCCGAGACGCCGCCCGGGCCGAGACGCCCCCGCACCAGGAGCAGCAGGGCCACCGCGACCGCGACCCCGGCCGCCACCCGGGTCGCGCCGCCGAAGCCCAGGGACTGCATGCTCCACCCGGCGCCCAGCGGGGCCACGGTGAGCCCGCCCGTGTAGGCGAGCGTGTAGAGCGCGTACACGGACCCGTAGGCCGGGGGCTGCCCGGCCTCGGCGATCTCCGACATGACGGTGACGGTGGGGGTGAGAACCATGGACGCGCCGAACGTCACCAGGGCCAGCCCGACGGCGATCGGCACCACGCCGTGCAGCGCGCCGAGCGCGAGCATCGCGGCGGCGGCCAGCAGACAGCCCGCCGCGGCGACCGTCCCCGGCGCCACCCGGCGCAGGGCGGTCCCGGCGAGCGGCGGCGCGACGGCGGCGACGACGCCCGCGACGCCGAAGACCACACCGACCGCCCCGGAGCCCGCGTTCTCCGTAGTGAACAGGTGCAGCGGCAGGACGGGTTCCAGGAACGCGATCAGCGCGGCGCCCGTCGCGGTGAGCACCACGACCCGGGCCAGGCCGCGCCGGCCGCGGATCTCCGCGAGCCTGCCGCGCCGTTCGCGGACGGTGTCCGGCGGCACCAGGAACCAGCGGGCGACGCCGTCGGCCAGCGCGACGGCCGCGGCGAGCAGGAAGGGCGCGCGGGGGTCCAGCCAGTCGGCCAACAGGCCGCCCAGCGGCGGTCCGACGAGCGTGCCGATCGCGAACGACGACAGGGCGATGCCCATCGCCTTGCCGCGCTCCCGCGGCGCGTGCGTGGCCGCCACCAGCGCCAGACCGGCCGTCCAGACCACGCCCGCGGCCGCGCCCTGGAGCCCCCTGGCCACGACGAGCAGGGCGGGATCGCGGACGAACGCAAACAGCAGCGTGGCGGCGACCAGGCCCAGCACCCCGGCCAGCAACGGCCTGCGGTTGCCCTTGCGGTCCACCCAGAGCCCGGCCACGGGCGTGGCGGCCACGAGGGCACCCGCGTAGACGGCGAACATCAGCCCGACGCCGAGCGGCCGGGTGCCGTGGTCGGAGGCGAGCTTCGGGAGCACGGGCACCGCCATGCCGTACACCAGGGCGTCGGTGGCCAGCCCCAGGGAGGCGACGGTCAACGCCGCGGTACCACTGGCCCGTTCCTTGCGGGGTCGCTCCTTACGGGCCCGTTCCTTGCGGTTGAACTCCATAGTGAATCTGACTACCATAGTGAATGTGACGAAGCAACAGCCGCCCCGGCCGACCAGGGTCATGGGGGACCACATCAGGACGGCCCGGGAGACGCTCAACCTGTCGACGCAGACGGCGGCCGCCCAGGCGGAGATCTCGTCCGGCTATCTGTTCAAGCTGGAGAACGGCTACGTGGGCACGCCGTCGCCGCGTGTGCTGCACCGTCTGGCGCAGGTGCTCGGCATGGACTACTGGGAGCTCATGGGCCTCGCCGGTTACGTGGTGCCCGGTCGCGACGACACCCCCGCGACCGTGACCAAGCCCGTGGCCAGACCCGCCCCCGTCGTGC
>NZ_JAINFC010000172.1 GCF_020740835.1 Streptomyces sp. UNOC14_S4
CGGTTGCCCAGGCTCCGCTTTTGCGGTGGCGGAGAACCGTGGCGCAAGCGACGGTGGCCAGGGGGGCAACCTCCGGCTAATACGGAGCCGTCGATTCATTCCCGGCAGGGGAACGCGCCGGTCCGCGCGCCGAGCCCTCCGGACGATATTCCGTCCAGGAATTCCCGCCGGGATCGCCATCACTTCCGTACGGGCGCGGCAAGGGCTTTTTCCGGCTGCCCGGAGATCTTCTCCCGGCCTCGTCGCCCTCGTTTTTCCCGGCTGGAAACAGCACTACCCGCACTGTCGCGCCGCCGTGAGACTTCAGCAGCGCAAGCACGAAATGCGAGCCCGATCAAGTGAGGAGTGTGTCAATGTACGCAAGGCTCACGGAACTGGGCAGCCGGGTGCTCGGGTTGTTCGTTCCCGAGATCGACGCGGCCGCCATGGAGATCCTCGGCTGTGGCAACTACCCGGCCTGCTGGCAGTGCGGCGAGAAGTGCGGCTACAACGCGCCTTGTTGGGCCTGCTGCAACTCCAACGGGTGTCCGACGATTGTCTGCCAGTGCTAAGAGCTCCGCGGGAATCGCAAAGCCGCTGAGCTGACAGGAGAACCGCCCCGGCCGGGAACGCCGCGCCGACGGACGGCGACAGGAGGAGAACACCGGATGGGATATCTGGCACTCGGGATCCGCTGTCTCATCGGCGCGGTGTTCCTCGCCTCGTCCGTCGGCAAGGTGACCGGACACGGCGCGTTCGACCGGTTCGTGTCCTCCGTGGAGGGCATGCGGGTGCTCCCCGCCCGGTCGGCCCGGCCGGTGGCGCGGTGCGTGGTGGCCGCCGAGTTCACTGTGTGGGCCGCGCTCGCGGTACCGGTGACGGCCGTCGCCGTCCTGGGGTTCGTCGTCGCGGGCGGCCTGCTGGCCGTGTTCGCGACGGGAATCCTGCTCTCCCTGCGGCAGGGCGTCCGTGCGGCCTGCCGATGTTTCGGCGTGACCGCGAGTCCGCTCGGCGTGAGACACGTCGTACGGAACCTCGTCCTCACGGCCCTCGCGATCACCGGCGCGGTCGCCGTGCCCACGGCCGGCGGGACCACCGCGGGCGGGGCGGCCGTGGCGGTGATCGGCGGCCTGCTCGCGGGCGGTCTGGTGGCCGCCCTCGACGACATCCTCGACCTGTTCCGGCCCACGGGGCCGCTTCCGGAACCCGCCCTGAAGTCCTGACCCCGATCCCCCGATCCGCGGAGCCCTAAGGAGTCGACGCCATGCCCGTCCTGATCGCGGCAGTGGTCCTGGTGGGAGCGCTCTGTACGCTCGACCTGGTCCTCACCCTGGGAGTGGTCAAGCGGCTGCGCGAGCACACCGCGCTGATCTCCAAGATGGCGAACAGCCAGCCCAGCAGACCACCCGTCATCGGTGTGGGCGAGGAGGTGGGCGAGTTCAGCGCGGTCGCCGTCGGCGGTGACGTGCTGACCCGTGAGTCCCTCGTCGGCGACACCCTGGTGGCGTTCTTCTCGCCCAGTTGCGGGCCGTGCCACGAGATGCTGCCCAAGTTCGTCGAGTACGCGCGGGCCGTGGACGGCGGCCGGGAGCAGGTGCTGGCCGTCGTGGTCGGCTCCCTCGACCGGGCGAAGGGCCAGGTCGCCGAGCTCTCCCCGGTGGCCCGTGTCGTGGTCGAGGGCGGCAGCGAGGCCATCGTGGCCGACGCGTTCCAGATCAAGGGCTTCCCGACGCTGCTGAAGGTTCGGCAGGACGCCGACGGCAGGCAGGTCATCGCCGGGAACCAGGTGGACCTGGACGCCCCCGTCGCCGTCGCATGAGCATCGCACCCGGCCCTGGCCCTGGTCCCGGCCCTGGTCCCGGTCCTGGGTCCGTCGCGCCGGCACCCGTCCTCGCCCCCGGTGCCGACGACGTGGAAGCCGCCCCCGCGGCTTCCGCCGCCTCCGGCCCGAGGGCCGCGGCCCGCCGGATCGCCGCCGCCGGGGCCCTGGTCGCCCGCGCGGCCCCCGGCGTGCTCGGCGGATACGCGCTGTTCACCCTGGCCGCGGGCGCGCTCCCCGTGGTCACCGCGTGGCTGACCAAGCTGCTGCTGGACGGGCTGGCCCGGGGCGCTTCCTCCGCGCGGCTCGTCGGGCTGGGCGCGGGGCTCGCCGCGGCCGGTGTGGTGGCGGGCGCGGTCCCGCAGCTCACCCGCTATCTGCGGACGGAACTCGACCGCAGGGTGGGGCTGCTCGCCGAGGACCGGCTGTACACGGCGGTGGAGGGCTTCACCGGGCTCGCCCGGTTCGAGAACCCCCGCTTCCTCGACCGGCTGCGGCTCGCCCAGGGCGCGGGCGGCGGCACCCCGAACCAGGCCGTCGACGGCGCCATCGGCATCAGCCGCGCCGCCGTCACCATCGGCGGCTTCCTCGGCTCGCTGTCCGTGCTCAGCCCGTGGATGACCGCCCTCGTGCTCGCGGCCGCGGTGCCCACCCTGGCGTCCGAGGTCGCGATCGCCCGCCGCAAGGCCCGTACCCTGTGGGAGATCGGCCCGGTCGAGCGCAGGCAGATGTTCTACAGCGAGCTGCTGTCCAGCGTGGAGGCCGCCAAGGAGATACGGCTCTTCGGCATCGGCGCCTTCCTGCGGGGGCGCATGCTGGCGGACCGGCGCACCGCCAACGCCGCCAAGCGCGCGGTGGACCGGCGCGAGGCCGTGGTCCAGACGGCGCTCGGCCTGCTCGCCGCGCTCGTCTCCGGCGGCGGACTGCTGTGGGCGGTGACCGCCGCGCACGACGGCACCCTGTCGTCCGGCGACGTCGTGATGTTCGTGGCCGCGGTCGCGGGCATCCAGAGCGCGGTGACGACGCTGGCGAGCGAGGTGGCCCGCGGGCACCAGGCGCTGCTGACGTTCGACCACTACCTCGCGGTGACGCGGGCCGGGCCGGACCTCCCCCTGTCCGTACGGCCCGTGGAACTGCCGCCGCTGTCCCGGGGCATCGAGCTGCGGGACGTCTGGTTCCGCTATTCCGAACGGCACCCCTGGGTGCTGCGCGGCGCGAACCTCCACCTCCGCCACGGCCAGGCGCTGGCGCTCGTCGGCCTCAACGGCGCGGGCAAGTCGACGCTGGTCAAGCTGTTGTGCCGGTTCTACGACCCCGAGCGGGGCGCCATCCTGTGGGACGGCGCCGACATCCGCACCGTCGACGTCGCCGAGCTGCGCCGCCGGATCGGCGCCGTGTTCCAGGACTACATGCACTACGACATGACGGCCGCGGAGAACATCGCGCTCGGTGACCTGACCGCGTTCGACGACCGCCCCCGCCTGACGGCCGCCGCCGAGCGCGCGGGCATCCACCTCAGGCTGGCCGCCCTGCCGTACGGCTACGACACCCTGCTGTCGCGGAGGTTCTTCATGGAGTCCGACAAGGACAACCCGGAGACGGGGGTCGTCCTCTCCGGCGGCCAGCGGCAGCGCCTCGCGCTCGCCCGCGCCTTCCTGCGCGACCGGCGCGACCTGATGATCCTCGACGAGCCCTCCGCGGGGCTGGACGCCGAGGCGGAGCACGAGATCCACACCGCGCTCCGGCAGCACCGCGGCGAGCGCACCAGCCTGCTCATCTCGCACCGGCTCGGCGCCGTGCGCGATGCCGACGTCATCGCCGTACTGGAGGACGGCCGCGTCGTGGAGCAGGGCTCGCACGCCGAGCTCATCGGCGCGGGCGGGCGGTACGCCCGGCTCTTCGCCCTGCAGGCCGCGGGCTACCGCGCCGGTACGCCGGGCGAGCCCGCGCTCACGGGGGAGTCGTGATGACGGGACGGAGGAGGCGGGCGAGGCGGGCGGTGCTCGGAAGCCTGGCCGTGGGCGGGCTCACGGCCGCGCTCGTGGCGCTGACGCGCGGTCTGGTCATGGTGACCGTCCGCGGCACGAGCATGTGGCCCGCCTTCCAGGACGGCGACCGTGTCCTGGTACGGCGCGGCCCGCACCCTTCGGTGGGTCAGGTCGTGGTCGCCGAGCGGCCCGTGGCGGGCGAGTGGCCGGGGCGGCCGGTGCGTACGGAGGCCGGGGCGGACGCCGTACGCGGGCGGGAGTGGCTCATCAAGCGGGTGGCGGCGGTGGCCGGTGACCCCGTGCCGCGCGACCGGGCCCGTTCCCTGGCCCGTGTGCCGGAGGACCGGGTGCCCCCGGGCAAGCTCGTCCTGCTCGGGGACAACCGGAAGGTGAGCTTCGATTCGCGGGAGGTCGGCTACTTTCCCGCCGACCGGGTGCTGGGCAGGGTGCTGTTCGGGCCTGTCGGCGGGGTGCGCGATGCTCGGGGGCCTATCGGCCCTGCAGTCCCCTGACGTTGTCCCCGAAGCTCCAGCCCCGCGAGCCGTCCCAGTTCAGGGACCACGTCATGAGCCCCTTCAGCCCGTTGCCGTAGTTCTGCCAGGACTGTGCCACCAGGTCCGGTGACATATAGCCACCCCCGGCGCCGGGCTGCGCGGGCAGACCGGGGACCTGCTTGTCGTAGGGCACCCTGATCGTGGTGCCCTGGACGACCAGGCCCTTGTCGAGGCAGTCCGTCTGCGCGGTGAACCCCTGGACCGTTCCGGCGGAGTACGCGTCACCGGCACACCCGTACATGTTGCCGTTGTAGTACTGCATGTTCAGCCACCAGAGGCGGCCGTTGTCCGCGTATTTCTTCACGATCGGCAGATAGGCGCCCCAGATCGACCCGTACGTCACGCTGCCGCCGGTGACATAGGCCGTTTCCGGTGCCATGGTCAGACCGAATCCCGGCGGCATACGGTCGAGGACGCCGTCGATGATGCGGATGAGATTGGCCTGCGACGCGGAGAGTGTATTGATGTCGCCGCTGCCCGTGAGTCCGGTCTCGATGTCGATGTCGATTCCGTCGAAGTTGTACTTCTGGAGAATCGGCACCACCGTCTCGACGAACCGGTCGGCGACCGTACTGGAGCCGAGGTCGATTCCGGCCGCCGCGCCGCCTATGGACAGCAGGACGGTGGCGCCCGCGGATTTGGCCTGACACATTTCGGCGGGAGTCGGGACTTTCACGGTCGCGTCCATTCCGTCCTCCCACAGGGCCGTGCCGTCCGGCTGGATGACCGGGAACGCGGCGTTGAGAACGTTGTAGCCGTGGGCGCCGATCCGGGAATCCGTGACCGGTATCCAACCCAGTGGCGGGTGGACCCCGTTCGCGGCGCCGTCCCAGTTCTCCCAGTAGCCCTGGAGCACCTTGCCCGCGGGCCTCGGCTTGGTCGCGCAGGTGTCGGCGCGCGGCGACGGCGCGGCGGTGGCCACCGGGAGGTGCGCCGCGAGGACCAGTGCCAGGGCCGACGCGCCCCCCAGCAGACGTGCTCTCCGACCTCTCCGGCCTCTCAAGCCTTTCCGACCTTTCCGACCTCTCCGACCGGGCATGCCGTCCCCCTCGCGCGGGTGCCGCTGTGATTCCGGAGACCGTAAAGCGGAGCCGTTCCTCCGTCAATAGGTCTGGACCAAAACGGCGTCAACGCCCCTTCGTCGCCGCTGTCTTCGTGGCCAGGCCACGATTCGATCACCGATCTACAGCAAAAGCGGAAATTTGTGCGAAGATTCCGCTTCCTGGCCCGTGGGGGCCAGGTGACAAGGGGAAACATTGTGATACCAGCGACGTTCAGATCCACCAGAGTCGCCAGAGCCGCGGTCGGTGCGGCGCTGACGGTGGCCGTGTCGGCCGTGCTCCTGCCCGCCGCCTCGGCGAGCGCGGCACCGCAGCCGCGGAGCGTGGACGGCGAGACGGCGAAGGCGTTCAGCCGCATCGCCGACGCCCTCCTGACGGAGCGCACGGAGATGCTCGTGGACGGCCGGTCGGCACGGCACTCGGCGCCGAAGGCCGACAGGAACGTGCGGCTCTCGACGAACCTGGCGAAGAACGAGGACAGCGCGCTGTTCTCGCTGCGCACCCGCAAGGACCGGCTCGCCTCGCTCGGCGAGGTCTACACCTCGGCCGACACCAAGGTCTCGACGGACAAGGTGCAGGTCAAGAACGGCCGCGCCATGGTCCTCGTGACCGAGGTCACGACGTTCACGTACAAGAAGGTCCGCGGCGACGAGCCGACGACCACCGGCTTCCGCGCCCACCACGAGCTGAACTTCACCGCCGCGAACGGTGGCAAGTGGGAGCTGACGGGCATCCGCCCCACCGACTCGGGCCCCCGCCCGGTCAACCAGCCCGCGACCAAGCCGGCCGCCACGCCCGTCACCTCGCCGCAGGAGGCCAAGCCCGCCTCCATCGACCGGCCGTGGCGCCCCTCGCAGCCGAAGACGAGCACCACGTACGACTACAAGGCCATGGCGGCCTACGCGGAGAAGTACTGGAGCAACTACAACCCCGCCTACCGCAAGTTCAACGACGTCGGCGGCGACTGCACCAACTTCATCAGCCAGGCCCTGAAGGCCGGCGGCTGGAAGCCCGCGCCGGGCGCGACCGAGTCCAACCGCAGTTGGTGGTACGACTCCACCAACCAGTCGACCTCCTGGGTCGGCGCCAACGAGTGGTCGTGGTACGCGATGCAGTCCAAGCGCGTGACGAGCCTGGACAACGTCTACGACCTCGGCATCGGCGACATCCTCCAGATGGACTTCGACGGTGACGGGTCCAAGGACCACTCCATGATCACCACATACAAGAGCCGGAGCGGTGTCCCGTACCTGACTTACCACTCCACGAACACCTTCCGGAAGTCCGTGGCGAGCATCATCGCCTCGTACCCGGACTCGGTCTACTACGCCTACCGCACCTGATCCGGGCCGGGCTGCGGCCCGGTGACCCGCGTGGGCCCCGCCGCAGCGGCGGGGCCCGTTGCCGTGTGCCGGCGGGCCCATGATCGGTGCTTCATGGTCGTTCGCGTAGCATCTGTGATCGACGACCATCAGAGCGATTTTTGAGGGCGAAGTGGCACGGGTGTTCGGGAGTGTGAGCGTGAGGCGGCTCGAAGGTCACGGAGAGGGGAAGCCGTCCATACCCCCGGTCCAGAAATCGTCGAAGCCTGCTGGTCAGCAGGTAGGTTACGTGTTGTCCTGACGTGCTGTGGGGCAAGGCGTGCAGCCGGTGCACGTCGGTCCCTAGGGGCGCACGAGGTTTCCCAACGCCTCCTCCGTGCTCAACGCGAGCTTCTACCCTGGTCCTTCAGGGGAGTGTCTTCGGGGGATGGACGGTACGAGCATGGATCAGCTTGTGGTCGCGACTGCTCAAGGGATCATCGGCGCCTTGGCCACCGACGCCTGGCGCCAGGCGCGAGACGCCATCGTCGAGCTGTGGGCCCGGGTCCGCCCGGATCAGGCCGAAGCCGTCGGTGTCGAGCTCAACGACGCACGGACACAGGTCGTGGCCGCGCTTCGTGAGGGCGACACCGCCATGGCGGAAGACCTGACTGGGTATTGGCGCCTTCAAATTCGGCAACTGCTCCGTGAAGACCCGGCGTTCGCCGCGGATGTGCGTCGGTTGCTGGACGAACGACTTGCCCCGATGCGGCCTCCGGCCGAGCAAGGTGGCATCCCTCAGCAGCTGACTCAGACGGCTGAGGTGAGCGGCCATGGTCAGGCCTTTCAGATCGGAGGCAGCGCTACGATCCATCAGCTGCCCCGGCCGTGACGGGTGGTGACGGGGCCTCGCTGCCCCCTCGGCAGGAAGCGCGAGTCTCTGATCACGGCGAAGTCACGCAGGTCGCCCGGGACTACTTTCGCCTTGATGCGGTGTGCGCGGGCCGGCTCCCCCCTCCAGGGGTCACGCGGCCGGACACGATGTTCAACTTGATCAAGGACGTGCCTTGTTTCACGGGGCGTGACGCGGAATTACAGCGGCTCCTCAGCCTCGGTGGTGTCGGATCCCGGGTCACGGTCCTCACTGTGGACGGCATGGCCGGGGTCGGGAAGACGTCACTGGTGGTCCATGCCGCGCATCTGCTCGCCGACCAATTCCCGGACGGGCAGCTCTTCCGTTGCCTGCAGGCGCATGACCTCGACAGGGATCCCGTCCGTCCGGAAGACGCTCTCGGCGACCTGCTCGCCTGCACGGGGGTCGGTCCCAAGGACATGCCGCCCACGCTCGACAGCCGTGCCGATCTGTGGCGTGGTCGACTCGCCGGGAGGCGGGTTCTGCTGATACTGGATGACGCCGCCAGTTGTGAACAGGTTGAGCCCTTGCTGCCGGGAAGTCGGGGATGCCTTGTCCTGGTGACCAGTCGCAGGCGTCTGATCGGACTGGACGCAGCGGTGCCGCCACTTTCTCTGGATGTCCTGCCGGTCGATCAGGCCGTGGACCTCTTCGTCAGTATCGCGCACCGTGACCCAACTGGCTTGGAAAGCACATGCGTTGTCGACATCGTGCAGCGTTGCGGTCTGCTTCCCTTGGCCATCGCCTTGTTGGCCGGCCGCCTTTCCTATCGCCCGAGCTGGACTCTTGCGTGGCTCGCGGACCAGTTCAGGACCACGTTGGACCGGCTGGGCGAGCTCTCCGCCGGCAATCGTTCGGTCTGTGCCGCCTTCTACCTGTCCTATCGTGATCTGGATCCCTCGCTGCAGTGTTTCTTCCGGCACCTAGGCCTGCATCCCGGTACGGACATAGACGCCCATGCCGCCGCCGCTCTCGCGGGCATCACCGTGCTCCAGGCCCAACGCGGCCTGGATGAGCTGTACACCAACCATCTCATCGAAGAACCCGCCCCGCATCGCTATCAGTTTCATGATCTTCTGCACGAGTACATCCGTACCCTTCTCTCCGGCTGCGATTCGGAGGAAGATCATTCTCGGGCCGTCGAACGGCTTCTGGACTACTTCCAGTTCACTGCCGAAACCGCGTCCCGGCACGTCATTCCGCACGCCCATCGCATGAAGTCGCCCGCCGTGCTCCTTGTCTCCGTCGCGCCGTCGCTGCCCACGCGTGTTCTGGCGCTGGACTGGATGCGCGCGGAACTTCCCAATCTTCTGGCGTGTCTGGACAGTGCCATCGAGCGGAGGCAGCATGCGCGCGTGGTATGCCTCGTCGCGGCCATGGCCTCTTTCCTGCGCCTCGAAGGCCCCTGGACCCAGGCTGCCGCTTTGCACGCAAAGGCCGCGGCCGCCGCGAAGATCCTTGGGAACTGCGGGGAAGAGGCGAACGCGCTCATCGACCTGGCCCGCATCACCTACTTGGGTGGGGGCTGCTCGGAGGCGGCTGACCTGTTGCGTCAGGCCCTGCTCAAGTATCGGGGTGCTGGAGACCGTCTCGGCGAGGCCATCGCCCTCAATGAGCTGGGCGCGGTGAACATGGCGAAGGCGGATTTTTCGGCAGCGGGCGAACTGCTGGAGGAGGCGCTGGCTGCGTATCGCGCCGCGGGCGACTGCCTACTGCAGGCGAGGGCCCTCACGGACCTGGCCCATGTGCGATATATGGCGGACAACTATGCGGAAGCCATCGATCTCCTGGAGAGCGCACGGAGCTTCTGCCGTGCCCGGGATCCCGTCCTGGAAGCACGCGCCCTCAGCGAGCTCGGCCATGTGTACGAGGTGATGGGGGATTACCAGGCAGCCGTCGACCAGCAGGAGTCGGCTCTCGCTATCTATGGGGAACGTCGTTGTGCGGGGCGGGCCAGCGCGCTCATCGACCTGGGGCGTTTGCGTTTCCGGACTGGTGACTACGGGGGCGCGGTTGACTTGCAGGACCTGGCTGTGGCCATGTACCGGGAGCTCGGCAGCCGTGCAGGGGAGGCCTGCGCCTTACGGGATCTCGGCCGCGTGAAAGAGGTCACGGGGGACTACCAGGCGGCTGCCGGACTGCAACGAAGGGCCGAGGCCCTCTACCGCGAGTGTGAGGACCGCCTGGGTGTGGCGAACGCCTTGGAAGAGCTGGGCCGTGTGCATTGTCTCCTGGGCGAGTATCGAGCAGCCGAAGGGAAGTTCACGGAAGCTCTGGATGGGTACCGGTCCATCGGGGAACTGTTCGGACAGGCGAGTGCCCTGAACGGTCTGGGCAGCGTAAGCCGACTCACGGGTGACCATGGGAAGGCGGCCCGCCTGATGGAACAGGCCCTGGCCATGTGCCGCAACGTCGGTCATCGATCGGGCGAGATCGAAACTTTAATAAACTTGGGTGTGCTGCTGACGGAGTCAGACGGCCCTCGGGAAGCGCTTCCCCGCTACCAGCAGGCTCTCCAGCTCGCACGCCAGTTGCGGGTACCCCTCCAGGAGGCCCGAGCGCTGGAAGGCGTTGCTCGCTGCACCGCGCGCGCGGGCACGTGGAACGCCGCCCTCACCGACCTTCGGAAGGCCGTGGCCATTTACCGGAACCTCGGTGTCGTGGAGACGAACGCCGCTGCGGCGTACCTGGCGGAACTGGAATCCGAGGCGATCGCGGATGGCTGATGCCGGTGACGCTGTGCCCGAGCCGTGATGGATCACGACTGGTATCCGTCGCCAGGAGGCAGTGCGTCGGGACGGAACCCGCCCTATGTCGCCTCGGAGAACCCGGTGGGACGCCGCTTTCGGCGCGCCTCTCGTTGTAAGGTGCGGCGACAGCCCTTGACCTGCGGACGCGGGCAGGGAGCCGACAGATCAGGAGTTCCTCCATGCTGCGCACCATGTTCAAGTCCAAGATCCACCGGGCCACGGTCACCCAGGCCGACCTGCACTACGTCGGGTCCGTGACCGTCGACGCCGAGCTCATGGAGGCCGCCGATCTGCTGCCCGGTGAGCTGGTGCACATCGTCGACATCGACAATGGCGCGCGCCTGGAGACCTATGTCATCGAGGGCGAGCGCGGCTCGGGTGTGATCGGGATCAATGGGGCGGCCGCTCATCTCGTCCACCCCGGTGACCTGGTGATTCTCATCAGCTATGCCCAGGTCGACGACGCCGGGGCGCGCTCCCTGGTGCCGAAGGTCGTGCACGTCGACGCCGGGAACAGGATCGTCGCGCTGGGCGCGGACGCCTCGGAGCCCGTGCCGGGCACGGACACCGAGCGCAGCCCGCACGCGCGGCCGCTCGTGCCGTAGCCGTAGCCGTAGCCGTACGCGGTTCGGGGAGCCCTCCGCCCGGCCCGCACGCGCCGGGCGGAGGGAGGTGGGGTCAGCGGCCGAGCGTGTGGAGCACGGTCTCGCCGATGACGCGTTCACCCGTCGCGTTGGGGTGGAGCGGCATCGTGGGCGACGAGGGCAGGATGCCCTCGATCCACGGTGCCGCCGAGCAGCTGTCGTGGCCCTTCGTCGCGGCGGCCGTGTCGACGTACGAGGCGCCGCCCTCGGCGGCGGCGCGGGCCACCTTGCCGTTGATGTCGTCGAGGACCGAGCTCAGGTAGGCGAGGTCCCCGGTCGTGACGGGCAGCTTGCCGGTGCAGGCCCGCACGTCGTCGGGCAGGATCGACGGATAGCCCACGATCATCACCTGGGCCCGCGGTGCGGTGGCCTTGATCTTTCCGAGGGCGTCCACGAGCTGGGGCATGGCGGCGTCCACCCGCTGCCCCAGGGTGTCCTTGTAGTGATCGTGACACGGGGCGCCGAACGGGTCGGTCACGGCGAGGCCCACGCACGCCAGCACGACGTCCACGAACCCGAGGTCCGACGTGCCGATGTTGTTGCCCCCGATGGTCATGGTGACCAGGGAGGTGTCCGGCGTGACGGCGTCCAGCTGCGGGCCGTTGACGACGATCCCCGCGTCGGTCTGGGCCCGGGTGAGCGCGCCCACCTTCGCCGCGGCGCACGTCCGGTCCGTATACGAGGACGGGGTCAGGGCCGCGGCGACGACGTGCCCGTAATTGTGGTCGGAGCGCATGCACAATCCGTCCGACTGCCAGGGCACCCCCGCTCCCGCGGCGTATGAATCCCCGAGTGCCGCGTAGCCTCCGGCGAGGCCGCCGGCGGGGCCCCCGGCGGGTGCCGCCGCGTGGACGGGGGCGACGCCGAGCGCGAGGGCCAGCAGGGCTCCGCCCGCCACGGCGGACGCGCGTTTCCTCGATGCCCCGGACTTGCCGGGTGTCCCGGCCCCCGCGGAGTGCGCGGGGACGGAGGGGGTCGATGCGGCTCTGGGCACGGTTCCTCCTGAAGACGGCAGAGGGAAAGCGTTGCGAAACCGGCCGGTAACGTTCCCGGTATCGTCGCGGCCTGCCGCCCCACGGGCCATGTGCCGGGGCACAGCAGCCCCGCGCGGCCTTTTGTGCCCGCGCACAACCCCGCCCCGCCGCGCACGCGTTCGGTAACCTGCCAGTCATGATCCGTACGCCGGTCCCGCCCGCCGAGATCGCGCCCGTGGCGGCCGCGTTGCTGGGGCGCGTGGAGGAACTGGGCGTCCGCATGGCCCGCCGTATCCGTGCCGAGGTGGATTTCTACGGGGACGACGGCCGCGTGCCCTTCGAGCGGCTGAGCTCCTCCTGTACGCGCAACGCCGCGCTGGTCTTCGGGCAACTCGTCGACGGAGGCAGCGACATGACGTCGGCCCATGACACCGGGCGCGAACACGCCCGTCAGGGAGCCCCGTTGAGCGAGTTGCTCAACGCCTACCGCGTCGGGTCCGGCTTCCTGTGGTCCGAGCTGACCGCCGAGGCCCGCGCCACCGCGGGGGTCACCGCCGACACGATCGTGGCCCTGGCCGCGTGGTGGGTGAACGAGGGCCTCGCGGCGGCGGCGAGCGACGCCTACCGCGAGGCGGCGTCCGAGCTGTCGCGCCGCCGTGAGCGCGAACGCTCCGCCTTGGTGGAGGCCCTGTTCACGGGTGTGCTCACCGACCGCACCACGCTGTGGGACGCCGCCGACGCGCTCGGCCTCTCCAGCGAGGGCCCGTACGCCGTGGTGGTCGCCGCGGTGACCGTGCCGGGGAAGGAGGCGCTGCCCGGCATCGAGCCCCGCCTGCTCGCCGAGCAGGTGCGCTCGGCGTGGCGCCTGCTGCCCGACCTCCAGGTCGGGGTGGTGGGACTGCGCGGACGCGGCGGCGAGGACGCCCTCCTGCGCGTCCTCGGCCGGTCGCCCGGCCCCCGGGTCGGCATCAGCCCGCCCTACCTCGCCCTGCGGGACACCCCCAGGGCCCTGCGCCTCGCGCGCCTCGCGCTGGGGACGGCGGCACGCGGCGGGGGAGCGGCGATCGCGCGCTTCGACGAGAGCCCGCTCGCCCTGCTCGTGGCGGCCTCGCCGGAGGAGGCCGGGCGGATCGCGCGCGCCGTGCTCGGGCCGGTGCTGGAACTGCCGTCCGAGGAGGGCGAACGGCTTCTGGAGACCCTGGAGCACTGGTACGCGGCGGGCGGTTCCACGACCGCGGCGGCCGGGCTGCTGTACTGCCACCGCAATACGGTCCGCTACCGGCTGCGCAGACTGGAGGAGCTCACCGGCCGCTCCCTGCGGGACCCCCGCGCGGTCGCCGACCTGGCGGTCGCGCTCCACGCGCTCCGGCTGCTGCCCCCCGAACGGCCCTGAGGCCTTGAGGCCTTGAGCCCTTGAGCCCTTGGGGCTCCGTGACCTGTGGCCCCGTGGTCGCTACCCCCGCGTCACGGTGGCGCTCTCCATGACGGCGTCGACCTCCTTGTCCTCGGCCGGACCCGTGGGCTGGTCGATCCCGAGGAGGAACGCCGAGGCGTGGTCGCTCGCCGCGATGAGCGTCATCCGGAGCCGGGCCGAGCCGCCGCGCCCGTCGTTCACCTGCATCACCACCGTGTGCGCGGGCCGGTGGCTCACCGTTGTCGGACGGGACTCCGCCAGTCGTGAGCTGCCGTCGGGGTAGAAGAACACCGCGTTCGACCGGGCCGCCCGTTCCACCTGCCGCTGCAGATCGGCCTGCGGCACCGGATCGGAGCGGCCCGCGAGCACCATGCTGCCGGTGTCGCCGGTGCCGCGCTTCGTGTTGATCGAGGAGGTGAAGGCGTCGATCAGCTTCCGGTCCGAACGCTCCCAGCCCTCGGGTATCGCATAGGAGATCCCGGCCCGCCCGTCCGTCACCCGGGGTCGCCCGGCCAGCGGCGAGGCGTTGTCACCGGCGCCGTCGCGCAGCAGCCACCACGCGGTGGCGGAGGTGACAGCCAGGACGAGCACCAGCGCCGCGACGACACCGGCCACCACGGGCCCGCGCCGCCGCGGCACGGGCGGGACGACGGGGTAGGGCGGCGCGTACGCGACCGGATACGCGGGCCAGTGCGGGGC
>NZ_JAINFC010000173.1 GCF_020740835.1 Streptomyces sp. UNOC14_S4
GGGGAGGGCTGCGGGGCCGAGGCCGAGACGGAGACGGAGGGGCTCGCGGAGGCGTTCGGGATCTTCGCGGCCGTGGCCAGGCGCGCGTAGAGCTCCTGCGCCCGCTCCTCGTCGCTCACGCCCGGCTGGTACGACACCACGCGCTCGAAGTCGACCGACAGGTGCCGGGTGCCCTCCGGCGTCTCCAGCTTCCAGCGGCAGCCGACGCGGCGGTCGGTGTCGTAGGTGATGGCGGCCTGGCCCTTGTAGAGCTTCTGCAGCTCGGGGTCGGAGGCGTCGTCGTCGCCCGTGGGCAGCATGTGGCGCAGGGTGTCCCGGTTCACATAGCCGCAGGGCTCGGGGAGCGAGCGGTACTTCCCGGGCTCGCCGACGGGGGCCGTGGCCCCGGCGCGGCCGGGCTTGGCGTCGTTGCCGCCGCCGTGGCCGCCCGAGGAGCCGCCGCAGGCGGCGAGGCCCGCGGCCAGCAGGGCCGCAGCCAGTGCGGCGGCCGGTGCGTACGCCCTTCGCTGCACGGTCCGTGGCTCCCTTCGCCTTGCGGCCGTCGCCTGGCGGCCGGGGTCCTCGTACGGGTGCCCGGGCCGGTGCCCGCGCCTGCCCCGCACGAAAACGGGTTGCCGCCCGAAAGGCGGCGGCTGGACAGTATGTCTACCGCACGGACTGCCAGCTCTGCCGGTTCCCTGTCGTGAATCGTGAGATTTGTCCGGCTTTTGCGTTATGTTGCTTTTGTAGGGGGATGAGAAAAACCATGGCGTACACCGAGGTACCCGGCGCCCGGGTGCCGATCCGCATGTGGGCCGACCCGGCCACGGTCGAGGACGTCGCGATGCAGCAGCTCCGCAACGTCTCCACCCTCCCGTGGATCGAGGGGCTCGCCGTCATGCCGGACGTCCACTTCGGCAAGGGCGCCACCGTGGGCTCGGTGATCGCGATGCGGGGCGCGGTGTGCCCGGCGGCGGTCGGCGTGGACATCGGCTGCGGCATGTCCGCGGTGAAGACCTCGCTGACGGCCAACGACCTGCCCGGCGATCTGTCCCGGCTGCGCTCGAAGATCGAGGAGGCCATTCCCGTCGGCTTCTCGATGCACGACGACCCGGTGGACCCGCGCCGCCTGCACGGGCTGCCGACGGCGGGCTGGGACGACTTCTGGGGGCGGTTCGACGGGGTCGCGGAGGCGGTCAAGTTCCGTGAGGGGCGGGCGCTGCGGCAGATGGGAACGCTTGGAAGCGGCAACCATTTCGTTGAGTTTTGTCTAGATATGTCCGGTTCGGTGTGGCTCATGCTGCACTCCGGCTCCCGGAACATCGGCAAGGAGCTGGCCGAGTACCACATCGGCCAGGCGCAGAAGCTCTCGCACAACCAGAACCTGGTCGACCGCGACCTGGCCGTCTTCCTCGCCGGCACCCCGCAGATGGCGGCCTACCGGCACGACCTGTTCTGGGCGCAGGAGTACGCGCGGCACAACCGCGAGATCATGATGGCGCTCTTCAAGGACGTGGTTCGCAAGGAGTTCAAGAACGCCAAGGTGACCTTTGACCCCGTGATCTCCTGCCACCACAACTACGTGGCCGAGGAGACGTACGAGGGCGTCGACCTGCTCGTCACCCGCAAGGGCGCGATCCGTGCGGGCGGCGGCGAGTACGGCATCATCCCGGGCTCGATGGGCACCGGCTCGTACATCGTCCGCGGCCTGGGCAACGCGGCGTCCTTCAACTCCGCCTCGCATGGCGCCGGCCGCCGCATGAGCCGCAACAAGGCGAAGAAGCTCTTCTCCGAGCGGGACCTGGCGGAGCAGACGCGGGGCGTGGAGTGCCGCAAGGACCGCGGCGTGGTCGACGAGATCCCGGCCGCCTACAAGCCCATCGAGCAGGTCATGGAACAGCAGCGGGACCTCGTCGAGGTGGTCGCCAAGCTCAAGCAGGTCGTCTGTGTGAAGGGCTGAGTCCGGGGCTTCGCGCTTCATGAGGGCCGTACGGCGGTACGGTTGCGATGGCGGCAAAGTTTAAGAGCTTTAAGTGGTGCTGTACCACGAGGAGTTGGCGGGCTGTGGCGACCTCGAAGAACGTAAACCTGGAGCGGCTGTACCGCGAGACGGGCTGGTCGTTGCGCCAGTTCGCGCAGGAGGTCAACCGCCTGGGGACAGAGCGCGGGACCCCGCTGAAGTACCGGGAGCCGTCGGTCCACCAGTGGCTCAACGGGCACATGCCCAAGGAGCCCGTCCGGCCCCTGGTGCTCGAAGCTCTCTCGCGGCGTCTGGGGCGGCCGGTCACCCCGGCCCAGGCGGGGTTCCCGGCCCCTGCCCCTGACGGTACGGGCGCCGGGCCCAGCACGGTCGACAACGTCCTCGACCTGAGCTCGCAGGACATGGATCCCTCACGGCGCGCCGTCCTGGGCGCGGGCATGTACTCGGCGGCGCTGGCCGTCCCCCGCTTCTCGGACCTGGCCGGACGGGTGGGCGAGGAGGCGAAGCCCGGCCGTACGGTTCGCATCGGTCCCAGTGACGTCGCCGCGGTCCGCATGATGACGGAAAAAATCGCCGACATCCTCGATGAATTGGGTGGAGGGCACGCGCGTCCCATGGCCGCCGCGTTCCTCGTGAACACGGTGACTCCGTACCTCCGGGCGACCGCCACCGAGAAGGTGCGCAAGGACATGCTTTCCGCTGCCTCGGATCTCGTCTATCTGACCGGGTGGATGGCCATGTACGAGCGGGCACACGGTCTCGGCCAGCGCTACTACACGGAGGCGCTGAAACTGGCGGGCGAGGCGGAGGACCACATCACGTACTGCCGCACCTTGCGGGGCATGAGCCTGCAGGCGTCGAATCTCGGTCATGGGACGAGGGCCTTGCACCTGGCGGACTCGGCCGCCGAGGCGTCCCCGAAGGCGGGCCCTCGGCTACGGGCCTTCCTGGCAGGTCAGCAGGCTCATGCCGCGGCGATGACCGGCGACCGCACCACGGCCCTCGCCAGGCTCCGCGAAACCGAGTCCGCTCTGTCGAAGGCCGATTCCCGGCGGGATGCCGTCGGAGGTTACGACACCAGCGCCTATTACTTCCACGTGTCTCATGTGCTCTACGAGAACAAGGACCTTCCCGGCTCGATCCACGCCATGCGGGAATCACTCAAGGCCCAGCCCCATCGGCAACGTCAGGGACGCGTGCATTCCAACGGCGTTCTGGCGCGGCGGCAATTCGAGCTGGGACACCTGGACGCCGCGTGTGCCACCTGGCACGAATTCCTGGACGACTACGCCGAGATTTCGACGGCGCGTGGTGACGAGCATTTCGCGGCGATGCGGCGCAGCATCGCGCCGTACCGCCGGGCCGGCGCCGTGCGCGACCTGGCCCAGCGGGCGCGGGATATCGCCCTGGCCAAGGGCGTCGGGCGGTAAGGACGCGGACGTCAGACGTCCTGCGGATACCAGCGCAGCTCGACCGTGTTGCCGTCCGGGTCCTTGACGTAGACCGACTCCGCGTCGCCGCGCGCGCCGAAGTTGGTGAACGGGCCGCGGATGTCGGGGAAGGTGCCCGCGTCGATCACCGTCTGCCAGTCCAGGGGCTCGACGACCAGGCAGATGTGGTCGACGTTGGACTCGCCGCGGTCGCGGTCGACCAAGTCGATGATGGTCGTGGGGGAGACGCGGACCGAGGGGAAGGGCACCTCGCCCCTGCGCCACTCGTCCACGCGGACGGGCGCGAGGCCGAGCGGGCCGCAGTAGAAGGCCAGGGACCGCTCGACGTCGGAGACGTTGAGGACGAGGTGGTCGAAGGCGGTGACGCGCATGGGTTCCCCCGGTTGTTCCGTGTGCCATGTTCCGTACGGGCCGCCCGGTGCCGGCGGCGGCCCGTACGGACGACGCTAGCGCGCCATGATCGTTCCCGCATCGGCCGCGGGGCCCGGGACCGTGGTCCCGGGCGGCCCGGCCGGGTCGGTCACAGCTCGCGGTGGACCTTGTAGTTGGACGCCTGCGCGCGGGGGCGGACGACCAGGAGGTCGATGTTGACGTGCGGCGGGCGGGTGACGGCCCAGGCGATCGTGTCGGCCACGTCCTCGGCGGTCAGCGGCGCGGCGACGCCCGCGTAGACCGCGGCGGCCTTCTCCTTGTCGCCGCGCAGGCGGGTGAGGGCGAACTCCTCGGTCCTCACCATGCCCGGGGCGATCTCGATGACGCGGACGGGCTCCCCGCACAGCTCCAGGCGCAGGGTCTCGGCCATCACGTGCGAGCCGTGCTTGGCCGCGACGTAGCCGCCGCCGCCCTCGTAGGTCGCGTGGCCCGCGGTGGAGGAGACGATCAGGATCGTCCCGCCGTCGGGGGCGGTGCGCAGGCGGGGGAGCAGGGCCTGGGTGACGTTGAGCGCGCCGAGCACATTGGTCTCGTACATCGTGCGCCAGTCGGCGACGTCGGCCTTCTCGACGGTCTCGGCGCCGAGGGCGCCGCCCGCGTTGTTGACCAGGACGTCGACGGTGGCGGTGTCGTCCAGCCAGACGGCGAAGGCCGTGACGGCGGCGGTGTCGGTGACGTCGAGCTCGTAGGCGACGGCCTCGTGCCCGGCCCCGGTCAGCTCCGCGGCCAGGGCCTCGATGCGGTCCTTGCGCCGGGCGGTGAGCACGACGCGGTACCCCTCGGCGGCCAGCCGCCGGGCGGTGGCTGCGCCGATGCCGCTGCTGGCGCCGGTGACGACGGCGGTGCGGGTGCTCATGGCGGTCCTCCTGGAACGTGGGTGGCTGGAACGTGGGTGCGGCTGATCGTTCGCAGGATATGCGGGGGCCTCGCCGCCGTCAGCGGCCGCGTGGTGCGTACATGATCACAGCGACTCCGGCGAGGCAGATCAGCGCGCCGGTGACGTCCCAGCGGTCGGGGCGGTAGCCGTCCAGGACCATGCCCCAGGCCAGCGAGCCCGCGACGAAGACCCCGCCGTAGGCGGCGAGGATGCGGCCGAACTCCGCGTCCGGCTGGAGCGTGGCGACGAAGCCGTACGCGCCGAGCGCGAGCACCCCGGCCCCGATCCAGGCCCAGCCGCGCTGCTCGCGGACGCCCTGCCAGACGAGCCAGGCCCCGCCGATCTCCAGCAGCGCGGCGAGGACGAACAGGGCGATCGAGCGGAAGGTCAGCATTCGGGCAGGTTACGTGGGATTGCCCCCCACAGCCGGGCCCACAGCCGGGCTTACGGCCAGACCAGGCAGTACGGCTGGTGCCTGGCCTCGTGCAGGCGGTGCGAGAAGTCCTGCCACTCGCGCAGCAGCCGGTAGACGGTGAAGGCGTCGCGCGGGCCGCCGCGGTCGGGCACGGTGGACCAGATGAACGCGGCGGCGCCCACCGATTCCTCGCCTATCGAGCGCAGCGGGTCGACCACGGTCATGGGCAGCTTGACCACGGCGTAGTCCGGGTGGAGGACGACCAGCTCCAGCGGCGGGACCTTGTGCAGGGGTATGCCCTCGATGCCGGTGAGGATCATGGCGGCCATGGTCTCCGGCTTGATGCTCGTGAACATGCCGCCCATGCCCAGCTCGTCGCCGCCGAGCTCCTCCGGGCGCATGCTGACGGGGACATTGGCGGCGATGGCGCTGTTGGGCGCACCGAAGTACTTGTACGTCACCCCCACGCGGCCACCACTCCTGCTTCCCGCGACGCCTTCGACGCGCTGCTCGACGCTTTCTTCCGCGCCTTCTTCCGCGCGCCGGCCCCTGTGGCGCCCCCTGCGGGATTCCCGGGCCTGCTCGGGCCCCAGGCCATCGGTGCCCTCGCCCAGTCCGCCACCGCGATGCATATCTCCACCCGACCGCTTTTTTACGCAGCACAGCCCCCGCCGCGCAACCCGATCATCGTCTCAGAGACCTCCCCCGTGAACAGCGTGTGAAACGCCCGAAGACGACTCCGCATCCGACTCTGAGACCATGGCTGGCGTGAGCTACCCATACGCGTATCAAGCCCCAGTCTCGCAGAAGCTGTTCGACCGAGCCGCGGTCGTCACTCCCGGTGGCGTGAACTCTCCCGTGCGTGCTTTCCGCGCCGTGGGTGGTACGCCCCGTTTCATGGTGTCCGGCACCGGTCCGTACCTGACGGACGCCGACGGCCGCCAGTACGTGGACCTGGTGTGTTCGTGGGGTCCGATGATCCTCGGGCACGCGCACCCGGAGGTCGTCGCGGCCGTGCAGGAGGCCGTCGCGCGCGGCACCTCCTTCGGTACGCCGGGTGAGGGCGAGGTGGCGCTCGCCGAGGAGATCGTGGCCCGGGTGGAGCCGGTGGAGCAGGTGCGCCTGGTGTCGTCCGGCACCGAGGCGACCATGTCGGCGATCCGGCTGGCGCGCGGCTTCACCGGCCGCGCCAAGGTGGTCAAGTTCGCGGGCTGCTACCACGGTCACGTGGACGCGCTGCTGGCCGCGGCCGGTTCGGGCGTGGCCACGTTCGGGCTGCCGGACACGCCGGGCGTGACGGGCGCGCAGGCGGGCGACACGATCGTGCTGCCGTACAACGACCTGGAGGCCGTGCGGGCGGCGTTCCGCGCGCACCCGGGCGAGATCGCCTGTGTGATCACGGAGGCCTCGCCGGGCAACATGGGCGTGGTGCCGCCGAAGCCGGGCTTCAACGCGGGGCTCAAGGCGGCGTGCGAGGAGAACGGCGCGCTGTTCATCTCGGACGAGGTGATGACGGGCTTCCGTACCAGCCGCGCGGGCTGGTACGGCGTGGACGGGGTGCGCCCGGACCTGATGACCTTCGGCAAGGTCATGGGCGGCGGCTTCCCGGCGGCGGCCTTCGGCGGCCGCGCGGACGTGATGGGGCACCTGGCCCCGGCGGGCCCGGTCTACCAGGCGGGCACGCTTTCCGGGAACCCGGTCGCCACGGCCGCGGGCCTCGCGCAGCTGCGGCTGCTGGACGACGCGGCGTACGACGTGGTGAACGCGGTCTCCGAGGAGATCAGCGGTCTGGTGACGGCGGCGCTCACCAAGGAGGGCGTGGCGCACCGGCTCCAGAAGGCGTCGAACATGTTCTCCGTGTTCTTCACCGAGCGCGAGGTGACGAACTACGAGGAGGCGAAGACGCAGGAGGCTTTCCGCTTCAACGCGTTCTTCCACTCGATGCTGGCGCAGGGCGTCTACCTGCCGCCGTCGGCGTTCGAGTCGTGGTTCGTCTCGACGACTCATGACAGTGCGGCGATCGAGCGCGTCGCCGCGGCGCTCCCGGCCGCGGCGCGGGCGGCGGCCGAGGCGACGGGATGATGGGTGCCATGACAAGCGACCAGACCGGCGGCCAGACCGGCGACCGGAGCGAGAAGTCCGGTGCGGACCGGGGCAGTGAGATCACTGTCGTCCACCTGATGCGCCACGGCGAGGTGCACAACCCCGAGGGCGTGCTCTACGGGCGCCGGGCGGGCTATCACCTGTCGGAGCTGGGGCGGCAGATGGCCGACCGGGTGGCCGAGCACCTGGCGGGGCGGGACATCACCCATGTGGTGGCCTCCCCGCTGGAGCGGGCCCAGGAGACGGCCCAGCCGATCGCCGCGGCGCACGGCCTGGAGCTGGCGACGGACGAGCGGCTGATCGAGGCGGAGAACGTCTTCGAGGGCAAGACCTTCGGCGTCGGCGACGGCGCGCTGAAGAAGCCGGCCAACTGGAAGTACCTGACGAATCCTTTCCGCCCGTCGTGGGGCGAGCCGTACATCGAGCAGGTCGTGCGGATGATGGCGGCGCTGGGCGCGGCGCGCGACGCCGCCCGCGGGCACGAGGCGGTGTGCGTCAGCCACCAGCTGCCGATCTGGGTGGTGCGCAGCTTCGCGGAGCGGCGGCGGCTCTGGCACGACCCGCGTAAACGTCAGTGCACGCTGGCGAGCCTGACGACGTTCACCTTCAGGGGGGACAAAATCGTCTCGGTCGGCTACAGCGAACCGGCCCGGGACCTGGTGCCGAAGCACCTGCTCGCGGGTGCCAAGCCGGTGAAGGGCGGGGCGAAGGCCTTCGGGGCCTGAATTCCGGCCTGGGAAAGCCCTGGGAAAGCCCTGGGAAAGCCCCGGACCGGCCCCGGATCGGCCCCGGAAAATCTCGGGTCGGCCCGGGGCCGACCCGGAACGACGCCGGAGCGTGAGGCTTTGCCGAGAGCTTCGCGACCGAATGGCTGAATGCCGGGAATGCCACCGGTCACCCCCGACAATGCCCGACCGCCGTACTCGGCGCGCCCTCTTCCGTGATGTCGTCTTATATGGACGGCAAGGCGTACGGAGTGGTGGCGAGTACGGACGGAGTTCGGCATGCGTGAGATCACTCGGCGAGGTCTCCTCGGCATGGGGGTGGGCGCGGGCGCGGCCGCGGCGCTGGGCGGTGTCGGCGGCTGCTCCCAGCCCCCGGGCTCCGAGCGGCACGCCCCGTCCGCCAAGGCGATCAAGGCGATAGAACGGGCGAAGGCCACCCCGATCGGCGACGGCTCCACGGCGGACGCCGGGCCGCAGCCGGAGCAGCCGCCGAAGCCCGAGCGGCTGGAGCCGGGGCAGCGGCCGCCGCAGTTCGTGATCTTCTCCTGGGACGGCGCGGGCGAGGTCGGCAACGGCCTCTTCCCCCGCTTCCGCAAGCTGGCCAGGGACCACGGCGCGAAGATGACGTTCTTCCTGTCCGGGATCTACTGCCTTCCCGAGTCGAAGAAGGAGCGCTACAAGCCGCCGAACAACCCGGCCGGCGCGTCCGACATCGGCTATCTCACCGACGAGCACATCAGGTCCACGCTGGAGAACGTGCGCGAGGCATGGCTGGAGGGCCATGAGGTCGGCACCCACTTCAACGGGCACTTCTGCTCCGGCTCCGGATCGGTCGCCCACTGGACGCCCGAGGACTGGGAGTCGGAGATCGAGCAGGCGGTCTCCTTCGTGACCGAGTGGCGGACGAACACCGGCTTCACGGACCTCGACCCGCTGCCCTTCGACTACCGCAAGGAACTCATCGGCAGCCGTACCCCGTGCCTGCTGGGGCAGGACAACCTGTTGCCGACGGCGCGGAAGCTGGGGTGGCGGTACGACGCGAGTTCGCCCGGCGGCACACAGGTGTGGCCCGATAAGAAGCACGGCATCTGGGACCTGCCGCTGCAGCAGATGCCCTTTCCCGGCCATTCGTTCGAAGTGCTGTCGATGGACTACAACATCCTCGCGAATCAGTCGCGCGCCACGACCCGCGGCCCTTCCGAGCACTACGACCGCTGGCGCCGCCAGGCCACCGAGTCCTATATCGCGGGATTCGACCGCGCGTACGAGACGAATCGCGCGCCCTTCTATGTGGGCAACCACTTCGAGGAGTGGAACGGCGGCATTTACATGGACGCCGTCGAGGAAGCGCTCAAATACATCTCCGACGAGCGCCACAAGGACGTGCGGCTGGTCTCGTTCCGGCAGTTCGTCGACTGGCTCGACGCCCAGGACCCGGCCGTGCTGAAGCGGCTGCGCCACTTCGACGTCGGCGAGAAGTGGAGCGCCAAGAGCGACTGACGGCGCCCGCCGCGGTGCCCCGAAGGCACCCGCGCCGCGCGGAGGGGGGTGCGGAAGATCCCTAAACGGACCATGCGAAACTTTTCACATGAGTGCCTGCCGCGCCCTTCGACGCCCCGAATCCCGCCGTCGTACCACCCTGCTGGCCGCCTGCACCGCCCTCGCGGCCCTCACCCTGACCGCCTGTGGCTCGGGTGACAACCCGAAGAGCGGTGGTCAGACCCAGTTCGTGCAGGGCACCGGCGGAGTCAGCGTCGTCAAGGACGCGAGCGCCCGCCAGGACGCGCCGGAGCTCTCCGGCAAGACCCTGGAGGGCAAGGAACTCGACGTCGCCCAGGAGTACAAGGGCAAGATCGTCGTCCTTAACGTCTGGGGCTCCTGGTGCGCCCCCTGCCGCGGCGAGGCCAAGAACCTCGTCACGGTCGCCAACGACTACAAGGACAAGGGCGTCCAGTTCGTCGGCATCAACACCCGCGACACCGACCCCGCCCCCGCGCTCCGCTTCGAGAAGGAATTCGAGGTCCCGTACCCGAGCCTCTACGACTCGGGCGGCCAGCTGCTGCTCCGCTTCCCCAAGGGCAGCCTCAGCCCGCAGGCGATCCCCTCGACCGTCTTCGTCGACAAGAACGGCAAGATCGCCGCGCGGGCGATGAAGGCGCTGACCGAGGACGAGCTGCGCAAGACACTCGACCCGCTCGTCGCGGAGAAGTGATCCGGTGACCGCCGTCACCACCCTCGCCGCCGTGGGGGACATGAACCAGACCGTGCTCACGGGCGCGCTGCTGCTCGCCCTGCCCGTCGCCGTGCTCGGCGGGCTGGTCTCCTTCTTCTCCCCCTGCGTGCTGCCCCTCGTGCCCGGCTACCTCTCCTACGTCACCGGCGTCAGCGGTACGGACATGGCGGAGGCCCGGCGCGGCCGGATGCTGGCGGGATCCTCGCTCTTCGTGCTCGGCTTCAGCGTGGTCTTCGTCTCCGGCGGCGCGCTGTTCGGCAACTTCGGCCAGGACCTCCAGGCCCACCAGGGCACGATCTCCAAGGTGCTCGGCGTGCTCACCATCCTGATGGGCCTCGCCTTCATGGGCTTCCTCTCCCGCTTCGGCCAGCGGGAGTTCCGCTTCCACCGCAGACCGACGATGGGGCTCGCGGGCGCGCCGCTGCTCGGCGCGATGTTCGGCGTCGGCTGGACGCCCTGCATCGGCCCGACCCTCGCCTCCGTCAACCTGCTGGCCATGAACCAGGCCAGCGCCGGCCGCGGCGCCCTGCTGATGTTCGCCTACTGTGTCGGCCTCGGCCTGCCGTTCATACTCGCCGCCCTCGCCTTCCGGCGCGCTCTCGGCGCGTTCGGCTGGGTCAAGCGGCACTATGCGTGGGTCATGCGGATCGGCGGCGCCATGCTCGTCACGGTCGGCGTGCTGCTGCTCACCGGAGCCTGGGACCACATGATCGGCATCATGCGCGACTGGTCCTCCTCCTTCGTCCCCGAGGTCTGATCGACATGTCCAAGACTGAGCCCACCCCTGCCACCGAGGACGCGGACATCGGCGCCGCCGGCTCACAGCTGTCCACGGCACCCGCCGAGGACACGGGCGTGGCGATGCCCGGCTCCTTCGGCGGTGTGCGCAAGCCCGGCGCGCTGGGGTGGCTGGCCTGGTCCGGCCGCGAGGCCCTCGGCTGGGTGCGCTGGATCTGGCGGCAGCTGACCTCCATGCGGGTCGCGCTGATCCTGCTCTTCCTGCTCTCGCTCGGGACGATCCCCGGCTCGCTCATCCCCCAGACGAGCGTCGATGCCGTGAAGGCGGAGAACTGGCGCAAGGCCCACGAGACGCTGGCCCCGGTCTACGACAAGCTCGGGCTGTTCCACGTCTACAGCTCGGTGTGGTTCTCCGCGATCTACATCCTGCTGTTCACCTCGCTGATCGGCTGCATCGTCCCGCGCACCTGGCAGTTCGTCGGCCAGCTCCGCGGCCGCCCGCCGGGCGCGCCCAAGCGGCTGGACCGGATGCCCGTCCACACCACCTGGCACACGGACGCCGAGCCCGAGCAGGTGCTCGCGGCCGCGCGCGGGCTGCTGCGGAAGCGGCGCTTCCGCGCGGACGCCACCGGGGACGCGGTGGCCGCCGAGAAGGGCTATCTGCGCGAGGCGGGCAACCTCGTCTTCCACATCGCGCTGATCGTGATGCTGGTGGCCTTCGCCTCCGGGCAGCTGTGGAAGTCCGAGGGCCAGAAGCTGATGGTGGAGGGCGACAAGTTCGCCAACACGCTCACGCAGTACGACGACTTCAAGTCGGGCTCGCTGTTCCGGGCCGACGACCTCAACCCCTTCAGCTTCTCGCTGGACAAGTTCGAGGGGACGTACGAGCGCACCGGCCCCCAGCGCGGCACGCCGCGTACGTACGAGGCCCAGGTCACGTACCGGGACGGCGCGGACGGCGAGCCCAAGAAGCGGACGATCAAGGTGAACGAGCCGCTGGAGACGGCGGACTCGAAGGTCTATCTGATCGGCCACGGCTACGCGCCGGTCGTCAGCGTCTACGACGGCCAGGGCAAGCTCGCCTACCGTGGCGCGGTGCCCTCGTTGCCGCTGGACGCCAACGTCACCGAGTCCACGGTCATCAAGGTGCCGGACACCCGGGACAAGGACGGCAACAGGACCCAGCTCGGCTTCAGGGGCCTCTTCGTGCCGACGCAGGTCCCTGAGATGCCCATGGTCTCGAAGTTCCCCGCGCTGGACAATCCGCGGCTGGTCCTCACCGCCTACCGCGGCTGGCTCGGCGTCGACTCCGGTACGCCGCAGAGTGTCTACCAGCTCGACACGTCCAAGATGCAGCAGTTCAAGGACAAGGACGGCAAGAGCCCGTTCGCGCAGAACCTCAAGGTCGGCGACACCATGACGCTGCCGGACGGTTCGGGCACCCTCAAGTTCGAGGGCATCAAGGCGTGGGCGACCTTCCAGGTCTCCCACCAGCCGGGCAACGGCATGGCGCTCGCCGGCGCGGTCGCCGCGCTCGTCGGCGTGGCGGGCTCGCTGTTCATCCAGCGCCGCCGCGTGTGGGTGCGGGCCGTGCGCGGCGCCGACGGGCGGACCGTCGTGGAGATGGCGGGCCTCGGCCGCAGCGAGTCCGCGAAACTGCCCGAGGAGATCGCCGACCTGGCGGCCGCGCTGACGAAGGACGCACCGCCCGTGGCCCCCAAGGAGCCCGTGGCCCCCGAGGAGCCTGTGGCCCCCGAGGAGCACAAGGAGTCCGGGGCTTCGGAGGAGCCCGCGACCCCCGCCGATTCCGCCGATTCCCAAGATTCCGCTGAACCGTCCGAAGGAGCGCGCGCGTGATGCCTCTCGCTGCCGCAGCCAACGAGAACTTGGCGCACATCAGCAATGTGCTGATCTATTCCGCCATGGCCGTCTACACCCTGGCCTTCCTCGCGCACATCGCGGAGTGGGTGTTCGGCAGCCGCAGCGCGGTCGGCCGCACCGCCGCCGCGATCACGGTGGAGGCCCGGCAGGCCGCGGCCGCCGCGGGCGGCACGGCCGCGGCGCAGGGCGGCGGCACGGCCGTCCTGGAGCGGCCCAAGGTCGTCACCCGCTCCGCCGTCGGCGACCGTGACATCCCGGACGGCCCCGGCGCGGCGGGCGGCAGCGAGAAGGGCGACGTCTACGGACGCAGCGCGATCTCGCTGACCGTCCTCGCGTTCCTGCTGCACGCGGGCGGGGTGGTCACCCGGGCGGCGTCCGTGGAGCGGGCGCCGTGGGGCAACATGTACGAGTTCTCCACGACCTTCGGCATGGCCGTCGTCGGTGTCTACCTGGTGCTGCTGGTCCTGAAGAAGAACGTGCGCTGGCTCGGCCTGCCGCTGACCACCACGATCCTGCTGGACCTGGGCCTGGCCGTGTCGGTGCTCTACACCGACAGCGACCAGCTCGTGCCCGCCCTGCACTCGTACTGGCTGTGGATCCACGTCTCCTGCGCGATCCTCTCCGGCGCGGCCCTGTGGGTCGGCGCGTGCTCCACGCTGATGTACCTCTTCCGGGACGGCTACGAGGCGCGCCTGGTGGCGGGGCGGACGGGCCCGGGCCTGGACCGCTACCTCGCGGAGCTGCCGCAGGACCGCAAGTGGGCCCGCTTCAAGGCGAAGCTCGCCAAGGGCACGGACAACCCGGTCTCCCGGCTTCCCGCCGCCGCCACGCTGGACAAGTTCGCGTACCGCATCAACGCGACCGTTTTCCCGCTGTGGACCTTCACCATCGTCGCGGGCGCCATCTGGGCCGAGGCCGCCTGGGGCCGCTACTGGGGCTGGGACCCCAAGGAGGTCTGGTCCTTCATCACCTGGGTCGCCTACGCCTGCTACCTCCACGCCCGCGCCACGGCCGGCTGGAAGGGCCGCAAGGCCGCCTACATCGCGCTGTTCGCGTTCGCGACGTACATCTTCAACTACTACGGCGTGAACATCTTCGTCACCGGCAAGCACTCGTACGCGGGGGTCTGATCCCTCAGGCGTACGGCGCAGGAAGGCCCGCGTCCCTCCGGGGACGCGGGCCTTTTTCGTCTTTCAACGGCGGGGGCGGTGGCCGGGCTCCTGCGGGGG
>NZ_JAINFC010000174.1 GCF_020740835.1 Streptomyces sp. UNOC14_S4
GGATACGGCGGCGCCGGTGCGCCAGGAGACGACGCCGGGGTGGCGGAGCCGCGCGGCGGAAGCGGTGGGGGCACGGCTTCGGGGGCTCACTCGCCTCCAGCGGGCAGCGGCCGCGTATCTGGCAGCCGCCCTGCCGGTGGCCCTCTGCCTCTGCGCCACCACCAGGCAGTGGCGGGGCCTGCTCTTCTGGGCCCTGGGCGGCCTGGGCGTCTGCCTGCTGTCGCTCTACGAGTACGGGCTCGACCTGCGCCTGCGGTGGGCCCTCTTCAGGCGCGGCGTGACGGTCGTGGCAGGCACCCACGAAAGCCGCTGGGACCTCCAGGGCACGCACCAGTACGTGTACCACTTCCACGACACGCGCGGCCGCCGCTACGAGTGCGTCTCCTCTTGGCCGACCTCCAACGGCGAACTCCGCTACGACCCTGAGGACCCGTCACGGTCCCTGGTGTCGTCGTGGGCACGGCTGCCGGTGATGGCATTGGTCCTGACCCCGCTGGTCGGAGCACCGGGGGTGGCATGCGTGCTGGGCTTCCCGGTGTGGGCGATGGGGGTGCTGCCCTGAAGCATCATCGCCACGAGTGGTACAACACGAACGAGCCACGAGACACACGCTGTTCCGAAGGGTCACAAATGACCGTAATGCCGGGATCAGCGATAGTGGGCAAATCCCGCCACCCCTCAAGTTAAAGTGGCTGGTCAGCTCCTGTGGTCCCCGCGCACGCGGGGGTGGTCCTGCGGGCCGCTCGACTGGTCACCGGAGATCGCGGTGGTCCCCGCGCACGCGGGGGTGGTCCCAAGGGCGTGCTGGAGCCGGTACACGAGCGGGGGTGGTCCCCGCACGCGCGGGGGTGGTCCCAGGGCGACCAGCCGGATCGGGCCCGGACGAGCGTGGTCCCCGCACGCGCGGGGGTGGTCCCTCGTGGTGTGCGACGAGGTTCACTGGTGGCTGGTGGTCCCCGCACGCGCGGGGGTGATCCCGCCCGGTTGACCTGGCGGGCACGGGTGAGGCCGTGGTCCCCGCACGCGCGGGGGTGGTCCCGACCAGTTCGGCCGCGTCGTGGAACCGGCCCTGTGGTCCCCGCACGCGCGGGGATACCTGCCGCAGCCGCACCACCGCCAGCTGCCCGGCCCTGTGGTCCCCGCACGCGCGGGGATACCCTCCTTCGCAACACAGTCAGCCTCACTGGCCCATGTGCCGCCCCTACCTCAGTTCCTCCCCGTGGCCCGCCCGCCGAGTCAGAGACACGAGCCACGCCAGCCCCAGCAGCGCCACCACGATCAGGCCGCCGTCGGAGACGAGCGTGTAGAGGTGACGCTGCTCCCCCGTGGGGTGCGGGATGTAGCCCTTCTCGAAGAGGGCTCGCTGCTGGGAACTCGCGGTCAGGGCGTAGACGACCCAGACGGCGATGCCGTTGACCGAGTCCCACAGGGCGTGCAGCAAGGAGACGCCCACGTAGGTCGCCAGGACGCGGCGCGTGAAGTGGAAGTGGCCGTCGCGGCGGTCGGTGAGGAGGGCCGCGCCCAGGATCGCCGTCCACAGGCCGTGGCCGAAGGGGGCCAGGACGCCGCGCAGGATCTCCGTCTCGACCAGGTCGCGCAGGGACAGGCCGTGCAGCGTGAGCAGGGCGTTGAACGCATAGCCCGAGCTCTCGAAGGCCGCGAAGCCGAAGCCGACCGCCGCGCCGAGCACCAGGCCCGCGCGCAGGCCGCGCACCTGCGGCCAGCGGCGGAGGACGAACATCAGGGCCGCGGCCTTGACGGCCTCCTCGATCAGGCCCACCCCGACGAAGAGCAGGACGGACGGGTGGAGCAGGTAGTACTCCAGGACGGACGCACCGAGGACGCCCAGGACGCCGCCCACCACGAAGCAGCCGAACAGCAAATGCGCCCCGAGGACCTGTCCGTACCTCTCGTAGGCCCACAGGGTGAAGCAGCCGGGCACGAGGAAGCTGCCGAGCAGGATGAGCGTCGGCAGCAGGTTGGTGTTCTGGGTGGTGTACGTGACCACGATGGCGACACACCACAGCGCCGCTCCCCCGAGCAGACAGCGCCACCACAGCCCCGGCCGCGGCGCGGCGACAGGGGCGGCAGGAGCAGGCGCGGGAGGCGGATGCGGGGGCCTGGGCGGCCACCCTTGGATCTGGCTCATGGGCCACCCGAGTGCGTTCGGACACCGACGTTCCCGACTCTAATCGCCGCGCCCCTCACAGGAGGCTCTGGCATCACCCGTCCGTGACGGCGCGCATGACGCCCGGCGGCCGGTCCGGCCGCCGGGCGTCATGCGTCACTCGGGTATCAGACCCTTTCCGCGTCCACCGCCGGCTCGGTGGCGACGGTCGCGCTCCGGCGGCCGAGGCCCAGCAGGCCCAGGACGACCAGGGCGGCGACCGAGGTCCCGGCGACCAGCCACATCGCGGCCTGGGTGCCGTGGGCGAACATGTCGCCGAAGACCTTGGTGATGTCCGTGTCGGTCAGGGACGTGTGGTCGCGGAGCACGTCGGCGGCGCGCTCGGGGTCGGCGGCCACGTCGTGCGTCCAGTCGCCCGTGGGGATACCCCGGTCGGCCAGGGCCGACGTCAGCGAGGACTCGCCCCGGGAGCGGAACAGGACGACCGCGGCGGCGAGGCCGATGGCTCCGCCGAGGTTGTGGAACGTCCACGAGGAGCCCACGGCGAGGCCCGCCTGGCGCTCGGGTACGGAGGAGAGCGCGGAGACGGTGGCCGGACCGAGGATGAAGGCCCAGCCGATGCCCATCGCGACCAGCGAGGCGGCGAGGTAGCCGAGGGAGCTGTCGGCCTCCAGCCGGGTCAGCAGCAGGGCGGACACCGTGAACATGATGAAGCCGAAGGCCAGCAGCTTCCTGGGGCCGAAGCGGTCGGTGAAGCGGCCCACGAACGGGGAGAGGACCGACATCACGGCCGTGCAGGGCAGCAGCAGCGCGCCGGTGGCATAACCGCCGTGTCCGCGCACCTCGCTGAGGTAGAGGGGAATCAGGAAGAGCACCGAGGTGTAGAAGCACGCCAGGGCGAAGTCGGAGACGATGGCCCCGAGGAACGCACGGTGCTTGAAGAGCTTGAAGCTGATGATGGGGTCGGCGGCGCGACGCTCCACGAAGTAGAAGACGATCAGCACGACCACCGCGAACGCGAGCAGCCCCAGGGTGCGGCCGCTCGACCAGCCCCAGGTCCCGCCCAGGGTGAAGGCGAGCACCACGGCCGGGATGCCGAGGCTGATGAGCACGAGCCCCGCCCAGTCGAGGCCGGGCCCGGCCTCCTCGTTACGGGACTCCGTGACGCTGAACGAGCAGATGGCCAGGGCGATCACGACCAGCGGGACGTTCACCCAGAACACCCAGTGCCAGTCCAGCGCGGAGACGATGACACCGCCGAGCAGCGGCCCGACGGCCAGGCCGAAGCCGTTGACACCGTAGAGCGCGCCGATCGCCCTGCCCCGCTGCTCGGCGGGGAAGGCGTTCTGCACGATGGCGCCGGTGGAGGTGTAGAGCACCGCGCCCGCGGCGCCCTGCAGAAAACGGAACGCGATGAGCCAGCCGGTGCTGGACGCCAGCCCGGCGCCCAGGGAGGCCAGTCCGAAGAGCACGGTCCCGGCATAGAGGACACGACGCCGACCGTAGGTGTCGGCCAGCCGCCCCATCGTCACCATGAACATCGACAGGGCGACGATGAACATGTTGACGATCAGCTGCAGGTCGGTCACGGAGGCGCCCAGATCGGCCTGGATCTGTGGGGCGGCGGTGTTCACGATCGTCAGGTCGATACAGCCGAGGAAGCTGATCAGCCCGACTCCTGTGAACGCCCACCATTTACGGTCGGTTGCTGTTGTCACTGTGTGGTGTCCTCTGTACCGGATCGTGGCGGCCTTGGAACGGTCAGGCGGCTGCCTGGCCGACTGCCGCGCGCTTCTTGAACCTCAGCGACAGCCAACCGCCCTTGCCGGGATATTCCTCGGTGACGAAGAGCCGTTGGGTTTCGGCCATGGCCGTGGTCATCGGCTGCGGATAGATGACGTAGTCGTAACCCTGGTGCGCCCACATCGGCATGATGATGGGGCACTCCTCTATGAGGTACGCCAGGCAGTTCCGGAACGCCTTGTCCGTGTCCGCCTCCGGGTCACGGGCGGTCAGCCGGTCGATGAACTTGCCGATGGTGGCGTTCACCGCCTGCTGATACGCGGGGTTGTTGGCGTACGCGTCCTCGATGCGTGCCCGGAATTCCGGGTAGTCGGCGTCGGACAGCGCCTCGTCCCACCGCAGCACGTCATGCGGAACGGTCAATCCGCCGAGAGTCTTCTCGTTGCGCTCCAGCCAGTCCTCACCTTCCTGCAGGGCCTTCGCATAGGCGTCCTCATGGGAAAGGGAAAGGTAATTGGTGCGCTGCAGCGTGTCGGCGACGGCAATCGTCACCTGCCCGAATCCGCTGCGGTTGATGAGTTCGACCGTGGCCCGGAGTTTGTCGCCCTCGTGGTAACGCTGCCCCACGCTCACCAGCAGAATGGTCCGGGTCCCGGAAAGGGTGAGCTGCTTGGCCGCCTCGCCGAAATTCGCCTTGGTGCGGCCGTCGATGATGAAGTCACTCATGGCGGTTCCTCAGCTCCAGAGGGCAAGCGGTCGGTCCTCGCCGTAGTAGCCGAGGAAGTGTCCCAGGGTGATGCGCGGCTGGTCGCCCGACGGGCGCACCGCGTGGATCTGGCGCGGGTTGAGCAGCAGCAGGTCACCCGGCGACGGCTTGAAGACCACCTTCGGCGGCCCGATCTTGTCCCGGTCGATCCCCCAGGTGCGGTCGCCCATGAGCCCCTTGTACGCGTCCTCGCCGGGCTCGGTCCCCCACAGCTCCAGCTCGCCGCCGACATCCGGGATGTTCATGTAAATGTTGATCGACAGCTGCGCCTTGAGCTCGTGCGCCGACTCGGCCGGCAGATTCCGCTCCAGGGCGTCCGTGTGCGGATTCAGGTCGACGTCCTTGTCCTGGTACCGGCAGATACCGATGAAGGCTTTACGCCCGTCGAGCTGCAGAAGGCTCGCGCCGGGCTTCCAGGTCTCCTCCAGCAGCAGCCGCAGGACATCACTGGGCGCCGCGTACGGAGCGAACAGGTCGCGCATCCGCTGGATATTGCCGCGCGCCTCCGCGTAATAGCGGTCCCGCGAGGCGTCATCGCTGATCTCGGAGAAGGCGAACCCGATGCGCTTGAATTCGTCCGCCTGACTGAGTCCCCCACGATCAGGATGATCGAAGAGCTGCGCCCGTGCCGATGCGAGGGCTTCCGGATTCACAAAGCCCGGTATGTGCACGGCCAGTGCGGTGCCGTTGACGACGGACGTGATGTCGTCATGCGTGAAGTCACGTGCTGTAGTGCGCTTTATCTCGGACATGCGTGGTCCCCGTTGTCAGTGGGAGGCGTTGCGCCCACTACATACGTCGGACCGAAGGTATGTCAATGCACATAGCAACTATGCATAACCGAGGGATTTATGCACGCTCGGTATATGTGCGGGCCTAGAAAACTGGCCGAGATGTTTCCCTCTAGGGGAGCGACCGAGCCCGGGCGCTTATGAAGTACGCCCACGCCGGGGCGGCCACGGTGAAGTGGGGGGCGCCCCGGCGTTTGGAGTCGCGTATGTGGATGTTTTGAGGCTGGACGGCGACCTCTACACAGATCGCCCCTTCGTCGTCGCTGAAGCTGGACTTGAACCACACCAGGTCGATGCTCATAGCTCTTCTGCCAATCTCTGGATGAACCCGATCGAATCCGCAGGGCCGAGCGCGCTCATGCGGATCGCCGCGTAGCGCTTCATCAGTTTGCTCTTCGTCTCCGCGTCGGCGTGCACCGTGGTCGATCCCTGCGCCTCATGGCAGCCGTAGAGCTTGTACTCGGCGGTCTCCAGCATGGTGAACGCACCGTTGAGCCCCGGCACGGCCCCACTCGCCATCGGCAGCACCTGAATCGATGTGTTGCGCGGCTCCGCCGATTCCACGAGGTGACGAAGCTGCCGCTTCATGACCTCAGGGCCGCCCACCAGGCTTCTCAGCGCCGCTTCGTGGATGACGAAGCTGAACAGCGTTGTCTGCTTCCTGAGCAGCTCTTGGCGCCGCATCCGGAACTCCACCCGCGCCTCGACGGTCTCGTCATCGACGGGAGGGCAGTGGCCCCCCAGAAGCGCACGCGCGTACTCTTCGGTTTGCAGCAGGCCAGGGATGAGTAGTGCCTCGTAGGAGTGCACGGCAATTGCCTCGGCCTCGAAAGCCATGTACTCGGCACCGCGACTCGGGCTCGCCTCCGGATCAAGAAATTGATCCGTCGCCGCCAGCTTCCCCTTGGCACCGCACAACTGGTCGGTCACCTCGAGCAGTTGCTGTGACGGACGCCGTCGCCCCTGCTCCATCGACTTGACGGTCTCGGGGGCGTAGCCTGCCTCCTCCGCCAGCTTCTCGCGCGAGAACTTGGCCTCTGTTCGCCACAGCATGACCTGGTGACCGGACAGCTTCCACGTCATCGGCGGCTGATCGTAGATGCTCATGCCTTCACTCCGCACTCTCGTACCACTCGGTACCAAGCGAAGCTAGGCCGCACAAGGCCCATACGGGTCTTACTCGAAGAGATTCTCCCCGTACGAGTGAACGGAAGGGGATTCCATGCGCAGCACACCGCACAGCACACGAAGAACCCGGCTGGTCGTCGCGTTCGTCGCCCTCGCGGCGGTCGCGTTACCCGCGAGCACCGCCGTCAGCGCGGCATCGTCCGCCGCCCCCGCCGCGCACACGGCCGCACAGGTCCGGGACGTCCCCGACATCACCGGCCTCTACAAATTCAACGCGAACGGGTTCGCCGGAACCCTGCGCATCCTGAACGTGAGCCAGGGGCAGGTGCAGGCGGACCTGCGTTTCTACTCCATCGGTCAGGACGAGCACCTGACCGGGACGCTGGATTCCACGACGGGGACGCTCACTCTCATCCGCCCCATGGGCCCCACCGCCTCCCAGACGTACACGCTGTACGCGGGCGGCACCAACACCGACCGGCTGCTGATGTTCGGCGGCTACTTCATGGAGAACGGCGGTCCCCGGACCGGCGCCTCCGCCGAGTTCGTCTGGCGCTGACCCGGGCCCGGGCACGGTGACGCTGTTTGACGTCGCCTGCGCAGGCGACGTCAAACAAGCCGCTGCAGGCCGCTACTTGATCGCCGTCAGCTGCCACTTCTGGTTGTCGCCGTTGTTGGCGAACCACTGGATCACGTTGGCCCCGGCCTCAAGGCCGTTGTTGTAGACGTCGAGCAGCTTGCCGCTGTTTACGTTCGTCAACGTGTAGGAGTCGTTGCCCAGCGGGGACAGTCGCCACTTCTGGGAGTCGCGGGCCGGGTCGATCGTCCACTGTATGACGTTGGCGCCGTCCGCCTTGCTGCTGTCCTGAACGTCGAGGGCCTTGCCGCTGCACCGGGCGACGAGCAGGTAGACGTTCTCCGCGCCCGCGGGCCGCAGCTCCCACGCCTGGGCGTCGGTGCCGTTGGCGTCCCACTGGTAGACGTTCCCACCGTCCGCGGTGCTCGCGCCCGCGACGTCCAGGAGCTTGCCGCTCTGGATACTGGTCAGAGTGTAGAAACCCGTGAGCGCTGTCATGCGGTGTCCTTCGGGAAAGGGGCCCGGCGAGTCCGGGACCGCCGGACGGTAACGGCAGCGCCATACGGCGATCAAGACCGACCGTTCGATTCCAGCCGATCCAGCCGACCCGTCAGGGGGTCTTCGCCGCGGCGGCGGTCAGCTTCTCGCCCGCCTTGGCCAGGGCCTTGGTGAACGCCGCCTTGCCGCGGTCGCCGTGGTCCGAGTAGTTGTTCAGCACCGTCGTGATCGCCCCGTGGCTGCGGACCGTGCCCATGTCGAAGTCCATCTGCATGTCGCCCTGGACGACCTTGAGGGTGTAGCTGACGGAGTCGTCGCCGTACTTCGGCTGCTGGACGGTCTTCTTCACCGTGAGCGTGGCCGGCTTGCCGCCCTGCTTGCCCGTGAAGGTCCCGCACTGTTCGACGGCCGCCTTCAGCCCGGCCATGGCCTTCTCCGCCTGCGGCCGGGTGTAGCCGCTGACGTCCTGGGCCACAGTCGTCTGGTCGCCCTGCTTGGTGAAGACCGCCTGGGCGTTCGCCTTGTGGTCCTCGTCCAGCCGTCCGGTGTTGAGGAGGGCGGCCACGGGCGCGCACAGCGGCTTGACGCCGGAGATGGTGTCCTCGTCCGCGCCCTGCGACTTGTCCAGGCCCGTGTTCGGCTCCGCCTTCCACCCGGTCGGCAGGTCCTTCACCTCGACGAGGGCCTGCTTGGCCTGCTCGGCGGTGATGGACTCCGGGGCGGCCGGCGTCCCCTTGTCCGCAGTCTTGGCGGAGGAGCCGGACTTCTTGCCGGAGTCGGATCCGGAGTCCCCGTCACAGGCGGAGAGCAGCAGGAGCGACGAGACGGCAAGGGTGACGAGAGCGACGCTGCCGGGTCTGACGTACACGTGGATTCCTTTGCGAACGTGAAATATCGACCGCAAGTATGCACAGCCCCGCAGGCCCGCTCCGACGGGGGTCGCCTCCCCCGCGCGGCGGAGGCGGATCGTCGGCCGGACGGAGGCGACCGGGTGCCCGCGGCCGGGAGCCTGGTTCCCATGACGCCCACTGCTCGACCGACCGTCGGATCCACCGCGCCCGGTGCCACGCCCCGTGCCACGCCCCGTGCCACGAAAGCGGTGCTCCGGGCGGTCACCATCGCCGCCTGCCTCCCCTACCTCGCCCTCAAGGTGGCGTGGATCGCCGGGAGTCACCTCGGCATCCCCGAGGGCAGCACGCTGCTCGACCACGAGAACACCATGAGGGCCGTCAATTCGCTGACCGTCCTGATGGACGCCACGGTCATCGTCCTGACCCTGCTCCTGACCCGTCCCTGGGGAACGCGCGTACCCGCCTGGCTGCTCGCCGTCCCCATGTGGGTGGGCACCGGCCTGCTCGCCCCCATCGTGACCGGCTTCCCGGCGACCCTGGCGGCCCGGGTGCTCGGGGCCGGCTCCGCGAGCGCGCGGCCGGGCGGGGAGAGGCCGATGCTGGAGAGCTGGGTGTGGAACGTGGTCTACACCGGCTTCATCGTCCAGGCGCTGGGCCTGGGCGCGCTGTTCGTGATGTACACGCGCGAACGCTGGGCCCCGGTGTGGCGCGGACGCCTCGGGGAGCTCGCGCCGTCCGTCACCGCTCCCGCCCAACGCGCCGTCGCCATCGCGGCCGCGACTCTGGCGCTGGTACCGCTCGTCCTGCACGCCCTGTGGGCGGGCGGTTCGGCGCGCGGGCTGAGCACGACCGTGGCCGAGCGCCGCACCGCCGACTTCCACGTCCTGGAAACGGTGTACGCCCTGTGGGCCGTGTGCATGGTGGTGGGCGTGCTGATGCTCGGCCTCCGTATAGGCCGCAGCATCCGCGTGCTCGTACCGCTCGTGCTGGCGTGGCTCGGTTCGGGGGCGATGACCTGGTGGGGGGCCTGGCTGACGTTCGCCTCCCTGGCGGCCCCGAGTGACGTTCAGCAGCCGACCCCTGTCATGCACCTCACGTACGCTGCCCAGATGATCACCGGATTCCTCGTCGCCGCCGTCGGCGCGTACTTCTTCGCCGAGCGGGGCGCCGAGCGGGCCGAGGGGAAGGCGGCGCGGTGACGCCTGCGGTGAGCCGGAGCGGCGGTCCGGCACGCGTGGCGGCGTTGCGGTGGGTCCACCTGGTGCTGGGCGGCGCGCTGCTGATGCCGTACTTCCTCCTGTCCCTCGTGGTGACCGGGCTGCTCTTCCGCGAAGCGGACGCCCTCCAGGCCCCGCTGCTGCAGTTCGTCGCCTTCGCCGCCGCCCTGCCCGTCGCCGGGCTCACCGCTCTCTTCCCGCTCGTACGGACCCTGGAGGCGACGGCCGCGCGCGCCCTGTGCGGCCTGCCCCGGGACGCCGTGACCGAGGGGCCCGCCACCTCGTGGGCGACGCGGCGCCGGACGGCACTGTGGTACGTACTGCACCTGCTGGCCGGGGGAATCGTCAGCGGGATGACGCTGGCGGCACCGCCCGCGGCGGTCACGCTGCTGCTGCGGCCCCTCATCGGCATCCACGGACCGGGGCCCCTCTGGCCCGGACTCACCGGCTGGTACGCACCGGCGGCCGGGCTCGGTCTGCTCGCCCTGGTGGCCGGTACGGCCTGGGGAGCGGGCCGGATACTCGCGTACTGCGCCCCCGTTCTGCTCGGCCCCACACCCGCCGACCGGCTCGCCGCCGCCGAACGCCGCGTCGCCGACCTGGCCGTACGCAACCGTCTCGCCCGCGAGCTGCACGACTCCGTCGGGCACGCGCTCAGCGCGGTGTCCCTCCAGGCGAGCGCGGCCGGGAGGGTCCTCGACCGCGACCCGGAATTCGTCCGCCAGGCGCTCGCCGCGATCGAGACGGCGGCGCGCGGGGCCGTCACCGAACTCGACACGGTGCTCGGCCTGCTGCGGGAGGAGGGCGAACGCGACGGCCCGTCGTCACACCCCGCCCCGGCCCCGGACCTGACCGCCCTGGACGGACTGCTGGACCATACGCGCGCGGCGGGCGCGACCGTCACGACCACGGTCGGCTGCACCCCGGACCTCCTGCCTCCGGTGGTCTCCCGTGAGGCGTACCGCATCGTGCAGGAAGGCCTGAGCAACGCCCTCCGGCACGCCGGGACGGAAAGCGTGCGCCTGAACATCGGCATCACGACGGAAGGACTGGACATCACCGTGGAGAACCCTCTGCCCGAGGCAGCACACCGCACGAGCGGACCGGTACGGACCGGCGGCGGCCGGGGGCTGGCCGGGATCGCCGAACGGGCCCGACTCCTGGGCGGCCGGACCGAGTCCGGACCGGACGACGGCCTCTGGCGGCTGGCCGTCATACTGCCCCTGGCAGCGGACACACACGGAGGCCGGTCGATATGAAGGCCGGACCACCCCTGCGCATCGTCGTCGCGGACGACGAGGGCATGGTACGCAGCGCGCTCCGGGCCATCCTGGGCGCCGAACCGGACATGGAGGTCGTCGGCGAGGCCACCACCGGCGCCGAGGCCGTCCCCCTCGTCCGCCGACTGCGCCCGGACATCGTGCTGATGGACGTCCGCATGCCCGAGATCGACGGCATCCGCGCCACCGAGCAACTGCTGTCCGACACGCTGGAGCCTGCACCGCGCATCATCGTGGTGACGACCTTCGAGAACGACGCCTACGTCTACGAAGCGCTGCGCGCGGGCGCGAGCGGCTTCCTGCTGAAGCGCGCACACGCCGACGAACTGGTGCAGGCGGTGCGGATGGTCGCCCGCAGCGACTCCCTGCTGTTCCCGGCGGCGGTCCGGGCGTTGGCGGCCCGCCACGCGGGCGCGAGCGGCAGGGCCGCGCGCTCCGCGGAGGCCGCGCGGCGGACCCGGCTGTCGGACCGCGAGGCCGACGTCCTGCGCCTGATGGCCGCCGGCCTGACGAACGCGGAGATCGCGGAACGGCTCGGCATCGGGGCGGCGACCGTCAAGACCCACGTCGCGGGCGTCCTCGCCAAGCTCCGGGTCCGGGACCGTACGCAGGCGGTGATCGCCGCGTACGAGTGCGGTTTCGTGACGCCCGGTTGATGGTTCAGGCACCCACAGCACACCGCTCGCCGGATGCGAAGACCGCCTGGACGGAGGCCAGCGCGCCGACGCTCTCCACCGGATCCCCGTCCACGACCAGGAGATCCGCCCGGTATCCGGGGGCGATCCGGCCCGCCCGGTCGGCGATGCCCAGGGCCTCGGCGGCCTCCGTGGTGGCCATGGCGAGGACGCGGCGCGCGGGCACGCCCAGGTGCTCGTAGAACGTCAGGCTGCCCGCCAGCGACCCCGCGAAGCCGGTGCGCTGCACACCGGCGTCCGTGCCCGCGACGAGGCGCACCCCCGCCTCCGCCATCCGCCGGATCGCGGCGAACATCGGCTCGATGCGTTCGGCGCCGAAGACCTGCGGCAGCATGCGCCAGTTGGGGCTGACCGTGACGCAGACCCGGATGCCGTCCTCGACGATCCGCCGCAGCACGTCCTCGCGGAGGTCCACGCGGTTGCCCGGCGCCATCCAGGTGCAGTGCTCCAGGGTGTCGACCCCGGCGGCGACGGCCGCGGCGATCCCTTCCGTCCCGTGCGCGTGGGCCGCCACTGGAAGCCCTGCCGCACGCGCCGCCGCGACGAGCTCCGCGAGCTCGTCGGCCGTGAACTGGTTCTCCCAGATGGGCACGCTGCCCTTGGTGAGGCCGCCGCCCGTCTCCATGACCTTGACGACCTCGGCACCGGCGGCGGCGTTACGGGCGACGAGAGCGCGTATCTCCTCGGTGCCGGCCACCTCGCCGCCGAGGAAGTGGCAGTGACCGCCCGGAGGCGTGGCGGGGGTACCAGCGGAGATGATGTGCGGGCCTGCGGCGGTGCCGTTCGCGATCTCGCGGGCGAGCCGCAGGACGAGTCCGTTCCGGTCACCGAGGTCGCGGATGGTGGTGACCCCGCTGCCCAGCAACTGCGCGGCCCTGGCCCGCATGTCCGCCAACAACTCCTCGTCGTCCCGCTCCTGCAAGGCGGTCACGGGGTCGGCCGAGGCGTCGAAGCACAGGTGCACGTGGGCGTCCATCAGGCCGGGGAGCAGTGTCCCTCCGGGGAACTCGGTCCGTTCCTCGCCGGGCCCTGCCAGTGCCTCGACCTCGGACCGGGGGCCGACGGCGACGACCGCTCCGCCCCTGACCAGGACGGCTCCGTCCATGACGTACTCGGCGTCCGGCTCGGTCAGAAGACGCGCGGCGGTGATCAGCACGGGGTGACTCCAGTCGTTCGGGTTCGTCTCCTGAGCGTATGCGCTCCGCGCGGGAGGGAGGGGGCAGTGCGCGTCTGCGGGCCGGTGGGGGCTTGTCGCGCAGTTCCCCGCGCCCCTGATGGGGCACGAGCGGGGTACTCTGCCCGCCGACACGGGAGCGAGGCAGCCTGCCAATGACGTACGCGAAGACACCGGACGGGACCCGCATCGCCTACCAGCTCCAAGGCGAGGGAGCGCCGTTGGTCCTGCTGGCGGGCCAGGCCAACAATCACCACTGGTGGGACCCGGTCCGCGCCGACTTCCACCCTGCCCGCAGCACCCTCACCCTCGACTACCGCGGCACCGGCGACAGCGACAAGCCCGACACCCCCCACAGCACCGAACTGTTCGCCCAGGACGTCATCGCCGTCCTCGACGAACTCGGCATCGACCGGGCCGACATCTACGGCACATCCATGGGCGGCCGAGTGGCCCAGCAACTCGCGGCCCACCATCCGCACCGAGTGAGCGCCCTGGTCCTCGGCTGCACCTCACCCGGCGGCCCGCACAGCGTCGAACGCGGCAACGACGTCCGCCAAGCCCTGGTCCAGCCTCAGCCCGGAGCCGCTCGGCAGGCCCTTCTGGAGCTGATGTACACCCCCCGTTGGCTCGCCGGTCATCCCGGCCCGCACCACACCCTCGGCGACCCCGGCATGCCCGCCCACTCCCGGCGCCACCACCTCACGGCCAGCAACCGGCACAACGCCTGGGACCTCCTGCCCGGCATCAGCGCACCCACCCTGGTCGTCCACGGAACAGGCGACCTGCTCAACCCCACCGCCAACGCGCCCCTGCTCGCCGACCGCATCCCCGGCGCCCGGCTGCACCTGATCCCCGAAGCCCGGCACGCCTACTTCGAGGAGTTCCGCACTCACGCCAGCCCTCTCGTCCTGGACTTCCTCACGACCGTCGCGCACAAGCCGTAGGGAACACCACAGCGAGACCGGCGGCTCGGGTGGCCTCGGTGACGCGGTGGGACATCAGAGTCACCGAACGGCACCCGTCTCTCCTGGCTGTGGGAGAACGACCGGCACCGGGGCCGCCAGCGAGGCACCGCCCTCGCGCAGAGAGCCGACAGCGGACGTAGGCGCCCCCTACCGGCAGCCGACGTCCGGTGGAGGGGGC
>NZ_JAINFC010000175.1 GCF_020740835.1 Streptomyces sp. UNOC14_S4
GGGCTGGTGCTGGTGCGGCCCGACAACTACATAGCCATGATCGCGGCGGCGGGCCGAGGCGCCGACGTCATAGGTCGCCTGGAGCGCCTCGGTCGCTGACACCGCATGGGTCACGCCTGGGGCGCGGTCTTGACGGCGGAGATGTCGAAAGTCAGCTTCACCTTGTCGCTGACCATCACACCGCCGGTCTCCAGGGCGGCGTTCCAGGTCAGGCCCCAGTCGGAGCGCAGGATCTCGGCGCTGCCCTCGAAGCCGACCCGCTCGTTGCCGTAGACGTCGGTGGCGGAGCCGTTGAACTCCAGGTCGATGGAGAGCGGGCGGGTCACGTCCTTGATGGTGAGGTCGCCGGTGATGCGGAAGCGGTCGCCACCGAGCTGCTGGGCGGCCGTGGAGCGGAAGGCCATCAGCGGGAAGCGCTCCGCGTCGAAGAAGTCGGCGCTGCGCAGGTGGGCGTCACGGTCCTTGATGCCGGTGTCCACGCTCTCGATCCGGACGTCGATGGAGGCGCTGGAGCGGGACGGGTCGGAGCCGTCGAGGCGCAGGGTGCCCTCGTGGTCGGCGAACGAGCCCCGGACGTTGGTGACCATCGCGTGGCGCACGGTGAAGCCGACGCGGCTGTGGCTCGCGTCCACGGTGTAGTCGCCGGTGAGGGCGGCCAGCGCCGGGTCCACAGCGACGGCGGTTGCGGTAGCGGTCGCCGAGGGGGTGGTCGCGGTGGCGGCGGGTGCGACGGCGGTGGTGCTGCGGTTGCGGGAGAAGAAGCCCATGACTGCTCCTGGTGGGGTTCCTGAGTGAAGAACGGTCCGTCGAAGTTCATTGAACTTTCAACGAGAATGACGGTAGCGCGATCTGGTTCAAGTTTCAACATCTAGTGGGGGTGCTCTCCGATGGATCTCATGAGGCGCGACGCGCCGGTGCTGTCAGGACCATTGCGAGCCTTGGCGCGCCGTGCCACGGTGTGCCCTCGTCGCTCGCACCTCTCCCGGAGTCCCCGCTGTGGCCCCGTGCCGCACCGTCACCGGAAGGACCCCACCGTGCCGACCGTCCCTGCCTGGGCTCGCCGCGCCCTTCCCCCGAGCCGTGTCGGAGCCGCTTGGAGCCGCCGTGGATTCCTCACCGCCTCAGCCGCGGGTGCCCTGGGGCTTGCTGTGGCCCGTCCTGCTGATGCCGCTGCTCTCGATGCCCGCGTTCCCGGCCCCGACGTCAGCGGCGCGCATGCCTCCGGGCTCGCGGTCTCCCCGCGTGCCGCCGCTCACGTTGCTTCCGCCGGTTCCGCCGCCGACGAGTTCTCCGTGCTGCGGGGGCGGTGGCGGGACCTCATGCTCGGCTCCGGGTTCGAGGCGGGTGCCGAGCCCTATGCCACGGCTCTGCGGGGCACAGGCGCGGCAGCACGCGCGCTCCGCGCGAGTATGAGTCCGGCGCCCGCCTCGCTCTGGCCCGACGCCCCGTTCGACCCGCCTGCCGGGATCACTCTGAGCTACGCGCGGCTGCACACCATGGCCCAGGCGTACGCCCAGCCCGGCACGGGACTCACGGGGGAGGCCACGCTGGCCGCCGATGTCCTCGCCGGCCTCGACCATGTGCACCGCAGCGTCTACCACCCCGGCACCACGCCCCACGGCAACTGGTGGGAGTGGCAGATCGGCAGCCCGCGGCTGCTCCTCGACACGCTCACCCTCCTCCACGACGAGGCCGGCGCCGACCGTCGCGCCGCGTTCCTGGAGGCGGTGGGCCACTTCGTGCCCGACTCGGTGCTCGACGACTACACGGGCACCAGCACCGGTGCCAACAGGGTCGACCTGTGCCGCGTCGTCGCCCTGCGCGGCATTCTCGACGGCGACCCCGACCGCACCGGACTCGCCCGTGATGCCCTCTCGCCCGTCTTCCCGTACGTCACCCGGGGCGACGGCTTGTACGCCGACGGCTCCTTCGTCCAGCACGCCTGGGTCGCCTACTCCGGCACCTACGGTCAGGTCCTGCTCGACGGCCTTGGTCGGCTCTTCGCGCTGTTCCGCGGCTCCGCCTGGGAGGTCGACGACCCGCAGGCGCGCAACATCCACGACAGTGTCGAGAACGCCTACGTGCCGCTCATCCGTGACGGTCTGGTGATGGACAGCGTCTCCGGCCGTGCCATCAGCAGGGGGATCCAGGCCGCGGACGTCCGGAAGCCGCCGCAGAGCGACCATCAGCGTGGCCACGCCGTCATCGCGGCCATCGCCCTGCTGGCCGAGAGCGCGTCACCGGCCGCCCGGGCCCGCTGGTACGCCCTGATCAAGGGCTGGGCGGCCCGCGACACCGGGACGGCGCTGCGCACGGACCCGCAGTTCGGCGTTGCCGACCTCGCCCGGATCGCCGCCGCTCTCGACAGCCCGGGGCCCACTGCGCCGCCGCTCGTGGGGCACCGGCTGTTCGCCGCCATGGACCGGGCCGTCCACCACCGGCCCGGCTGGACCGCGAACATCGCCATGGCCTCCGACCGGATCACCTACTACGAGAACGGCAACGGGGAGAACCCGCACGGCTGGCACACCGGCGCGGGAATGCTCTCCTGGTGGGCCGCGCCCGCCACCGATGGCCAGTACGCGGACGCCTACTGGCCCACCGTCGACCCCTACCGGCTGCCCGGCACGACCGTCTCCGCCAAGCCTCTCGCCGACAACGAGGGCGGCGGCTGGGGAGCGCCTAGACCCGCCGTGCGCTGGGTGGGCGGGGTGACCGACGGGGAGTTCGCCGTCATCGGTCAGCACCTCAAGGGTCTCTCCTCCACCCTGGAGGCCCGTAAATCGTGGTTCTGCGCGGACGACGCGGTGGTCTGCCTCGGCGCGGGCATCACCGCATGCGACGGGACGCCCGTCGAGACAGTGGTGGACAACCGTGGCCTGGGGGAGCGCGGGGTGCCGCTCCTGACCGTCGACGGGGAATCCCAGCCGTGCTCCGTAGGCTGGTCACGCTCCTATGGGCGCGCCGCCTGGGCGCACGTCGAAGGCCATGGCGGTTATGTCTTCCCCGGTGGTGCCTCCCTGGAGGTCCAGTACGAGGCGCGATCCGGCGCCTGGCGGGACATCAACGCCGGTGGCAGTGCCGAGCGCCTCACGCGCCGCTATCTCACGCTTGTCCGGTCCCACGGTGTCGATCCCGCCGACGCCTCCTACGCCTACCTCCTGCTGCCCGGTGCCGACGCGCGCACGGTGGCCGCGCGCGCCGAGGACCCGCACTGGCTGACCCTCCTCGCCAACACCAAGGACTGTCAGGCCGTGCGGCTGCCCTCGCTCGGGCTCACCGCGGCCAGTTTCTGGACGGCGGGCACGGTCGGTACCCTCGGCGTCACGGCTCCGGCAGCCGTGCTGATCAGGGAAACGGCGGCGAGACCGTCCGGGGAGGCGCCCTTCGGGGCACGCGGGACCACCAGAGCCTCCTGGCATGGCGGGAGAGCCTCCGGGAGCGGGCGGACCGCGAGCATCCACCTCGCCGAGCCACCCCGCACCGGGGCGCCCATCGAGCTGATCTGGCATCGCGCGGTGCTGCGGGTGACCGCGCACGACCCCTCGGTGCGGGTGCTGTCGACCGGGGACACGCTGCGGATACGGGTGGACCCGGGCACGGCATGCGCGGCCCACCGCTGTACCGTCGCCCTGGCGTGAGCGGGGAGTAGGGGCAGGGAGCGTACCCACGGAGGCCGCCCAGTGCTTCACGGAGGCCGCCCAGTGCCCGGGCACCCGCAGCACCGATGCACGGGTACGCCCGCCACGCCGGGAACGGCGCGTTCACAAGGCCGGGGCGCGTTCACAAGGCCGGGGTATGCCCGCAGGGCCGGGGCGCACCGCACCACCGCAGGGCGCACCGCACCGCAGGACCGGGGCGCGCCGCAGGGCCAGGCAGGCCCGCAGGGGCCGGGACGCGCCGTCGTGTCGGGTGGCCGTCAAGTTGGCCAGCCTACGGCTCCCGGCGGGGAGTTTTGTGGATCCTTCACAAGGGGCACCCCCTATTGGTGGGTCCCCCTACCCCAGTCATTGTTTGGTTCTGTGATGCCTGCCCACCAAATCAGACATGACGTTGTATGGAATCGACATGAGTTTCGGGCCGTTCCGCCGCGTACCGTCTATGCATGAGCAATCTCGAAGGTGCGCCCGTAGAGGCGAGTGACGTCCGTGGGCGCGTCGCCGAGCTGCACGCCATCCGCGAGCAGGTTCGGCGTGGTCCGAGCGAGCGGGCGACCCAGGCCCAGAAGGCCAAGGGGAAGCTGACGGCCCGGGAGCGGATCGACCTGCTTCTGGACGAGGGGTCGTTCTCCGAGGTGGAGCCGTTGCGGCGGCACCGGGCTTCGGGTTTCGGGCTGGAGAGCAAGAAGCCGTACACCGACGGTGTGATCACCGGCTGGGGTACCGTCCACGGCCGCACGGTCTTCGTCTACGCCCACGACTTCCGGATCTTCGGTGGCGCGCTCGGTGAGGCGCACGCCACCAAGATCCACAAGATTATGGACATGGCCATCGCGGCCGGGGCGCCCCTGGTGTCCCTGAACGACGGCGCGGGCGCCCGTATCCAGGAGGGCGTCTCGGCGCTCGCCGGGTACGGCGGCATCTTCCAGCGCAACACCAAGGCCTCGGGCGTCATCCCGCAGATAAGCGTGATGCTCGGCCCCTGCGCCGGTGGCGCGGCCTACAGCCCGGCGCTCACCGACTTCGTCTTCATGGTCCGTGAGACCTCGCAGATGTTCATCACCGGCCCGGACGTCGTGCGCGCCGTCACCGGCGAGGAGATCAGCCAGAACGGGCTGGGCGGCGCGGACGTGCATGCCGAGACCTCCGGCGTGGCGCACTTCGCCTACGACGACGAGGAGACCTGCCTGGAGGAGGTCCGCTACCTCCTGTCGCTGCTGCCGCAGAACAACCGGGAGAACCCGCCGCGTGTCGTGAGCGAGGACCCGGCCGACCGTCTGGGCGAGGCCCTCCTGGACCTGGTCCCGGCCGACGGCAACCGCCCGTACGACATGCGCAAGGTCATCGAGGAGATCGTCGACGAGGGCGAGTACCTCGAGGTCCACGAGCGCTGGGCCACCAACATCATCTGCGCGCTGTCCCGGCTGGACGGCCAGGTGGTGGGTATCGTCGCCAACCAGCCGCAGTCCCTCGCGGGTGTGCTGGACATCGAGGCGAGCGAGAAGGCCGCCCGTTTCATCCAGATGTGCGATGCCTTCAACATCCCGATCATCACTCTTCTGGACGTACCGGGCTTCCTGCCCGGCGTCGACCAGGAGCACGGTGGGATCATCCGGCACGGGGCCAAGCTCCTGTACGCGTACTGCAACGCGACCGTGCCGCGGATCTCCGTGATCCTGCGCAAGGCGTACGGCGGCGCGTACATCGTCATGGACTCGCAGTCCATCGGCGCGGACCTCACCTACGCCTGGCCGACCAACGAGATCGCCGTCATGGGCGCCGAGGGCGCGGCCAATGTGATCTTCCGTAAGCAGATCGCCGAGGCGGACGACCCCGAGGCCATGCGCGCGCGGATGGTCAAGGAGTACAAGGCCGAGCTGATGCACCCGTACTACGCCGCCGAGCGCGGTCTGGTGGACGACGTCATCGACCCGGTCGAGACCCGGTCCGTGCTGATCAAGGCGCTTGCCATGCTCGCGACCAAGCACGCGGACCTGCCCTCCCGCAAGCACGGCAACCCGCCCCAGTAAGGGAGTACGTCATGAACAACACGCTCGTACGTGTCGAGAAGGGCACGGCCGACGCGGAGGAAGTGGCCGCCGTCACGGCCGTCCTGCTCGCCCGTGCGGCGGCTGTCGGCACCCACGCGGCCCCGCCGCGGCCCCGCCGCACCACGGCCGCGTGGCGTCGCCTGGAGCGCACGCCCGGCTTCAGGGCACCGCACAGCTGGCAGGGCTGACCCCACTCCGAACCCCGAAAGGGCCCTCTCCGGAGGGCCCTTTCGCTTTTCCAGTTTCCGGTTTCCGGTTTCCGGGCCGGCCACATCCACATGACGCCGTACAGCCGTACAGCCGTACAAACAGAAGGCCCCCGCACTCCACGTGAGTGCGGGGACCTCGTACCTCGTGTGCCCTGCGGGGGCTTGACCGGCGCGCTGCCGGGGCGGCTCACCGAAGGCGCGCCATCAGGGCGTGCTCGACCAGGGTGATCAGCGTGCTCTTGGCCTCGGTGCGGTGGCGGGCGTCCGTCGTGATGATCGGCGCGTCCGGGCCGATCTGCAGCGCCTCGCGGACCTCCTCCGGAGCGTACGGCTGCTGGCCGTCGAATCCGTTGAGGGCGATGACGAAGGGCAGGCCGCTGTTCTCGAAGTAGTCGACGGCCGGGAAGCAGTCCGCGAGCCGGCGGGTGTCCACGAGGACGACGGCGCCGATGGCACCGCGCACCAGGTCGTCCCACATGAACCAGAAGCGGTCCTGGCCGGGCGTGCCGAACAGGTACAGGATCAGGTCCTGGTCCAGCGTGATGCGGCCGAAGTCCATCGCCACGGTCGTCGTGGTCTTGTCCGGCGCGTGCGTGAGGTCGTCGATCCCCGCGGAGGCGGACGTCATCACGGCTTCGGTGCGCAGCGGGTTGATCTCCGAGACCGCGCCGACGAACGTGGTCTTGCCCACGCCGAATCCACCCGCCACCACGATCTTCGCGGAGGTGGTGGAGCGGACTGCCTCGCCGCTAGAGGTTCCGAAGTCCACTGAGCACCCTTTCGAGCAGTGTCACGTCAGGCTGGCCGCCGGCGGACTCGTCGCCGCCGGGCTGATGGATGGCGACGAGCCCGGCCTCCGCCAAGTCGGCGACGAGGATTCGGGCGACGCCGAGGGGGATGGTGAGAAGTGCCGAGATCTCCGCGACCGACTTGATCTCACGGCACAGATGGCAGATGCGCTGGTGTTCCGGCAACTGCCCTTGGAGCTGGGACGGCTGCGCCGTGGTGTGCACCAGTGCCTCGATGGCGAGCTGGTAGCGCGGCCGGGTACGACCGCCGGTCATCGCGTACGGACGCACCAGCGGATTGTGCTTCTTGCCCGCGGAGGGGGACCCCGAGGCCGAACGCCGGGACTGCTGCTGCGGAACCGGCTGGACATGCTGCGGCGGACGCGGCGGCTCCGCGTGCGCTTGGTGGCTTGGCGCAGAGGGGAAGTTGAAGCGGTTCAGCGGGGGCTGCCCCTGCTGCTCATTTCCATACGGGTAACCGCCTGGGGGCGTTGCCACGTCATCCTCCTCCAACTCGCCTGTCTGCTGCTGGTCGCGCCACCGCACCCTATGGCGCGGTGGCGCGAAACGCACTGCCTCTTTGCTAGTTGAGAAGGCTTCCCTGCAGTTCGGCACGGAGATCGGGCGTCAGCACGTTCCCCGCCCGGTCCACAAGGAGAGCCATCTCGTAGCCCACGAGGCCGATGTCGCACTCCGGGTGCGCCAGCACGGCCAGCGAGGAACCATCGGAGATGGACATGATGAAGAGAAAACCTCGCTCCATCTCCACAACGGTCTGATTGACGGCGCCGCCCTCGAAGATGCGGGAGGCACCGGCCGTCAGCGAGGTCAGCCCGGAGGCCACCGCTGCCAGCTGGTCCGCGCGGTCCCGCGGAAACCCTTCGGACATCGCCAGAAGGAGTCCGTCGGCGGAGACCACGACGGTGTGGGACACCCCTGGGGTGTTCTCCACGAAACTGGTGATCAACCAGTTCAGGTTCTGCGCCGCCTGGCTCATCGGGCTCACACTAACGCTCCTGATCGTAGGTGCTGCCGGGGCCGAAGCCCTGGTCGTGTTGCTGATGCTGCTCCTGCGCGGCGCCGGCGGAGTCGCCCGCGCTGCGCCCCTGCTGGATGCCGCGGCGCAGGTTGCTCAGCCTGCCGCGCACGTCCTCCGGAGCACGGGATATCTGGGGGCCGTCCTGGGGAGTCTGCGCCGCCGTGCCCTCCATCAGATTGGCCTTGGGCACTCGGCGGGGCAGACCAGAGGTGGTGATTCCACCGGCTTTCGGCTCCCGGAGCTGCTCGGCGCGGTGCCAGCGCTCGTCGTTCGTCGATCGCCAGGTGGGCTCGTCACCCGCCTGCGGCTGCTGTCGGACGTCCTGCTGGGGCTGCTCCGCATCGCCGGCCCCCGCGGCGTCCTCGACTGACTCGGATGGCTGCCACTGCGTCGCGCGGCGCGGCAGACCGGCCCCGGTCAGCGAGTGGGAGCCGCTCGAGGCGGGGCCCGGACGGTCGAACTCTACGCGCTCGGGCTGCGCCGTGTCAGCGGACGACAGGGAATCCGAAGCGGCACCGTAACCCTGCTGGGTGGCGTCCTGGTACGGACCTGAACCCCGCCAATCGGCCTGCCGGTCCGGCTTGGCGAAGCCGTCGAAGCGAGGCTGCTCCGGGAACGGTGTCTCGGGGTAGGACGACTCCGAGTAGGACGTCTCCGGGAACGGCGTCTCAGGGTAGGACGACTCCGAGTACGCGGCATCCGGGAAGGGGTGCTGCGCCGTCCGCTCGTACGGCTCGTGCTGGGGCACGGCGTGCTGGCCCGTCGAGTGCTGGCCCTGGCCCGGCATCGCGTGCCCGCCGGTGTCCTGCTCCGGCATGGCGTACTGGCCGGTCGAGTGCTGACCCGGGTACGGCATCGCGTGCCCGCCCGTGTCCTGCTCCGGCACCGCGTACTGGCCGGTCGAGTGCAGACCCTGCTCCGGCATCGCGTGCTGGCCCGTCGAGTGCTGACCCGGGTACGGGACGGCGTGGCCGCCGGTGTCCTGGTCGGGCTGCTGCTCGTACGGCTGCTGTGCGGGCTGCTGCTCGAAGCCCGGGAAGCCCTGCTGGTCGGGCTGCTGGGTCGCCTGTTCCTGGAGGAACTGCTGGCGGTTGTCGACCGCGGCCTCCAGGGCCGCGCGCCGCTCCTCGCGGAGTCGCGAACGGCCGACCGGGTCCAGCGTGGGCATGCCCGCGCCGTCCTGCTGCTGGTTCTGGTTCTCGTAGCGCGAGTCGTCGAAGCCGAGCTCGGCGGCGGTGGGCTGGTGGCCGCCCATGGCCATGGCCTGCTGCTCCGGCACCATCCGGGAGACCGTGAAGTCGTCGCCCGCCAGCTCGTCCTCGGCGCCACCACCGTGGGTGATCGCGTCGGGCAGCATCACCAGCGAGGTGGTGCCCGCCTGCTCGCCCGAGGGGCGGAGCTGGACGCGGATGCCGTGGCGGGTCGCCAGGCGGCCGACCACGAACAGGCCCATGCGCTGGGCGATCGCGACGTCCACGGTCGGCGGGTTCGCCAGGCGGTGGTTGATGTCCGCGAAGTCCTCGGCGGTCAGGCCGATGCCCTTGTCGTGGATCTCGATCATCACGCGGCCGTCGGGCAGTCGCGTCGCGGTGACCCGGACCTTGGTGTGCGGGGAGGAGAACGAGGTCGCGTTCTCCAGCAGCTCGGCGAGGAGGTGCACGAGGTCGGTCACGGCGAGGCCGTGGATCTCGGCGTCCGGGACGCCGGCCAGCTCGATGCGCTCGTACGCCTCCACCTCGGACGAGGCGGCGCGCAGCACGTCGACCAGCGGGACCGGCTGGTCCCAGCGGCGGCCGGGCTCCTCGCCCGCGAGGACGAGGAGGTTCTCGCCGTTGCGGCGCATACGGGTGGCCAGGTGGTCCAGGCGGAAGAGGTTCTCCAGCTGGTCCGGGTCGGCCTCGTTCTCCTCCAGCTCCGTGATCAGGGTCAGCTGGCCCTCGATCAGGCTCTGGTTGCGGCGCGAGAGGTTGGTGAAGATCGCGTTGACGTTGCCACGGAGCAGGGCCTGCTCGGCGGCGAGGCGGACGGCCTCGCGGTGCACCTGGTCGAAGGCGCGGGCGACCTCGCCGATCTCGTCACGGGTGGTGATCGGGATGGGCTGGATCCGGGTGTCCACCCGGCCCGGGTCGGTCCGGGAGAGCTGGTCGACCAGCGCGGGCAGGCGCTGCTCGGCGACGTCGAAGGCCGCGCGGCGCAGGTGACGCATGTTGCGGCTCATCGAGCGGGCCATCAGACCGGCCACGACGAACGCGATGATCAGAACCGTGACCAGGATGGCGCCGTTGACGTAGGCGGCCGTCTGGGCGTCGGAGGCGACCTGCTCGGCCTCGTCCACCGACTTGTTGTACAGCTCCTTCTCGACCTCGCGGTACGCGTCGAACTTGGCGGTCGAGACGGCGAACCACTGATCCGCCGTGATGCCCGCCTTCGCCAGCTGCTCGTCGGTCTTGCCGCTGACGAGGGCGTAGAAGATCTTGTCCTGCTCGGACAGCTTGGCCTTGGTGGCGAAGATGTCGTTCAGGCGGCTGATGTCGTCCTCGGTACCGGCGGCGTCGTACTCACGCCGGGCGATGGACTCCAGGAAGTTGTAGGAGGTGAACGCCGTGACCTGGACGGCCTGCTCCTGCTTGTCGGTCGTGGCGGGTTCCAGCATGAGGTGCATGCCGATGGACCGCTGGAGCGACTCGGCCGCCTTCGCGAGGGAGATCGCGTAGACCATGCGGCCGTAGGAGTTGTTGCCGGTGCCCAGGCCGAGCTCGTTGGTGAAGGCCATCAGCGGCTGCTGGATCGCGCCGTAGCCGTCCTCGGTCTTCACGTCGGGCAGTTCGGAGGTGTACGCCTTCTGCCGCAGCTTGGGCAGGGTCAGCTCCGCCTCGCGGAAGAGCTTGATGCGGCGCCGCAGGCTCGGGGTGTCCGGCGCCTGCTTGACGGCCTTGTCGAACTCCGCGCGGGCCTTGTCCGTCACCGCCTGGGCCTTCTTGATGACCGCGGACTCGCGGTTCTTCTCCTGAAGGATCGGCTTCACGCTGACGTCGCGCTCGTCGATGACCGCGTGGGCGTACGTGCCCGCGGCACGGACCAGACGCGCGGTGTTCGCGGCGTCCTTCGCCTCGGTCCAGGTGTCGACCCGGCCCTTGACGTCGAGTCCGCCGAAGACCAGGGCCACCAGCACCGGGATCATCAGGATCGCGTTCAGGCGGACGGGCACGCGCCAGTTACGGGGTGAGAAACGGCCGCCGCGGCCAGGGGGCGGCGGGGCGGGCGTTTCGGGCACATCCGAAGGCGGCGGCACCGCTGTGCGCGACGGCGGGGTGAAGTTGCCCCGCTCGTCCCGCGCCTGCTGTGCGGCGCCCGTCTTTCTGCGCGTCACTCGACCAACAACCTCTCGGCGTCGGCACCTGCGTTGTGTGCCGTTTAACGAACCGAACCGAGCCCATTACTGCTCGGTTCCTGGAATTCCAGCACGCCGGGCGTGCGCATTCCAAACAGTGCACACGGCCGACAGCCGAAGCGATTTGCCCGACATAAAACGGGCATTAAGAGCGAGCGGCGGCAAAAGGCTGGCGGATTGTGCGCACAGCGAAGTCGGCCGAACGCATACCGTGCTCACGTCCGGCCGATTCTCTGTCGAAACGTTATGAACGCTCCGTCAGGTCGTGTTCAATACCACAAGACATTTGCCGCCGACCAGAGATTTCGCGGCGCTACTTCAGCCGCGCCATCAGAGCGTGCTCGACCAGAGTGATCAGCGTGCTCTTGGCCTCGGTGCGGATACGGGCGTCCGTCGTGATGATCGGCGCGTCCGGGCCGATCTGCAGCGCCTCGCGGACCTCCTCCGGAGCGTACGGCTGTTGCCCGTCGAATCCGTTGAGGCCGATGACGAAGGGCAGACCGCTGTTCTCGAAGTAGTCCACCGCGGGGAAACAGTCCGCGAGCCGACGGGTGTCGACCAGCACGACAGCGCCGATGGCACCGCGCACCAGGTCGTCCCACATGAACCAGAAGCGGTCCTGGCCGGGCGTACCGAACAGATACAGGATCAGATCGTCGTCCAGCGTGATGCGGCCGAAATCCATCGCCACGGTCGTCGTGGTCTTGTCCGGCGCGTGCGTGAGGTCGTCGATCCCCGCCGAGGCGGACGTCATCACGGCTTCGGTGCGCAGCGGACTGATCTCCGAGACCGCGCCCACGAACGTGGTCTTGCCGACACCGAAACCACCCGCCACCACGATCTTGGCGGAAGTGGTGGAACGGCCGATGCCGCCGCCGCTAGAGCTTCCGAAGTCCACTGAGCACCCTTTCGAGCAGTGTCACGTCCGGCGTTCCACCGGACTCGGCCCCGCCGCCCGGCTGGTGGATGGCCACCATTCCGGCCTCCGCCAGGTCCGCGACGAGAATCCGTGCCACGCCCAGGGGCATGTTCAGCAGCGCCGAGACCTCGGCGACCGACTTGACCTCCCGGCACAGGTGGCAGATCCGCTGGTGCTCGGGGAGCAGGCCGGCGAGGTGGGCCGGATCGGCCGTGGAGCTGACCAGGGCCTCGATGGCGAGCTGGTAGCGCGGCCGGGTACGGCCGCCCGTCATGGCATAGGGGCGGACCAGCGGCTGGTCGCCTTCACTCCCGTACGACGCGTGATCAGGAGCGCCGTACGGGCCGGGCGAGGCGGGCGGGGTCATGAATCCTCCGGACGGGACAGCAGGAAGGCAATAATGCCGTCGAGCGGTGGCCGGTGGAGCGTTTTCGGCCGTACGGTCGGACGGTATGTGCGGTGTGCTCGGGTCAGTTCAGCAGGTTGCCCTGGAGTTCGGCACGGAGATCGGGCGTGAGGACGGTTCCCGCGCGGTCGACCAGCAGGGCCATCTCGTAGCCCACGAGGCCGATGTCGCACTCCGGGTGCGCCAGCACGGCCAGTGACGAGCCGTCCGAGACGGACATGATGAAGAGGAAGCCGCGCTCCATCTCCACGACGGTCTGGTTGACGGGGCCGCCCTCGAAGATGCGGGAGGCACCGGCTGTCAGCGAGGTCAGCCCGGAGGCCACCGCCGCCAACTGGTCCGCGCGGTCCCGCGGAAACCCTTCGGACATCGCCAGAAGGAGTCCGTCGGCGGAGACCACCACCGTGTGGGAGACACCCGGGGTGCTCTCCACGAAATTGGTGATCAACCAGTTCAGATTCTGCGCCGCCTGGCTCATCGGACTCAACTAACGCTCCTGCTGGTAAGTGGGGCCAACGTTGTGGCTGCCGGTGCCCTGGGTGCCGCCGGCCTGGCGGCCCTGCTGGATACCCCGGCGAAGGTTGGTCAGACGGCCGCGCACGTCGTCGGGCGAGCGCGAGACCTGCGGGCCGGTCGGGTCGGACTGGCCCGCGTCCGCGGTGCCCTCGACGAGGTTGGCGCGGGGGACACGGCGCGGCAGGCCGGAGGCCGTGGTTCCGTCCGCGGCCGGTACGCGCACCTGCTCGGCACGGCGCCAGCGCTCGTCGTTGGGCGAGTCGCGCCAGGTGTCCTGCGTGCTCTGCCGCGCGACGGACGGGTCCATCCGGGACGGGTCCGAAAGCGTCTGCCGCGGCTCGCGCCGGGGCAGACGCTGCGGGGCGTCCGCCGACGGCTCGGCGGCGGTGGCGTGGTTCTCGTCCGCGCCGCCGCGGAACCAGTTGGACTCCAGCTGCTCGAAGAGCGGGGTCCGCGTCTCACCGGCACCGTTCGCGGGCATCGGGGACGGCACGGCGGTGAGACCGCCCGGGCCGCTGTTCGCAGCCGTCGTCGGCCAGTCGTCCACCGGCGCCTGCGGGGCGGCGGCCTGCGGCTGTGCGTACTGGCCGCTGGTGCTGTTGGGCGTGTCCGGGGTCACCGGGCGGGCGTGCTGGCCGGTGGTGCTGGGCTGTGCGTACTGGCCGCTCGTGCTGTTGGGCGCGTCGGTGTTCTGCGGCAGCGCGTACTGGCCCGTGGTGCTGGGCTGTGCGTACTGGCCGCTGGTGCTGTTGGGCGTGTCCGGGGACTGCGGCAGGGCGTACTGGCCGGTGGCGTTCGGCTGTGCGTACTGACCGCTCGTGCTGTTCGGCGCGTCGGTCGACTGCGGCAGGGCGAACTGACCCGTGGCGTTCGGCTGCGCGTACTGGCCACTCGTGCTGTTCGGCGCGTCCGGGGTCACCGGGCGGGCGTGCTGGCCGCTGGTGCTGTTGGGGGCGTCCGGGGACGCGGGCAGGGCGAACTGCCCGGTGCGCTCCGGGGCACCC
>NZ_JAINFC010000176.1 GCF_020740835.1 Streptomyces sp. UNOC14_S4
GACCCTCTTCGCCCCGTACCTCGCCGAGGGCCGCATCGTCCGGCTCGGCGAGAGCCCGGACCGCTACCGGCCCCTCCAGTCCATCCGCACCCTCGCCAACCTCGACCACCCGCACCGCCGCAACGTCAAGGTCCCCCTGCTCATCCGTAACACCCTGGTGTGGCGCGGCCTGAAGACCGAGCCCACGCACGCGGCCCCGGACGTGTCCGCCTGGCTGCACGGCATCCGCGCCGCCGACCCCTACCTGAGCGAGGAACTGCGCTTCCACCCGCTCGGCGAGGTCGCCGCCGTGTCCGTCGCGCACCCGCTGTACGACGCGGTCGAGGACGCCCCGTACCGCTTCCACGAACTGCTGGGCGCCGTGTGGCGCGAGCCGGTGGGCGCGCTCCTCGGGGACGGCGAGCGGGCCCGCACCATGGCCGCCCTGCTCAAGACCGGCTCCGACGGCCGCGCGCTGGTGACGGAACTGGTGACGCGCTCGGGCCTGACGGCACGCGAGTGGCTCGCCGCCTTCTTCTCCGCCCTGCTGCCGGGCCTGCTGCACCACCTCTACCGCTACGGCACGGCCTTCTGCCCGCACGGCGAGAACACCGTCGTCCTCTACGACGCGGGGGACACCCCGATCGGCATCGCGGTGAAGGACTTCGCCGAGGACGTCAACCTCCTGCCCGAGGACCGCCCCGAGTACGCGTCGCTGTCCGAGCGCGCCGACCGCGTCCTGCTGCGCTGGCCCGCCCACGAGCTCGCCCACTCCCTGCTCAGCGCCGTCTTCGCGGGACACTTCCGCTTCTTCGCCCCGCTCGTCGCCGCGCACCTGGACGTACCCGAGGACGACTTCTGGACCCTGGTCCGCGCCGAGATCGAGCGCTACCACACCCGCTTCCCCGAACTCGCCGACCGCTTCGCCGACTACGGCCTGCTCGCCCCCGACTTCGACCGCGTCGCCCTCAACCGCGAACAGCTGCTCGGCGGCGGCTTCCACGACCGCGCGGAGAAGGACGAGGGCTTCGACGTCGTCCACGGCCGCGTCGCCAACCCGCTCGCCACGGCCGTCTCCGGGGAGTCCAAGTGACCGACACCGGCATCGATTTCGCCCACCTGCGCGCCGAGGCCGCCGCCGGCCGCCTCGAAGAGGTCGTCGTCGCGGTCCCCGACCTGCAAGGACGCCTCCAGGGCAGCCGCCTTTCCGCCCCCTACTTCCTCGACGAGGCCGCCGAACACGGCTTCAACGCCTGCGTCTACCTCCTCGCCACCGACGCCGAGATGAACACCGGCCCCGGCTACGCCATCGACGCCTGGCAGAGCGGCTTCGGCGACTTCGTCCTGCGCCCCGACCCGGACACCGTGCGCATGCCCGGCTGGGACCCCGGCACGGCCTTCGTCCTGGCCGACGCCACCTGGCCGGACGGGCAGCCCGTACGCGTCGCCCCCCGCCGCGTCCTGCGCGAACAGCTCGACCGGCTCGCCGCCCACGGCCTCGCGGCCTTCGCCGGGACGGAGCTGGAGTTCCTGGTCTTCGACGACTCCTACGCCGACGCCTGGGACCGCCGCTACCAGGACCTGCGCACCGCCACCCGCTACAACGTCGACTACTCCCTCCAGGGCCTCGACGGCGTCGAGCCCCTCGTCCGCCGCATCCGCCGCGAGATGACCCGCGCGGGCCTGCGCATGGAGACCGCGCGCGGCGAGGTCCACCCCGGCCAGTACGAGATCGTCTTCCGCTACGACGAGGCGATGAGGACCTGCGACAACCACGTCTTCTTCAAGAACGGCGTCAAGCAGCTCGCGGCCGCCGAAGGCCGCGCCGTCACCTTCATGCCCAAGTTCGACGAGGGCGAGGGCAACTCCTGCCACATCCACCTCTCGCTGCGCGGCACCGACGGCACGGCCGTCCTCGCCGACCCGGCGGCGGAGGACGGCATGTCCGACCTCATGCGGCACTTCATCGCCGGACAGCTGGCCTGCCTCGCCGACTTCACCCTGCTCATGGCCCCCAACATCAACTCCTACAAGCGCCTGCGCCCCGGCGCCTTCGCCCCGACCGGCATCGGCTGGGGCCGCGACAACCGCACCTGCCCCGTCCGCGTCGTCGGCACCGGCCACTCCCTGCGCATCGAGCACCGCGTCCCCGGCGGCGACGCCAACCCCTACCTCGCCATGGCCGCCGCCGTGGCCGCGGGCCTGTACGGCATCGAGAACGAACTCCCGCTGCCGGAGCCCCACGCCTCCAACGCCCTCGCCGACGCCTCCGTGCCACGTCTGCCGAGCACCCTCACAGCGGCGCTCCACCGCTGGGAGAACAGCGAGGTCGCGGCCAAGGCCTTCGGCGAGGACGTCGTCACCCACCTCGCCCAGGCGGCCCGCACCGAACTGGAGGCGTTCGAGGGCGCGGTCACGGACTGGGAGCGGGTGCGGGGGTTCGAGCGGCTGTAGCGAGAGGCGGCGCGGTCACTTTCCGGGACGTCCGAGCTGGTGTACGGTCCAGCCCGCCGTGCGCCAGGGCTCGGGGTCGAGGGTCGTGCGGCAGTCGACGAGCAGGGGCGTGGCGGGTCGGTCCACGAGGGCTTCGGGGCCGGCCTGCCGGTACTCCGGCCATTCGGTGGCCAGGACGACGAGGTCGGCGTCGTCGAGGGAGGCGGGCAGGTCGTCGGTGTAGTCGAACTGGGGGTTGCGTGTCATGGCGGTGGCCACGGCCTGCGGGTCGTGGACGGTGATAGTGCCGCCGGCCTGCTGGAGGGCATGGGCGAGGGCGAGGGCCGGGGATTCGCGGACGTCGTTGGTGCCGGGCTTGAACGCGGCGCCCCACACGGTGACCCGCGCGCCCTTGAGAGGGCGGCCGCCCAGGGCGCGGGTGACGAGGCCCATGGCGACATGGGTGCGGCTCTCGTTGATCTTCTCGGCGGCACGGAGAAGGCTGGCTGCCCGCTCGGCGCCGAGCTGCGCCGCGGAGGCCGTGAAGGCCCGGATGTCCTTCGGGAGGCAGCCGCCGCCGTAGCCGATGCCGGGCCTCATGCCACCGCTGCCGATGCGGGGGTCGATGCCCAGGATCTCGACGATCCGGGAGATGTCACCGTCGGCGGCCTCGCACATGTCGGCGACGGCGTTGATGTAGCTGATCTTCAGACCGAGGAAGGTGTTCGCCGCGCCCTTGGCCAGTTCGGCGGTCTGGGGGTCGGTGACGAACAGGGGGACGCCGCCGTCCAGGATGGGACCGTAGACGGTGCGGATCGCCTTCTCGGCCTCGGCGGTGGTGAGGCCGACGATGATGCGGTCCGGGCGAAGGGTGTCCTCCACCGCGTGTCCCTCGCGAAGGAACTCCGGGTTCCAGACGACATCGACCTTCGCACCGGCGGGAGCCAGTCGCTGGGCAAGGGCGGTGACCTGCCTGGTCGTGCCGACCGTGACGGTGGATTTCCCGACGATCGTGCACGACCGGTCGAGGTGAGGGGCGAGTTGACGGATGGCGCCGTAGACCTGTCCGGTGTCGTAACTGCGGCCATCGGCGTCGATGGGGGTGCCGACACCGATGAAGTGCAGGTCGGCGAAGGCGGCTGCCTCGCGGATATCGGTGGTGAAGCGCAGGCGGCCGCTCGCGGTGTGGCGGGCGAGCAACTCGGGGAGACCGGTCTCGTAGATGGGGCACTCGCCGGCGTTGAGCCGGTCGACCTTGGCCTGGTCGACGTCCACGCCGATGACCTCGTGGCCGAGTTCGGCCATCGCCGCCGCGTGCGGGATGCCGAGGTGGCCACAGCCGATCACGGAAACACGCATTGCACGTCCTTGTCTGTCGGGGGCACACCGTGTCCGGTGTGCCCCCAGACGCTAGCGGTGCGGGAGCGGGCCCGAGCCGGGCCGATTTCGCTCAGACGTTCACGCCGAGGAGTTCGGCCAGGTGAAGCAGGGCAGGGGTGGCCTCGGAGCGGACCACGACGTCGCCTTCCCGGGCGCCCTCGATGAGGTAGGGCTTGTGGACGCCGTGCTCGGTGACGCCCTCGGTGTCGAGGTAGAAGATCTTCAGGCCGAGCTCGCGGGCGCGGGTCTGGACCTTGCGTCGGTCGGCGTGCAGGCCGATGACGAGCAGAGCCTCGGCGCCGCCGGGGAACGGCATGTGCGGAGTGCGCTGGTCGTAGCGGCGCATGAACGTCTCCTCCAGCCCTGCGCGGGCGAAGAGGCGGTCGAAGTTGTGGGTGGCCACGGGGCCGACCACATGTCCGGCGTCGTGGAGCACCTTGAGGGCCCGGTGCGCGCCGGTCGGCTCGGCGAGGAGCAGGGTACGGAACATCAGCACCATGTCGTCGACCTTGCGTTCCGTGTCCGCCAGGATCTCCTTGATCAGGATGTCGGAGGCCGGGGCGAGGGTGAAGGCGTAGCCCTGGGTGAGGTCGTTACCCGCGCGGGCGGTGACCCGGTAGACCTCGTGCAGCCAATGCAGCGGCGGGATTCCGGCTTCAATCGATGTTCCGCACCCGGCTTCCACGACGAACGGCAGGTAGTCCAGCAGGCCGGACAGGTCGTCGGCGTAGGTCGGGGCGCCGCGCTGCTCCTTGACGCGCATCCCGCCGGCCAGCACGTCCCAGGGAAGGTTCCGCGCGGCCCGGGTGAGGGTGTAGCCCTCGGAGTAGACCGTGACGTCGATCGACGTGAACCCCTCGGGGGTGTCCTGGTCGGCCCGCTCGTCCTGTGGGTGGACGGTGTGCTCGGCGAGAGTGGCGTGCAGGTCGCCGCGACGCCAGGAGCCGTCCTCGTCGCCGGTCGGCTTCCACCGGCCGTCGGTCAGCCACTGGTCCAGGTCGCGCCGGTGGTCGGCGATCTCGTCGGCCGGGGCCAGCCACGACACGTACAAGTACAGCTCCTCCAGGACCAGGCGCTCCATCGGCTGGGTCCGGTCGAGGCCGTAGTGGAGGCGGTAGTGCACGACGCGGCGGCGCCCGGACTCGTCCTCGGTCCATCCGGACTGCGCGGCGTTGGCCGGGTCCTGTGTGCGCCGCCAGATGCCCTCCTCGACGGCTGGGCGGCGCTGCCCGTCGGCCTCCGGGGAGAAGTGCGCGTCCCACACGCGGACCTGGTCGGGGGTCAGGGAGTCGATCACGGGGTGAGGCAGGAACACGATGTCCTCCTTCAGATGATGCGTGGTCGTCGAGGGCTGTGAGGCCCCGTCGAGGGCCGCCTGGTCCGGTCCAGGGCGGTCACCGCGTCGGAGAGCGCCGTGGCCAGGAAGTCGATGTCCTCGTCCGTCGAGGTCAGCGGAGGGGCGACGACCAAGCCCTCGCTCCTCGGGTGGCCCGCTCCGGTGAACGGGTAGAAGAAGACACCGCGCTTTTCGGCCTCCTCCATCAGAGGCCAGAGCAGGCCGGGCGCGAGCTCCATCCCGTACAGGTGGCCCAGGCCCCGGACGTCCCGCACGACAGACAGGTCGGTCAGGACCCGCAGGCGCGCCCCGAGTCGGTCTCCGCGAGCCTGGAAGGCGTCGAAATCCATGGACTCCAGCTCGTCCAGGACACCGAGGCAGGCCGCTGCCTGGAGGGGGTTGGCGGCCATGGTGCCCATCGCAGGCAGGGGGCCCGCGTCGTCGTGGCGGAGCAGCGGGGCGATCTCGGGGGACACCAGCACCGCGCCGACGCCGGTGTAGCCGGCGCCCAGCCCCTTGGACAGGACGCACAGGTCCGGCTCGGCGCCGTCCCAGTGGTCGCTCGCCAGGGGCGTGCCGGTGCGCCACAGCCCGGTCAGGACCTCGTCGTGGATGACGAGGACGTCCCGCTCCCGGCAGATCGCCGACACGCGTCGGAGGTATCCGTCGGGCGGCACGTAGGCGCCGCCGGTGATGCCGTTGACGGGCTCGATCAGGACGGCGGCGACGTTCTCCACGCCCCTGCTGTCGATCGCCTTCGCGATCTCGTCAGCACACGAGGCACCGCACGCGTGCCCTTTGTGGCCGTGTGTCGGCGGGTAGGGCGCAGGGAAGGCCGGACCGATGCCCAGCGCGTCCTCCGGGTGGGGCCGACGGGCCTGGCCACCGGCGAGCGCGAGGGTGAGCGCGGAGTTCCCGTGGTAGCTCAGGCTGGACGTCAGGATCTCCCCTCGCCTCTTTCCGCCGCCCGCGCGGGCGATGCTCCGGGCCAGGCCTATGGCGATCTCCACGCCGAGCGTTCCGCACGTGACCAGTGCGACGGAGTCCTCCGGGCGTCCTACGGCGCGGCACAGTCGGTCCATCAACTCCAACTGGGTGCGGGGCCGCACGACGGCGGCGCCGCCGAACGAGAAGCGGGCGGACTGCATCGTGACGCGGGCGCGGACCCTGGGGCTGCCGTGCCCCACGTTCACGCAGAGGAGTCCGCTCGATCCGTCGAAGATCCGTCGGCCGTCAGCGCAGTGGAGCCAGGGCCCGCTCGCAGCCACGACGTCGAAGTCCGGCAAGGGCCTGGATGATGTCAGCAGCCGTTCGCGACGGGGCGAGATGCTCACGCCTTCCTTGATCATGACTGCCCTCCTGGTGACAGAGAGACGATGTGACGATCGCGTCGTGGCGGTGAAAGCCGCCAGCAGAGCGGGGCGGCTTTCACATATGGCCTAGTCCACAAGCCACCGTAGAAGGTGGAAGTGCACTAGGCCACATGCCAGCGTGCGTATATTGCGCTACGCTCCCCGTGGCCCAGTGCACTTTCTGAAGGAGCGTCACGTTGTCTCCCGAGATCGAACGTTCACTCCCGGCATACATGCAGGTGCTCACTCACCTGCGTGAACAGATCGTCAGCGGCAAACTCTCCGAAGGCGACACCGTTCCCTCCGAACGTCAGCTCGCAGCAGACTGGGGCATCTCACGGGCAACCGCCGCGAAAGTCCTGAACGAGCTGCGCCACGAGAAGCTGGTCATCTCCAAGCAGGGCTCTGGAACCGTGGTCGCGGCCCGCGCGAGCCTGCATCACTCCCCGGCCGAGCGCTTCAAAACGGCGCAGGCCACGGGGCGTATCTATCCACGCGGCCACTACGCCAAGATCCTCTCTGCGGACATCGCCCCCGCGCCGGAGCATGTGGCCCTGGCGCTCGGCATCACCGAGAACCAGGACGCCATCCGCCGCCAGCGGGTGTCGTACGGCGAGGACGACGCTCCCGTGTCCTCGTCCATCTCGTGGTTCCTGGCAGAGCTGGCTGATCAGGTGCCAGAGTTGCTGGTCACGGAGCGGATCGTCGGTGGAACTCCGACAGCGATCGAAGAGCGTGCGGGATGGTCCTGGCAGGACGGCCAGGACCTTGTCGGCGCCAGGATCGCGACCGACGAGGAAGCGGACCTGCTCGGGATCACCGAGCGTCCGGCCGCCCTTCTCGTCGGGTACAACAGCCTCTTCGACGCCGAGGGCAAGGTCATCGAATACGGGGAGTACATCACCCACGGCGACCGCTTCACCTGCTACACCTTCCAGCGCCCCCGCGACTGACCACCCGCGCCGATGGCCAGCGAGCCGCCGCGCCCAGGCGGCCCGCACCGAACTGGAGGCGTTCGAGGGCGCGGTCACGGACTGGGAGCGGGTGCGGGGGTTCGAGCGGCTGTAGCGAGAGGCGGCGCGGTCACTTTCCGGGACGTCCGAGCTGGTGGACGGTCCAGCCCGCCGTGCGCCAGGGCTCGGGGTCGAGGGCCGTGCGGCAGTCGACGAGCAGGGGCGTGGCGGGTCGGCCCACGAGGGCTTCGGGGCCGGCCTGCCGGTACTCCGGCCATTCGGTGGCCAGGACGACGAGGTCGGCGCCGTCGAGGGAGCCGGGCAGGTCGTCGGTGTAGTCGAACTGGGGGTTGCGTGTCATGGCGGTGGCCACGGCCTGCGGGTCGTGGACGGTGACGGTGCCGCCGGCCTGCTGGAGGGCATGGGCGAGCCTGGCCGGGCACAGCACGGACCAGGGGGGCTATTGGTCGTACGCCCACGAGCGGCCTGTCTGCCGGTACTCCTCCACCGGGATCGGCTCGACACCGGGCCGCATGCGGGCGGTGTAGAGCAGTCCGTCGAGGTGGTCGATCTCGTGGGCGATGAGCCGGGCGAGCCCGCGCTCGTACACCGTGGTCACCTCGGTGCCGTCCAACTCGGTGGTCACCACCGTGATCACCAGAGGACGAGGAACCATGCCGCGGACGTCGAAGAACGACAGGCACCCCTCGTACTGCTCGTCCATTTCCTGCGAGCGGGCGGTGATGCGCGGGTTGAGCAGGACGATAGCCGTGGCGGCGGGGTCGGCGGGTCGGACGACGGCTGCCTCCCGGGCGATGCCGATCTGCGGGGCCGCGATGCCCATGCCCTTGGCGAAGGGATGCACGCGCGCGATCCGCTCCATGACGGCGAACAGCGTCTCGACGGTCTGCTCGGCGGTGTCCTTCTCGTCCGGCAGGCGGAAGGGACGGGCGGCCTCGGCGAGGACGGGGGCGCCGTACTGCACGACGCCGAGGTCACGCATCTGCTCGCTGGGCCGCACCGTCGTCACCTGAACTCCTCGTGAGTCGCATCGCGTTCGCTCTTCGCGCGGAAGCGCCATTCGAGACGGTACCGGGCGTGGAGGGCCGGTGTGGAGGTCGTCCAGGAGAACAACCTGGTCCCGTTCTCGTCCCGCCGGACCGGGGCCGTCCGCAGCGGGGACGCCTCGGCGGTCATCGACGTCTCCGTCCCCCAGACGACAGGGTCGAGGGTGGCGGGGAAGGCGAGCTGGACCTCCAGATGCTCGGTGGGCAGCCGTACGGCCCGCTGGAACCACCGGCCCCACTTCTCGTCACCCACCGAGTACGCGTACTCGATCCACACCGACTCGCCGGGGTAGAGCGGGAAGCGGCCCTGGCCGTTCTCGAACAGCAGCCACACCTCTTTGAAAGCGTCGCGGTCGTGTTTGGCCTCCCACCGCATCGCCTCGCCCCGGCACGTCGCACTCAACGCGAGTTCTTCCCAGGTCAGGGGGTGGGTGCGGTAGTGGGCGTTGGACCGTTCCGGCTCGCCCGGGTAGCGGTCGACGCTGATGCGGATGAGGTAGCGGGTGACCGGCTCGGTGCCGGTGTTCCGCAGCAGTCGGCGCATCGTCAGCCGGTACAGGCGCCCGTCGTAGTCGAGCCGGGCCGCGTCGTGCTCGACGACGAGCGCCGAGCCGGTCGCGTACGGCTGCTCGGCCGCAGCCCGCGGTGCCGGTGGGGCGACCGCCGTCCGCCCGGTGCGGGCCTTGGCGGCCTCGTAGTCGCACCATCGTTTCCAGACGGCCTTGCCGGCGCCCAGAGCCTCGTCCGCGCGGCGGGCGAAGTCCTCGGTGGGCTTGTGCCGTCCGGACTCCACGTGGCTGACGTACGACGGGTCGAAGCCCATCGCCGCGGCCAGGGCCCGTTTCGACAGGCCCCGTACCTCGCGCCAGTAGGCGGTCTCGGCCGCAAACGCCTCGGCCGCCTGCTCCATGGTCATCGCATCGTGCTGTTCCTCCATCAAGGCCCCCGCCCGGCTGGCTGGTTGATGACGAGAGCGAGTGAACCGTGAGTGAGGGACACTCACCATCCCGTCACCATCATTGGCCCTGGTTTTCTTCCCTCAACCGGCCCGGACGACCCCGGGCCCGGCGGGAGGGAGACCGCCGTGCGGCTGCTGTACCTGCTGAACATCTCCAACCCCGGACGGCTCTCGGCCGACTCCGGCTTCACCTTCGCCGACCTCCTCACACCCGCGCTCGCCGACGCCGGGGTGGACGTGACCGTGGCCGCCCCTGCCCCCGCCGGGGACGCCCGGGTGGGCTTCGCGCCCACGCTCTCGCCGTCCACGAAGTACCGGGCCCGCCTCGATCCCGGCCTCGACGAGCTCGTCGCGCTCGTCCGCCGGACGCGGCCCGAGGTGGTGGTGGCCAACCAGATCGAGACCGCCCCCGCGATCCGCGCCGCCCTCCTGGAAGCCGGCACGGACGCCCGGATCGCCGGGTACTGCCACTACCTGCCCTTCTCCTTCACCGACGACGGCGACCTCGCGCTCGACCCGTCCCTGGACGACGGCAGCCTCGGCCGGAGCGTGCTGCTGTCCTTCACCGCCGGCCTCGCCGCGTGCGACCGCGTCCTCGTCCACTCCAGCACGGCCGCCTCCTGGACCACCGCGGCCGCCGACCGCATGGGCGTCGACCTCGCCGAGAAGCTGCACGTCGTCCCCGCGCCCAGGGACGAACGCCTGGTCCGCGACCCCGCCGACACCGTGCCGTCGGACGGCCACGCGGCCGGGATCTACAACCACCGCCTCTACGCGCACTACGGCACCGCCCGCTTCACCCAGCTCGCGCGGCACCTGGTCACCGAGGCGCCGGTGCGGCTGACGGTGATGGACCTGTTCGGCACCCGCAGCCCCGAGCGCCTCCGCCTCGACCCCAGCCCCGAGCAGCACCGCGACGAACTCGCCGCCCTCGACGGCGTCACGATCGCCTCCGACCGCGGCGACCGCGTCCGCTACCGCAACCTGCTGGCCGGAGCCCACTTCGGCATCGCGCCCTTCCGGCCCGGGTGCCCGTGGCCGATGTCAGTGGTGGACTGCCAGGGCATGGGCCTGCCCGTCATCGCCCCGCGCACGGGATGGCCGGCCGAACACATCGACGACGACCTCCTCTTCGACACCGACGACGAAGCCGTGCAGATCGCCCGGCGCCTGGCCACCGACGCCGAGTTCGGGCTTGGGGAACATCGGTACAGCCATTAACGCTAAGCACTTGATCATGGTCAACGTGTCGTGATTGCTTAGCACGGGCGATCCGTTCCGTGGGGACCTTCGGCCAAAGATCCACGCTCTGTCGCGGCCGGGTGGTTGGCTCCGCCGCATGCCAGTGGAGTTCTTATCTGACGATCAGGCCGCGTCGTACGGGAAGTTCAACGAGGAGCCACCCGGCCGGAGCTGGAGCGGTTCTTCTACCTCGATGACGAGGACCGCAAGCTGATCGCGAAGCGGCGTGGGGATCACAACCGGCTCGGGTTCGCGCTGCAGATGTGCACGGTGCGCTACATCGGCCGGTTCCTGCCGGATGATCCGCTTGATGTGCCATGGGTGGTGATCGAGCACATCGCCGAGCAGCTCGGTATCGAGGACGTCTCGTGCGTCAAGGCGTACACCGAGCGCAAGCCGACGGCGTACGAGCACGCGTGGGAGATCCGGGACGCGTACGAGTATCACGAGTACGAGGATCCGGAGTGGGGGCGGAAGTTTAGGACGTTCTTGCACGGGCGGGCGTGGACCGCGCACTCGGAGGGTCCGAAGGCTCTGTTCGATCATGCGGTGGGCTGGCTGCGCCGCAAACGGGTGCTGCTGCCGGGTGTGTCCGTGCTGGCACGGCAGGTGTCCGAGGTCCGCCAGATCGCGGAGAAGCGCCTGCACACCACGGTCGCCCGGTCGGCGTGGCGGGTGGATCGGTCGCTGCCCGCCGACCTGGTGGCGTTGCTGGAGACGCCGGAGGGCCGGCGGTACTCGTACCTGGAGACCTTCCGGCGGCCGCCGACGAAGACGACGGGCACGGCGATGAAGCGGGCGCTGGAGCGGGTGGACGAGATCGCGGTGTACCGGCTGGGGCGGGTGAAGCTGGACAAGCTCCCGCCGAACCGGCTCGCCGCGCTGGCCCGGTACGGCCTGGGGTCGAAGGCGACGAGCCTGGAGCGGGCCCCGGAGCCGAAGCGGACCGCGATGCTGACCGCGGTGATGCGGCACCTGGAGGCCAAGGCCATTGACGACGCGCTGGAGCTGTTCACGGTGCTGATGGCGACGAGGCTGATCAGTACCGCGAAGCGGCTCACGAACAAGGAGCGCCTCTCCACGCTGCCGCAGCTGGAGAAGGCGTCCCGGATTATGGCCCGTATCTCGAAGGTGTTCATGCAGGAGCTGGAGCACATCGAGGAGAGTGGCAAGGCGGTGGACGCGGCCGCGATGTGGAAGGTGCTGGAGGATGTCGCGCCGAGGGCCCAGCTGTGGAGCGCGGCCGCCACGGTGGCGAGCCTGGTGCCGGAGGACGACGACTCGGCGGAGATCGCGGTACGCGAGGCGCTGGCCAGCCGCTACAACACCGTCAAGCCGTTCCTGTCGCTGCTCGGCGACACCAAGATGCTCGGCGCGGCCCCGGCCGGGGAGCGGGTCCTGGCCGCGGTCAAGAGCCTGCCTGCTCTCAGCCGGCGCCAGGTGGCGAAGAAGCCTCTGCTGAAGCGGGAGGTCGACGACAAGGTGGTGCCGCCGTACTGGCGCAAGGCGGTGTACGCGAACAAGGACCTGCCGCAGGGCGCGGTGGACCGCGACGCCTACGTGGTGTGCGTACTGGAGCAGCTGTACCGCGCTTTGATGAGCCGCGACATCTTCGCGTCGCCCTCGCACCGCTTCTCCAACCCGCGTGCCCGCCTGCTGGACGGCAAGCCGTGGCTGGCGGTGCGCGAGGACGTGCTGGCCGGCCTGAGCCTGGAGATGCCGGTCGAGGAGCATCTGGCGGAGCTGGTGCGGGTGCTGGACGCGGCGTGGAAGCAGATGGCCGAACGCCTCGAAGAAGCCGGCGCGGACGCGAAGGTGAGCATCGAGACGCTGCCGAACGGGCGGGCCAAGCTCAACGTGGACGCGCTCGGCGCGCTCGGGGTGCCCACGTCGCTGGCCCGGCTGCGCAAGCGGGTCGAGAAGATGCTCCCGAAGATCGACCTCCCGGACCTGCTGTTCGAGGTGCACGCCTGGACCGGGTTCCTGGACGCCTTCGTGCACCTGGGCGACGGCAAGACCCGCATGAAGGACCTCACCACCTCCCTCGTCGCGCTCCTGGTGTCCGAGGCGTGCAACATCGGCATGACCCCCGTGGTCAACCCCGGCCACGAGGCGCTGACCCGCTCGCGCCTGGTCCACGTCGACCAGTACTACCTGCGTAGCGACACCATCGCCGCGGCCAACGCCGCCCTGATCGCCGCCCAGTCCCAGGTGCCGATCGTGAAGTTCTGGGGCAACGGGCTGCTCGCCTCCGTCGACGGCCTGCGCTTCGTCGTCCCGGTCCGCTCCATCGCCACCGCCCCGAATCCGAAGTACTTCGGATTCAAGCGCGGCATCACCTGGCTGAACGCCGTCAACGACCAGGTCTTCGGGATCGGGCAGATGGTGGTCCCCGGCACGCCCCGCGACTCCCTGCACATCCTGGACGCTCTGCTGAACCTGGACGGCGGGGTGAAGCCGGAGATGGTCGCCACCGACAACGCCTCGTACTCGGACATGGTGTTCGGCCTGTTCAAGATCCTGGGCTACAACTTCTCCCCGCGGTTCAAGGACCTGGACGACCAGCGGTTCTGGCGGGCGGAGATGGACGGGATCGCCACTGGCGGCTACGGACCGCTGGAGGCCCTCGCGCGCAACAACAAGGTGAACCTGAAGAAGGTGACCACCCACTGGGAGGACATGCTGCGCGTCGCGGGCTCCCTGGTCACCAACCAGGTGCGCGCCTATGACCTGCTGCGGATGTTCGGCCGCGAGGGCCGGCCCACTCCGCTGGGGCAGGCGTTCGCCGAGTACGGGCGCATCGCCAAGACCCTGCACCTGCTCCAGGTCGTCGACCCGGTCGATGACACCTACCGCCGTCAGATGGGCAAGCAGCTGTCCGTCCAGGAATCCCGCCACACCCTCGCCCGGGACATCTGCCACGGCAAACGCGGCACCATCCACCAGGCATACCGGGACGGTATGGAAGACCAGCTGGGCTCGCTGGGCCTGGTGCTGAACGCCGTGGTGCTGTGGACGACGAAGTACATCGACGCCGCGGTCGCCCAGCTGCGCGCCGAGGGCCACGAGATCAGCGATGAGGACGTCGCCCGCCTGTCCCCGCTGAAGTTCAAGAACCTCAACGTCCTGGGCCGCTACAGCTTCACCCCCTCCACCCCGACCCAGGGCCTGCGC
>NZ_JAINFC010000177.1 GCF_020740835.1 Streptomyces sp. UNOC14_S4
CAGCCAGTGTGGTCGGGGCAGCCAGTGTGGTCGGGGCAGCCAGTGTGGTCGGGGCAACTGGTGTGGCAGCGCCCGGGGCCGCACCGGACTCCGGCTCCGGGCCCGCGGTGACGACCGCGATCAGGCGCTCCTGCACCACCGGGTCCATCCAGATCCGGCCGTCGCCGACGGCGCGGATCGCCCGCTCGATCTCGTCCGCGCCCGCGTCCTTGGTGAGGTATCCCTTCGCCCCGGCCCGCAGCGCGGGGAAGACCGAGGCGTCGTCCGCGTAGGTCGTCAGCACCAGGACGGCGATTCCCGGGGCCTCCGCGCGCAGTGTCCGGGTCGCGGCGAGACCGTCGGTGCCGGGCATCGCCAGGTCCATCAGCACGACGTCCGGGTGGTGTTCGTGGGCCAGCGCCACCGCCTGCGCGCCGTCGGCCGCGCCGCCCACGACCTCCATGCCGTCGTTGAGGCCGACCAGCAGCATCAGGCCCTCGCGGGTCACCCGCTGGTCGTCGGCGACCAGCACCCTGATGGGGGCCACGGAATCGTTCACGCCGGTATCTCCATCTCCACGGTCCAACCCTGTCCGGCGGGCCCGGCCTGGGTGCGGCCGCCGACCCGTTCGATGCGCTCGCGCATGCCGCGCAAGCCGTTCCCCCCGCCCGTCCACGCCTCGACGGGCGGCACGGGCACGCCGGCCTCGGCCTCGCCGTCGTCGCCCGTGCTCGCGGCCCAGCCCTGGTCCGAGACGGTCAGGGTGGTGGCCCGGGGGGTGTAGCTCAGCACCACGGAGGTGGGCGAACCGGCGGCGTACCGGGCCGCGTTGGTGAGCGCCTCCTGGGCTCCCCGGTAGAGCGCGAGGTTCGCCTCCGGCGCCAGCGTCCGGGGCTGTCCGGTCACCGAGAGGGAGATCGGCAGCGCGAGATCGCGGCGGCAGCGGCCGACCAGGGCGGTGAGCTGGTCCACCACGGGGGCGTCGTCCCCGCGCAGGGCGGCGACGGCCTGGCGCGCGTCGGAGAGGCCCTCCCGGGTCAGTTCCCCGCTGCGGACGATCAGTTGGCGCAGGGCCGGGGCGACCTGGTCGCGCTCGGCGAGCTTGCGGGCGCCCTCCAACTGCACGGAGAGCGCGGACAGGGACTGCGCCAGCACGTCGTGCAGCTCCCGGGCGATCCGGGTGCGCTCGGCGACGGCGGCGGCGCGCGCCTGTGCCTCGCGCGAGTCCTCCAGCTCGGCGAGCAGGAGCTCGGTCTGGTCGTGCCGCAACCGGGCCTGGCGGGCGAACACATTGATGGCGCCGAGCACCATGCACAGCAGCGCGTCGGCCACTCCGGACTGCACCGCGTTGTCGGACGGGCCGGTGCGGATGGTGACCACCATGATCGCCACGCTCAGCGGTACCGCCGGCAGGAGGGCGACCCGCGGCCGCAGACGTGCGAAGAGCAGGGCCACGGCGGCGGAGACGGGGACCACCATCATCGCGCTCGGCTGGAGGTACGCCAGCGCATTGCCGCCGGCGCCCAGGACCAGCGACAACGCGATGGTGGCGGCCTCCGGATTCCGCTTCCTCGGGCGGTGGGACAGGGCCGCGACGGCCAGGGACAGCAGGCACCCGGCCAGCCCCAGGCTGACGGCGAGCCCCTCGCCGCGCACCCCCGGGTGCGGCCGGCTCTGCAGGACCGAGGCGATGGTGAAGATCAGGACGCCCCACAGCACCAGGTGCATCCGCGCAGCCTGTCGCGCGGCGCGCTCGGCCGCACGCGACCGGGCCTCCGCGACTCTCGGGCTGTCCTCCCGGCAGCCGCCGGGCGGCGTTGAGCTCATGATCGACAGCATAGGAGCAGCCGGACCCGCGAAGAACGGGCCCGGTCGCCGGCAGAGGATGTTCACGCCGCCACCGGGCGGGCGGCACGGGAGGGGGAGGCCAGCCGGTAGCCGCGGTAGCGGATCACCACCAGCCGGGCCACGGCCTCGGCCAGCGCCATCAGGACGAACGCCGCCACCCAGGCCTGGGCCGAGCTGATCTGGTGGTCGCGGCTGAAGCCGGCTATGGAGTCGCCGGCGCCGTGGTCGTCGGCGAAGGCGAAGACCGTCCGGAACGCCATGCCGCCGACCCACAGGGCCGCGGCCGCGATGCCGGCCTTGGCGTGGACGCCATCGGCCTTGCGCGTGAGGTGCGTTGTGAGCCCGCAGAGCACGCCGAGAGCGGCTCCCGCGCCGGCCAGCACGAGCTCGAGGACGAGGTCGTTGCCCTCCGTCGGCACCGACCGCAGGTAGTACACCGCGGTGCCACTGACCAGCACGACCGGAAGGACCAGGTTGACCAGGTCCAGACGGCTGCCGCGCACCTGGCGCACGACGAGCAGGACGAGGATTCCGTTGACGATGTAATCGGTGATGTTCACAGCCCCAAGACTGCTCGGATCCGGCCCGCGGATCGTCGAACCCCGGGTTGAGCGATGGGTTGAGAAATCACCTCAACCCACGGGTTGACGCCAGAGGTCGCCAGGGCGACAGCGAGGAGGAATCCGGCACGGATCTGGCACGCGATGACTGACCCGGTCTGGACGACGAAAAGGGCCCTGGTCGCTTGACCAGGGCCCTTTTTGAAGAGCGGGTGACGAGAATCGAACTCGCGCTCTGAGCTTGGGAATCACTGCCTCTTGGTGAATCGTGAGTCGTTGATCTGCGGTGCGGTACTGATGTCTGCTTGCCCGGGTGGCTCCAGAGTCCGCCGGTGACCGTGACTCGCCGGGCTATCTGGCACGGTTCTGGCACGAAGGGTGTGGGGCGGCATGGGCTGTGCCGCGGCCTTGTGTAGATATGGAGTGTCGCTGTCGTAGAGCGAACAGAGTGCCCGAGAGCCTGCTGCCCCTCTGGTTGCGCAGCTGGTCGTCATAGTTGGAGCAGAACCGGTCTATGAAGCAAGGAAGCGCCCTTGACGGTGCCTACGCGTCTGTCCGGTGGCACTCCGTAGGCGTGCCACCGGGCGGGAGAAGTCACTTTCGAGTGATGGCCACGAGGACGGCGACAACAGCGGCTATGAGCCCCATCGCGGCGATGGCTCCGGCGGCTGGGGTAGCCCAGGACGGGTGACGGTGAAGCAGGATCATGACGCCGGCGCCGACCCCAAGCGTGACGATGACAAGCAGCAAGATCAGGAGAAGTTGGGAGAGGGTCATGCTGCCGCCGCCTGGGAAGCAGTGACCGCTGAGGAAGATGCGTGGTACAGGCGGCCGAGGCGCCGGAGCTTGCGGCGGACCTGCTCCCCGTACTGGAAGGGTCGCCCGATAGCACGGGCGGCTGAGCCCCAGCTCCCCCCTTGCTCGGCCCAGTGCCAGGCGATCGCTGCCTCTTCAGGATCGAGGCCGCGCAGCACTGCGATCAGCCGTTCGTCATCCGACTGGAACCGTAGGACCTCGACATCCGGGGTGCAGTTGTCGAGGGGAAGTTCCTCCTCCGTCTGGATGCTGCTCATCTGGCTGAGCAGCATGATCTTCTGTCCCTGTATGTTGCGTTCCCACAGCGGTTGCCACCGCCGGTACTCGGCCTTGGCCTGGAGCCGTAGCAGATCCAGCGCGGACTCGTCGGCGATGCCACGGAGGCTGGTGACCCAGTCGCTGATCAGGGCCATCTCTACTGCTTCCCTGTACGGCCCGGCGGGCGTCCGGCCCAGAGATTCCTGGATGAACGCGTCGACCGCCGGGCTCATTCCCATGATGACGGCCTTGCGGGCTGCCGCCACGGGGCCGCTGGAGTAGGGCTTCTTGCGTACGGCGTTCACCGCGGCTTGGAAAGTCTCGCCAGTCTTGGCTTGACGTTGTTTCGCGTCGAGCTTCCGGCGGTGGTACTTCACCACGTCGTCGTCCTGTGATCCGGCGCGCAGCCCCGTGACCTGGCACGCCTGTCCAGGGCGAGTCCAGTCAGTGATCACAGGATGCGGAGCACCTTCGGGCCTTCGTCGCCGCTAGTCACGGGCTTGCAGGCTAGGCCACAGGCCGCTGATTCGGCCGGGCCTCAGCATACTGGGTTTCGCCAGCTTCGGTGGCGCTACGAAGTTGGTAGTCCAGTTTGAAGGTGGCAAGGGCGGCGGACCCCCATCATAGCTCGGTGGAAAGAAAGAGCGACACCAAGCACGTGGAATCGCCACCGCAAGCACGGTTTACGCGAAGCGTGGTGTAGGGCACCTGGGTACAAGTCCATTGTGGGGGTAGGGCTCGTCCGAGGCTGCGAAGAGGCGACCGGGTGATCACTGGTACGGCGGAAGTACTTGTCTCGCTTGGGTGCCGGTATATGCGCGGTGCCCCTGGGAACTTCGGGGCGTTGCTGTTGTCCGGGCGGCTGAACTCCTACCTGAAGGGTCACCCTCGACGACATGTCATCCGCACCCGGTCGGGCGACCGGTTCATTGTCGACACCATCGACTTGATCCAGCGGTACCTCTACCTGTTCGGGGTCTGGGAGCCGCACATGACACGCTGGCTCCAGAGACGATTACGACCCGGCGACACCTTCGTCGACGTCGGGGCCAACGTGGGGTACTTCAGCCTCCTCGCCTCGCGCCTGGTCGGCGAACAGGGGCGCGTGGTCGCGATCGAGGCATCGCCGACGGTCCACGAGAGCCTCCTCCGCCATGCACGACTCAACGCCTGCCGCAACCTCCGTACGGTTAACGCCGCAGTGTCAGACGGGCAGGGGACGCTGACGGTCGTCCTCGCCAGCAACCACAACCTCGGGGCCGCCAGCATCGTGCCCTACGACGGGCCGGCGATGGCCACCTTCGAGGTCGAGGCTCGGCCGCTCCCCGAACTTCTCACCCCCACGGAGATCGCCGAGGCCAGGGTGATCAAGGTCGATGTCGAAGGCGCCGAAGGCGCCGTCGTGCGAGGCATGCTTCCACTGCTCGACCGCCTCCGGCACGACGCCGAGATCACCGTCGAAGTGACACCCGAGCGCATGGCGAAACTCGGCGACTCCGCCGAGGAGTTGCTAGCTGCCATGCGTGGACACGGTTTCCACGTCTACCGGCTCGCCAACGATTACGCCCCCGAGAGCTATCCGAGGGCGCAGCGCGGGGCCCCCGTGGTCCCGGTGCGGTGGCGAGGGCCTGTCACCGGCGAAAGCGACCTGGTTTTCTCTCGAATCGATGCCGAGACCCTTGCCTGAAATGTGTGAGGCCCGGCTCTGCTCCCAGAGCCGGGCCTCACACATTTCAGGTGCAGTCCTTACCCCGCGTCGGTCGGGTCCTCTGCCGATGGGCCCTGCTTCCGGCCAGCCATGAGCGCGTGAGGCGCTGCTGGCTCGTCGAGGCCGCCGTCGCCGCTCAGGCCGAGGGGCGGGCTGGGCAGCCGGAGCCCTCGGGAATCGGCGATGCGCAGGACGTCACGTAGCGCGATGGCCGTCTCGTTGAGGACATAACGCAGTTCGTCTGCGCCGACGCTCTTGTCCTCGATCACGTCCTTGGCGCAGCTGAGCACGGACGCTGCCGACTTCATCTGGCTTGCCTCGATGCCGTCTGCGAGGTCCGAGATATGGCCTCCGTCATCCGTGCTCACGTATGCCGGGCTGCCTTCCGGCCCATCCCAGGGAAGGAGCCGGAAGGGAACACCGGCCCTGGTGGTGTAGACGGCCTCGTTGCGGTCGCCTCGCAGGATCAAAAGGGCCCCCTCGACGACATTGCCGCCCATGTCGAAGGAGGTGCGCTCCACCTCGAGTACCGGAGCCTTGCTCGGGATGCTCAGGATCTCGGCTTCCTCGGAGGTCGGGCGCCGGGCGGTGAGGCGCTCGACGGTGGAGGCCACGTGCACCCCGGCCCGGGCGAGGCTGTTCCTGACGTCGTCGCCCCACGGGGACACGGGGTGCTGGATGGACGGGACGAGGGCCACGCCGGTCGGGACGTACACTTTCGCGATTGTCCGAGGAGCGTCCTCTTCGCAGCCGACGAAGCCGAACGTGGTGACCATGGAGCCCTCCGGCACGTTCAGGAATTTCGCCAACTCCGTGTCGGCTTCGACCATGCTGGTGGCCTTGCCCGTTTCCCTTGCGCGGTTGATGTCACGGTCCGTCTGGGGCATCAGATGCCTCCCGCCGACGTACGTCATCCGCGCGTTTGGCTCTCGTACGAAGTTGCCGCGCCCCTGCTGCTTTTCGACCCGTCCTTCGGCCTGGAGTGTGTCGAGTGCTTCCCGCAGTGTCGGTGTGCTGACCCCGTACCGGGAGGCGAGTTCCTTCTCGGACGGCAGCTTCGTGTCCACCTTCAGTTCTTTGGCTTCGATGCGGCGCCGGAGATCATCGGCGATGCGCTGGGGTGAGAAAGACATGCTGATCACCGCCCTTGGGTGGGTCGCTCGGGGGACAGGAGAAACGCGGTCTTGGTGGTCGTCCTGGGCATCAATGCGCCACCACCCCGGGGAACTGCGGGCAGACCAGCAGCACCCGGCGACGGGGCCCCGCCCAGAGGCGGGCGCGCTCCGCGGCCGTGAGCATGAACGGGCGGACGAGGATCGGGTCCTTGGCGGGGCGGACCTCTTCCCAGTGCGGGCGGTCCGTGGCGAGCGGCGCGGGAGGCGTCCGCGGCGGTTCCGGGGCGACGGCCGGCTGTTCCGTCGACCTGTCCAGGCGGTGACGCCCGGACGGGGTGAAGAGCTGCCTCCTGGCCCAGGCGGCGGCTCGGCGGATAATCTCGGTCACGCTGATCAGCTCCTCATAGCTGGCGGCCGCGCCCCCGGACAGCGGTGACTGTTGCGGGGGTTTCCTTTGCGACGGCAGCCCAAGCGGTGCGACCGCTCTTTCCGCTGTGGGCAGCTCCCCACTGGTCAGCCGTGGTGAGAGTGGCTAAGAACTCGTGCCACGACTCGGCGGGGACTCGGTCCGGCACCTCCATCTCGATGCGTGTGCAGGTGGCCTCATCGATCACCCGGAAGGTGAAGCCCAGGGCGCCGAGGTGCTCGCAGATGGCGTCGACCCGGGCTTCCGGCGAGAGCACAACGCGTTCCTCCGTCGCCGTGCGATCCATGAGTGCGTGCTGCTAGACGCCTAGATCCAAAGCTGGGCGCCCAGATATAGTCTAGGCGCCCAGACTAGAGCTGGGGGCCTAGATTTTCCATATGCGTGAGCAGCCGCCGTACCTCCGCTTCGCTGACCAGCTCAGAGAGCGCATCGAGAACCAGGAATGGATGCCGGGCGACCGGCTGCCCTCTCGTGCGCAGTTGGCGGAGGAGTGCGGCGTGCCCGACGGCGTCGTCCGCCGCGCGCAGGAGGCACTGATCGCGCAGGGCGTCCTGGAAGGCCGCACCGGTTCGGGGACCTATGTCGCGCAACGGCGCGAACGAGTGCGCATCACGCGCTCACGGGAGCGCGAGCAGGGAGAGGGCGCGCCCTTCCCCGCGGACATGGCGGAGCTGGGCAGGAAGGCGACGTCCGAGAGCCGCACTGACGGAATGGTGCCCGCGCCACCGGAGATCGCCCAACGCCTCGGCATCGCCGAGGGCGACTACTGCGTGCGCACTTCGTACGAACTTCTGGCTGATGACAAGCCCGTGCAGATCTTGACGAGCTGGGAGCCGTACAGCGTCACGGCCGGCTCCCTGGTCGTACTGCCCGAGGCTGGCCCGGCCGCAGGCATGGGCGTGGTCCGCCGGATGGCCGAGATCGGCATCACGGTGGCCCGCTCCGTGGAGCGCCCGGAGCCCGGACACGCGAACGCCGAGGAGGCGACCCTCCTCGGCGTGCAGCGCGGTGCTCTCGTCACCCGAATCCAGCGGACGTACTACGACGTCGACGGCCGTGCGGTCGAGACGGCGGACATCGTGGTGCCCGCCGCCCTCTGCGAGATCGTCTACGAGGTCCCGATCAACCCGTGACGACGGGGAACTGCCAGCGGCACTCGGACAGCGCCCGGGCCCGGGCTTCGACGACTGCCATGCGCGCTTCGCGCTCGTCGGCGTCGGTATGCGCCGCCTGCCCGGTCGCCTGACCGGGCCACTTCCGGTAGAGGAGGCCCACTTCGCGCGTGAAGTGGCCGCGGCTGACGGCGTCCAGGGCCAGGAGAAGCCCGGTGTCCTCCGACGCGGGCAGCGCCATCCACCCACCCAGGGCGAGCACCAGCTCGCGCCGGGCGAAGAGCGTCGCCGGATGGACCTGAGCGCGGAAGCTGTTCGCGCGCCAGTGCTCCAAGACGGCGCCCCGCTCTATCGGGCCGCCCTCCGGGTCCTGGTCGAAGCCGACCGTGCTGCCATCGGGAAGCAGGTCGAGGACGCGAGAAGTCGTCCAGCCGATACTGCGGTCACCTTCGAGGACGGCCAGGTCGCGGGCCAGCGTGCCCGCGGGAAGCTGGTCGTCGGCGTCCAGAACCTTGACGTAGTCGCCGTCGGCGTGAGCGAGGGCCATCGTCCGCGCGACGCCCGGCCCGCCACGGCGCCCCTGACGGAAGGTCACGCGTGCGTCGTCAGTGGGAACGTGCGGCGCGACGTCACCGCTCGTCCCGTCCTCCTGGATGAGCCAGTGCCAGTCCCAGCCCTCCGGGAGTTCCTGCTGGCAGAGCGACCTGTAGGCGTCGCCCAGGTGATGAGCGGACGGTGAGTGCACCGCAGTGACGATGATGACGCGCCGCTGCACGGGCGCTCACCACCTTTCCAGGGGAGTGGTGAAGAGCAGCTCCGTACGGTCTCCGGGCAGGGTGACGAAGGAGATCTCCACCGGGCGGTTGTTGATGTCGTACGAGGTCTTCCGGAGCTGGATCACCGAGGTGCCGGCCGGTAGGTCCAGCTCCTCCGCCTCCTCCGGGGTCGGAGGCCGGGCGACGAAGCGCTCCTCGATGCGGTCGAGCTCGATGCCGACAGAGGCGAGCTGGCTCTGAGTGCCCCCGGGCCACGGCTCGTTGGCGGCGTCCAGGAGCTCCGGGTTATCCGCCACCAGGTCGCGGATCAGGTAGGACGTCACCAGGGCGAACGGGGCGCGCTCCGCGGCGTACCGGGTCCGGTAGACGCGCTCGACGAGGGCGGAGCCCTCCGGGATGCCGAAGAGTTCGGCGAGGTTCTTGTCGGCCTTGGCCTCGCCGTAGGCGGCGTGGAAGACCAGGTCGTTGACCGTCAGGCCCGTGTCGTGCTCGGTGGCGCCGGTCTCCGCCCGCTGCTCCTTCGGCTCGCGGACGCGGTCCTTCTCCCACTGATGCCTGTCGTTCGTACGCAGCACCGGTGTGCGTGCTTTACGTACGAAATTGCCCTTGCCGTGCTGTTTTGCGATGAGGCCCTCGTCGCGCAGGAGCCGTAGCGCCTCGCGGATGGTGGGGACACTCCGCCCGTACTGCTCCGCGAGCTGGGTCTCGGGGGGCAGTTGCGCGCCGGGCGCCAGCTGGCCGTCTCGGATGGATCGTCGCAGGTCACTAGCGATGCGCTCGTACGCCGCCATTGCTGATCACCGTCCTTGCTGGGCCGCGATCAGCATACGACTCCTAAAGAGGTCTTGACGAGTTGAAGAGACCTACGTCATAGTCGTGCCTCAACTCCTAAAGAGGACTTGAGGACTTGTCCTCCTGAGGAGTCGCACCGAAGCGCCCGGAGGAAAGCCCGAGAGGGTGAGTACGAAGGAAGCGCCCGTTCCGTGAGAACTGCATAGAGAGCTCCTGGACGAACGAGTGTTTTTGGTCTCTGGCGTCGCAACGCGCATCGGCGACGGCGGAGGTCATGGCCACTCGTCTCCATGAGTGGTCTCGAAACACCGCGCGCCCCGGGGCGGGCCCATGCCTGCCGCCGGTTGTCCTCATCTACTCCCAAAGGGGGAGCAATGAAGCTCGGCATCGGCGACGTTGTGCGAGACCGTAATGGCAAGACCCTCCTCGGCTCCGTAGCCGGGATCACCAGCCAGGAGAACGCGACCTACGTCGTGGTGCACCTCCCCGGGGGCGAGAAGCGTCTCGCCGCCCCGAGCACGTTGGAGGTCGTGGCGCGCCGCGTCGCCTCGCCGACGACCGGTCAGTCCGTCGTGAGCCTGGTCGTGCTGCTCGTCGGCTTCCTCGCCGCCTACATCGGGTGCCGGTCCGCGCAGGACCTCGGCGCCGACTGGCTGCTCACCGTCCTGTGCGGCGCGGGTGCCTACTCGGCGGTGATGACCCTCCTCCAGATGTGGCTCCGCGTCACCGGCCCGAGGCGCTTCCGCGTCTGAAAGCCCAAGCCGCCAGCGGCTGATTGCGGCCAAAGCCGCTGGTCGCCCTGTCCGTGCAGAGTTCGCGAGACCGGAGGTTCCCATCGCTGCGTCGGCCGATGACCCAGCACCCCAGGCATTAGCGGAAGCACCTGTTCCACAAGTTGAGATGGTCGACCGCCCAGGCGGTCCGGCCAGGCCCGACCTGTTCGCGCGTGCCCAGGGTGCCAAACGGCGCCCGGTCATCCCGGCCTGGGCACGGTCGTGGCAGGAAGCCAAGACCGCTGGCGAGTGGCTCGGCTCGTACGCGTGGCACCTCACCGCGTACCACGCCGTACGGACGCCCTGGTACTGCCTGCGCCTCACGCTGCAAGCTCCGCACGGTGTGGCGCGGGTTGTCGGCGGCACGATGCGGTGGGTCACGGATGCTGAGGGCGAGCCGGCCCGGGCGGCGTCCGTGGCCGCCGGGGACATCGGCGACTACCTGAGGCTCTCCCGTCAGAGGGACCGTCGGGTGCGCTGGCGCGCGGCGGTCGCATTCACTGCGTTGTTCGTCGGGCTCGTCACGGCGGTGGCGCTGTACGTTCTCGCGCCGCAGTGGCTGCTGTTCCTTGCCGGTGCTGCCCTCACCTTGGTGATGGGGCGGCTGGGCCAGCCCGCCGACGCCCCGGTCATCCGGCGTGCCGTGGAGATCCCGAAGGCCACGAAGCTCACGAGCGACATCGTGCTCCGCGCTCTCGGCTCGCTGGGCATTCCGGCGATCAATCAGGCACAGGCCAAGGGCGGGGACGGCTTCACCTTCACCGCCCCCATCACCCGGGACGGTCCTGGTTGGCTTGCCGAGGGTGATCTCCCGTACGGCGTCACCGTCACGGACGTCGCCGACCGGCGGGAGAGGCTGGCCTCGGGGCTCCGGCGTCCGCTCGGCACTGTGTGGCCCGAGGCGGTGCAGCACGAACACACCGGCCATCTGCGGCTGTGGGTCGGGGACCAGGACATGTCCCAGACGAAGCAGCCCGCTTGGCCACTCGCCAAGACCGGCACGGTCGATCTCTTCAAGCCGGTCGCCTGGGGGACTGACCAGCGGGGACGCTGGGTCGACGTCACTCTCATGTACGTGGCGGGCGTCATCGGCGCCATCCCGCGGATGGGTAAGACGTTCCTGCTCCGCGAGCTGCTCCTCATTGCGGCTCTCGACCCGCGCGCGGAGATCCACAGCTACGACCTGAAGGGCACCGGTGACCTCGATCCGGTCGGCAAGGCGGTCTCCTATCGTCACCGAGCGGGTGACGAGGAGGAGGACATCCTCTACGCCCTGGCGGACCTACGGGCCCTGCAAACCGAGCTGAGACGTCGCAGCAAGGTGATCCGTGGCCTGCCGCGGGACATCTGCCCCGAGTCGAAGGTGACCACGGAGCTGGCGTCGAAGCGATCGCTGGGCCTGCATCCGATCATCGTCGCCGCGGACGAGTGCCAGAAGTGGTTCGAGCATCCGAAGTACGGCAGGGAGCTGGAAGAAATCTGCGTCGACCTGAACAAGCGTGGTCCGGCGCTGGGCTTCGTACTCCTGCTGGCCACGCAGCGGCTCGACGACGCCAGCCTCCCGAAGGGCATCTCCGCGAACGCTTCCGCCCGCTGGTGCCTGAAGGTCATGAGCCACACCGAGAACAACCTCGTCCTCGGCACCGGAGCGTACAAACGCGGCGTACGCGCAACAGAGTTCGCGTGGGGCGACAAGGGCATCTGCTACTTCCTCGGCGAAGGCGCGGACGCCCGGATCGTGCGCGCGGTCGAGATCGACGCCGTGGCCGCAGACCGCATCGCCCAGCGTGCCCGGACCATGCGCGAGCGCCTCGGCACCCTCGCCGGGTACGCGCTCGGCGAGCAGCCCGAGGCCGAAGCGGCCGCCTCGTACGACCTGCTGGCCGATCTGTTCATCGCGGTCCCGGCCGACAAGCCGAAGCTGTGGAACGAGGTCACGGTCGCGCGCCTCGCCGACCTCCGGCCGGAGGTCTACGGAGAGTGGACGGCGGAGCAACTGACGGCGGCCCTGAAGCCGTACGGCATCCGCACCGTGCAGGTGTGGGGCACCACCGAGGACGGCAAGGGCGCCAACCGACGCGGCATCCGACGCGCCGACGTCGTCTCGGCGATCGCGGAACGCGACGGGAAACAAGAAGCCGCCTGACTGCCCTCGCCCGCTGGACCTAGCGGCCACCCCCGCTAGGTCTAGCACCTCCGCTAGCACGCAAAAGCGCCTCTGACCTGCGCACTAGCTCCTAGCGGAGCCTCCTGAGCACCCCCGAATCCCGCCCCGGAAGGGCCTTCGATGACCTCGTTGCTCAGCGCTATGCCCAGCCTCATCCTCGTCGCTCTCAGCTACGGCGCTCTGTGCACCGTCAGCCCGGTCGGCGCCTGCCGTAAGTGCAAGGGCTGGGGAGCCAAGATCCACCGGTCCCGCACCGGACGGCTCAGGCGCGGACGCACCTGCCGCCGCTGCGACGGCCACGGCGTGCGGCTGCGCGTCGGGCGCCGCCTCTACAACGCCGCTGCCCGCCTGTACCGCGAAAACCGCGAAAGCACCCGCTGACCCCCTCCTCCTCAAGGAGCCCGCGCCGTGTCCTTCTCGATCTCCGCACTCGTCCTCTTCGGTCTCCTCCTGGCCATGCTCATCCGCTCGCGGTCCGTCGGTATGGGCTCCGCCGCGGTCGCCGTCCTCTTCGGCTACTACCTCAGCCGGACCGGCGCCTCCGCCCCCATCGACCAGGTCATGACCGCCCTCGGCAACGCGCTCCCCAACTTCAGCAAATGACCGCTCACGCCATCGCTGAAAGGACCCTCGCCATGTCGCACCAGACCACCTCCACGTCCGTCCCGCCGCGCATCTCCCTGATGGCCTCGGGCGAACTCCGCGACGCCCTCACCGCGATCCAGGAGGGCAAGGGCCCGGCGGCCGTCGCCGCGCTGATGGCCATAGACCCGCAGTCGTGGCAGGCGATCGAGCAGCGGCTCACGGCCCTCGTGGGCAGCGACCTCCGCGCCCTGCTGTTCGCCACGGCTACCGAGGCCGAGGCCGACGCCACGCTGTCGACGGCTGGTTGACGGCTCCCCGTGCGGCCTCGGCCCGCGAGAGCCGGGGCCGGGCGGAGGGCCGGACAACCCTGCCCGTACTCCAGTCCCGGAGGACAACCCATGCCCCAACCCACCATCGCGTGGTCCGACAGCCTGAAGGAGAGCGTCGCCGCTCTCGGAGCTGCCGCCCGCGAAACCCGGGTCGCCGACCAAGCGGCCCGCGCCGCCTTATGGAACTTCCAGCCCGGACGGGTACGGCCGGTGGAAGGTCTGCTCAGCATTCCGGGGAAGTACATGGTCAACCCCCACAGCATCGTGCTGGCGCGGCTCCAGTCCTGCTTCGAAGTGAACCAACACGAGATCGCCGCCCTGTACGAGAACGCGGCGCGTGCGTACGCCGACGGAGCCGCCTCCGCCCTGTTGTCGGTGGTCGGTGGTGAGTATCCGCAGTTCGTCGAACTGCTGCGGGACGAGACCGGCCACTACTCATCCGCGCT
>NZ_JAINFC010000178.1 GCF_020740835.1 Streptomyces sp. UNOC14_S4
GGCCGGGAGGGTGCTGGCGCCGGTGAGGTAGCGGTCGACGCCGCGGGCGGCCGAGCGGCCTTCCGCGATGGCCCAGACGATCAGGGACTGGCCGCGCCCGGCGTCCCCGGCCACGAACACGCCGGGCACGTTCGTGGCGAAGTCGGCGTCGCGGGCGATGTTGCCGCGCGCGTCGAGGTCGAGGCCGAACTGCTCGACGAGGCCGTTCTTGACGTCGGTGCCGGTGAACCCCATGGCGAGGGTGACGAGTTGGGCCGGGATGCGGCGCTCGGTGCCGGGCTTCTGTTCGAGCTTGCCGCCGGTGAACTCGACCTCGACGAGGTGGAGCCACTGGACGTTGCCGTTCTCGTCGCCCTCGAAGTGCGTGGTGGAGACGGAGTAGACGCGCTCCCCGCCCTCCTCGTGGGCCGAGGTGACCTTGTAGAGCATGGGGAAGGTCGGCCAGGGCTGGCCGGCGTTCCGCTCCTCCCCCGGCCTGGGCATGATCTCCAGCTGGGTGACGGAGGCGGCGCCCTGGCGGTGGGCGGTGCCGACGCAGTCGGCGCCGGTGTCGCCGCCGCCGATGACGACGACGTGCTTGCCCTCGGCGGTGATCGGGGAGACGGTCAGGTCGCCCTCCTGCACCTTGTTGGCCAGCGGCAGGTACTCCATGGCGTAGTGGACGCCCCCCAGTTCCCGGCCGGGCACGGGCAGGTCGCGGGAGGTGGTGGCGCCCGCGGCGATCACGACGGCGTCGTAGCGCCTGCGCAGTTCGGCGGCGTCGATGTCGCGGCCGATCTCCACCTCGGTGCGGAACTTGGTGCCTTCCGCGCGCATCTGCTCGATGCGGCGGTTGATGTGGCGCTTCTCCATCTTGAACTCGGGGATGCCGTAGCGGAGCAGGCCGCCGAGGCGGTCGGCGCGCTCGTAGACGGCGACGGTGTGGCCGGCCCGGGTGAGCTGCTGGGCGGCGGCCAGGCCCGCGGGGCCGGAGCCGATGACGGCGACGGTCCTGCCGGAGAGGCGCTCGGGCGGCTGGGGGGTGACGTCACCGGCCTCCCACGCCTTGTCGATGACGGTGACCTCGACGTTCTTGATGGTGACGGGCGGCTGGTTGATGCCCAGCACGCACGCGGCCTCGCAGGGCGCGGGGCAGAGCCGTCCGGTGAACTCGGGGAAGTTGTTGGTGGCGTGGAGCCGTTCGCTGGCGGCGCGCCAGTCGTCGCGGTAGGCGTAGTCGTTCCACTCCGGGATGAGGTTCCCCAGCGGGCAGCCGTTGTGGCAGAAGGGGATGCCGCAGTCCATGCAGCGCCCGGCCTGCTTGCCGATGACGGGGAGCAGGGAGCCGGGGACGTGAACCTCGTTCCAGTCCTGGACGCGCTCGGCGACGGGGCGGGTGCGCGCGGTCTCGCGGCCGGTGGTGAGGAAGCCCTTGGGGTCAGCCATGGTGCGCCGCCTCCATCATCTTCTCGTGGGTCTCGCTCTCGGAGAGCCCTGCTCGCTCGGCGGCGTCCTTGGCGGCGAGCACTGCCTTGTAGGTGGGCGGGACGACCTTGCTGAAGCGCCGCGCGGCGGTGTCCCAGTCGGTGAGGAGGGCGGCGGCGACGGTGGAGGCGGTCTCCTCGTGGTGGCGGCGCACGACGTCGTGCAGCCACTGCCGGTCGGCGGCGTCGAGGGGTTCGACGGCGGCGGCCAGCTCCTTGTTGACGTGGTCGGGGTCGAGGTCGACGACGTACGCGACGCCGCCGGACATGCCCGCCGCGAAGTTGCGGCCGGTCTCGCCGAGGACGACGGCGCGGCCGCCGGTCATGTACTCGCAGCCGTGGTCGCCCACGCCCTCGGAGACGACGGTGGCGCCGGAGTTGCGGACGCAGAAGCGTTCGCCGACGCGGCCGCGGAGGAACATCTCACCGCCGGTGGCCCCGTAGGCGAGGGTGTTCCCGGCGATGACGGAGTACTCGGCGAGGTGGTCGGCGCCGCGGTCGGGGCGGACGACGACACGGCCGCCGGAGAGGCCCTTGCCGACGTAGTCGTTGGCGTCGCCCTCCAGACGGAGGGTGATGCCGCGGGGCAGGAAGGCGCCGAAGGACTGGCCCGCGGAGCCGGTGAAGGTGATGTCGATGGTGCCGTCGGGCAGGCCGTCGCCGCCGAAGCGCTTGGTGACGTGGTGGCCGAGCATGGTGCCGACGGTGCGGTTGATGTTGCGGATGGGGAGCTGGGCGCGCACGGGGCGGGCGTCCTCGGCGCTCGTGGCGGCGAGGGCGTCGGCGGCGAGCTCGATCAGCTGGTTGTCGAGGGCCTTGGCGAGGCCGTGGTCCTGGTCGGTGACCCGGTGCCGGACGGCGCCCGCGGGCAGTTCGGGCACGTGCAGGAGCGGTGCGAGGTCGAGGCCCTGGGCCTTCCAGTGGCCGACGGCCCGCCGGACGTCGAGGAGTTCGGCGTGGCCGACGGCCTCCTCCAGGGTGCGGAAGCCCAGCTCGGCGAGGAGCTCGCGGACCTCCTCGGCGATGAACTCGAAGAAGTTGACGACGAATTCGGCCTTGCCGGCGAACCGCTCGCGCAGCACCGGGTTCTGGGTGGCGATGCCGACGGGGCAGGTGTCGAGGTGGCAGACGCGCATCATGACGCAGCCGGAGACGACGAGGGGCGCGGTGGCGAAGCCGAATTCCTCGGCGCCGAGCAGCGCGGCGACGACCACGTCGCGGCCGGTCTTGAGCTGGCCGTCGGTCTGCACGACGATGCGGTCGCGCAGGCCGTTGAGCAGCAGGGTCTGCTGGGTCTCGGCGAGGCCGAGCTCCCAGGGGCCGCCCGCGTGCTTGAGGCTGGTGAGCGGGGAGGCGCCGGTGCCGCCGTCGTGGCCGGAGATGAGGACGACGTCGGCGTGGGCCTTGGAGACGCCCGCGGCGACGGTGCCGACGCCGACCTCGGAGACGAGCTTCACATGGATGCGCGCCTCGGGGTTGGCGTTCTTGAGGTCGTGGATGAGCTGGGCGAGGTCCTCGATGGAGTAGATGTCGTGGTGCGGGGGCGGGGAGATCAGCCCGACGCCGGGGGTGGAGTGCCGGGTCTTCGCGACCCAGGGGTAGACCTTGTGGCCGGGCAGCTGGCCGCCCTCGCCGGGCTTGGCGCCCTGGGCCATCTTGATCTGGATGTCGTCGGCGTTGACGAGGTATTCGCTGGTGACGCCGAAGCGGCCGGAGGCGACCTGCTTGATGCTGGAGCGGCGGGCGGGGTCGTGGAGGCGCTCGGGGTCCTCGCCGCCCTCGCCGGTGTTGGACTTGGCGCCCAGCCGGTTCATGGCGATGGCGAGGGTCTCGTGGGCCTCGCGCGATATGGAGCCGTAGGACATGGCGCCGGTGGAGAAGCGCTTGACGATCTCGCTGACGGGCTCGACCTCGTCCAGCGGGACGGGGGTGCGGCCGCTCGCGAAGGAGAACAGTCCGCGCAGCGTCATCAGCCGCTCCGCCTGCTCGTTCACCCGCTGCGTGTACTGCTTGAAGATGTCGTAGCGGCGGGCGCGGGTGGAGTGCTGGAGCCGGAAGACGGTCTCGGGGTCGAAGAGGTGGGGCTCGCCCTCGCGGCGCCACTGGTACTCGCCGCCTATCTCCAGGCGGCGGTGGGAGGCGGCGATGCCGGTGGCGGGGTAGGCCTTGGCGTGCCGGGCCGCGACCTCCTGGGCGACGACGTCGAGGCCCGCGCCGCCGATCTTGGTGGCGGTGCCGTCGAAGTACGTGCCGACGAAGGACTCCTCGAGCCCGACGGCCTCGAAGACCTGGGCGCCGCGGTAGGAGGCGACCGTGGAGATGCCCATCTTGGACATCACCTTGAGGACGCCCTTGCCGAGCGCGTGGATCAGGTTGCGGATGGCCTGCTCGGGCTCCAGGCCCTCGATGAACGTACCGGCGCGGACGAGGTCCTCGACGGACTCCATGGCCAGGTACGGGTTGACGGCCGCGGCCCCGTAGCCGATGAGGAGGGCGACGTGGTGGACCTCGCGGACGTCCCCGGCCTCGACGAGCAGGCCCACCTGGGTGCGCTGCCTGGTGCGGATGAGGTGGTGGTGGACGGCGGAGGTGAGCAGCAGCGAGGGGATGGGGGCGTGTTCGGCGTCCGAGTGCCGGTCGGAGAGGACGACGATCCGGGCGCCGTCCGCGATGGCGGCGTCGGCCTCGGCGCAGATCTCGGCGAGGCGGGTGCCCAGGGCCTCTCCCCCGCCCGCGACGCGGTAGAGGCCGGAGACGGTGGCGGCCTTGAGGCCGGGCAGGTCGCCGTCGGCGTTGATGTGGATGAGCTTGGCGAGCTCGTCGTTGTCGATGACGGGGAAGGGCAGGGTGACGCTGCGGCAGGAGGCGGCGGTGGGCTCCAGGAGGTTGCCCTGCGGGCCGAGGGAGGAGACCAGGGAGGTGACGAGCTCCTCGCGGATGGCGTCCAGGGGCGGGTTGGTGACCTGGGCGAAGAGCTGGGTGAAGTAGTCGAAGAGGAGCCGGGGGCGGGCCGAGAGCGCGGCGATCGGGGAGTCGGTGCCCATGGAGCCGATGGGCTCGGCGCCGGTCCTGGCCATGGGGGCGAGGATGACGCGCAGCTCCTCCTCGGTGTAGCCGAAGGTCTGCTGGCGGCGGGTGACCGAGGCGTGGGTGTGCACGATGTGCTCGCGCTCGGGGAGGTCGCCGAGTTCGATGAGCCCGGCGGACAGCCAGTCCTGGTAGGGCTGTTCGGCGGCGAGCTGTGCCTTGATCTCGTCGTCCTCGATGATGCGGTGCTCCGCGGTGTCGACGAGGAACATGCGGCCGGGCGTCAGACGGCCCTTGCGGACGACCCTGGCGGGGTCGATGTCGAGGACGCCGACCTCGGAGGAGAGCACGACGAGGCCCTCGTCGGTGACCCAGTAGCGGCCGGGGCGCAGGCCGTTGCGGTCGAGGACGGCGCCGACGAGGGTGCCGTCGGTGAAGGTGACGCAGGCCGGGCCGTCCCAGGGCTCCATGAGGGTGGAGTGGTACTGGTAGAAGGCGCGGCGGGCCGCGTCCATGGAGACGTGGTTCTCCCAGGCCTCGGGGATCATCATCAGCACGCTGTGCGGCAGGGACCGGCCGCCGAGGTGGAGCAGTTCCAGGACCTCGTCGAAGCCGGCGGAGTCGGAGGCGCCGGGGGTGCAGACGGGGAGGATCCGCTCCAGGGCCGCCTCCCCGCCGCGCCCATGGTCGGCAGAGCCGAACAGGTCGCTCGCCAGCTGGGATTCGCGGGCGCGCATCCAGTTGCGGTTGCCCTGGACGGTGTTGATCTCTCCGTTGTGGGCGACGAAGCGGTACGGGTGGGCGAGCGGCCAGCTCGGGAAGGTGTTGGTGGAGAAGCGGGAGTGGACCAGGGCGATGGCCGTGGCGAAGCGGCGGTCGGAGAGGTCCGGGAAGAAGGGCTCCAGCTGTCCGGTGGTGAGCATGCCCTTGTAGACGAGGGTGCGGGCGGAGAGCGAGGGGAAGTAGCTCCCGGCCTCGCGCTCGGCGCGCTTGCGCAGGACGAACGCCTTGCGGTCGAGGGCGATCCCGGTGCTCGCGGCGTCGGTCGCGTCGGCGACGAACAGCTGCCGGAAGTCGGGCATGGTGGCGCGGGCGCCGGCGCCGAGGAGTTCGGGGGCGACGGGGACCTCGCGCCAGCCGAGGACGGTCAGGCCCTCCTCGGCGGCGATCGTCCCGATCCGCGAGACGGCGTCGGCGGCGGCGTCCGGCTCGGCGGGGAGGAAGGCGATGCCGACGGCGTAGGCCCCGGCCGCGGGGAGTTCGAAGGGGACGGCCTCGCGGAGGAAGGCGTCCGGTATCTGGAGCAGGATGCCCGCGCCGTCGCCCGAGTCGGGCTCGGAGCCGGTGGCACCGCGGTGCTCCAGGTTCCGCAGGACGGTGAGGGCCTGCTCCACGAGCGCGTGGCTCGCCTCGCCGGTGAGGGTCGCGACGAATCCGACGCCGCAGGCGTCGCGTTCGTTGCGGGGGTCGTACATCCCCTGCTGGGCGGGGTGGGATGCGGCAAACACAGGGCGCATCGGGCCTCCCGTCGTCGTCGTGGCAGTCATGGCGTGCATGTGCCGAGGGACGACGTTGGCCCTCTGCGAGAAAAGTTGACGCAGATTACATGATGACGGGCTTCTCGAAAAGCGGAAGCCACGGTCCAGCATGTGGACGTCACAGACGAGGTGGCAACCGCGGAAGCCGTGGGATCGCCCGGCCCGGCCGTGCCGGACACAGCGCTGTGCGGGCGGCGTTGCCCGCTGCGCTTCCGGATTGTGCCCGATCGTCAAGGGCTTGAAACGGCGCGGTAACGCGGACGTTATGCGGCAGCCCGCATAAGCATCACCCCAAAGCGGTGCCGAAGGCAATACCGAGGAGGTAAGTCACACCGGCGGCGGCCCCGCCGAGCAGCAGCTGGCGCAGTCCGCTGAACCACCAGCCGCGCGCGGTCACCCGGGCCACGACGGCGCCGCAGGCGAAGAGTCCGGCCAGCGCCAGCAGCACCGCGGGCCAGAGCTGGGTGGCCCCCAGCAGGTACGGCAGCAGGGGCAGCAGGGCGCCGAGCGCGAAGGAGCCGAAGGAGGAGACGGCCGCGACCATGGGCGACGGCAGGTCGGACGGGTCTATGCCGAGCTCCTCGCGGGCGTGGATCTCCAGCGCCTGCTCGGGGTCGCTGGAGAGCTGCCGGGCGACCTCGCGGGCCAGCTTCGGCTCGACGCCGCGCGAGACGTAGAGGGCGGCGAGCTCCTCCTGCTCGTCGGCGGGGTGCTTGCGCAGCTCGCGGCGCTCCACGTCCAGCTCGGCGAGGACGAGTTCGCGCTGCGAGGCGACGGAGGTGTACTCGCCCGCGGCCATGGAGAACGCGCCCGCGGCGAGGCCGGCCAGGCCGGCGATCACGATGGTCTGGGACGATGCGGATCCGCCTGCGACGCCCGACATCAGCGAGACGTTGGAGACGAGTCCGTCCATGGCACCGAACACGGCGGGGCGCAGCCAGCCGCCGTTCACGTCGCGGTGCGTGTGGTTGTCACGGTGGGCGATGTGAGGTGCCTCAACCGCATCGAGGACAGACATTGCTCCGGGTGCTCCCTTCCCCATGGGGCGGGCCTCTTGCGCACTCGCCCCCCTGCGGTTCGAAGGTACGCACGAAGGGGGCACCGGCGCTAGCAAGGAAGGCCGAACTTACCTCTCTGACCTGGGGCTTTGTCGTGGCCGCGTCGAAAATTGGGGGCGAGGGCGGGGGTGCTGCGGCGCGCCGGTAAGCCGCACCTTCGCGCTCCGCGCGCCTACCGGGATGCCTCCTGTCGCGCGGCCGCAGGTCCGTTATGGGGCGCCCCGATAGGGGCGCGGGGAACTGCGCGGCCCGCCCCCACCGGCCCGCAGCCGCGAAGCGAGCCCGGGCGGCAGCCCAGTAGGCGCACCGGACCACACGCCGCACAAAAACGGGGCCCGGGGCACAGCCCCGAACCCCGTCGCGTCAGCGCCGCGCGCGCGTCAGCTCTTCGCCACCGACTCCGTGGGCGAGGGCTCCTCCTCGCCCACGGCCGGTTCCACGACCTGCTCCCGCCCCGGCCGCTTCTTCGCCGAAATGACCATGTACGCCACCGCCGCGGCGAACATCACGATCGCCGTCCAGCCATTGAGCCGCAGCCCCAGGAAGTGGTGCGCGTCGTCGACGCGGAGGTACTCCGTCCAGAAGCGCCCCACCGTGTAGGCCGCGACATAGAGCGCGAAGGCCCGACCGTGGCCGAGCGTGAAGCGGCGGTCGGCCCAGATGACCACGGCCGCGACGAGCAGGCACCACAGGGATTCGTAGAGGAACGTCGGGTGGTACGTCCCGGCGAGCCGCCCGATCGCCGGGTCCGCGTCGATCTTGAGGGCCCAGGGCAGGTCGGTCGGCTTGCCGTAGAGCTCCTGGTTGAACCAGTTGCCCCAGCGGCCGATGGCCTGGGCCACGGCGAGGCCGGGGGCGAGGGCGTCCGCCCAGGCGGGGAGCGGGATGCCCCGGCGGCGGCAGCCGATCCAGGCGCCGACGGCGCCGAGCGCGACCGCGCCCCAGATGCCGAGCCCGCCTTCCCAGATCTTGAAGGCGTTCACCCAGTCGCGGCCCTCACCGAAGTACAGCTCGTAGTCGGTGATCACGTGGTAGAGCCGCCCGCCCACGAGGCCGAACGGCACCGCCCACACGGCGATGTCGGCGACCGTCCCGGCCCGTCCGCCCCGTGCGATCCAGCGCCGGTTGCCGAGCCAGACGGCGACGAAGACGCCGATGATGATGCAGAAGGCGTAGCCGCGCAGCGGAATGGGGCCGAGGTGGACCACTCCGGTCGACGGGCTGGGAATGTAAGCGATGTCCATGGCAGCTCCGACGCTACCTTGCCGGACCGCGCGGTGGACAACCCACCTGGCACAACGGCTGCGTAACGCCTCTCCCGTCCTGGTCGGAGCCGGTGGGCCCGGCCGTCAGCCCTTCTCGGCCGCCGCGATCATCTGCCGCAGCTTGTCGGGGGTCAGTGGGTTGGCCTGGTCCCCGTAGACGCTCTTGCCGTTGATCAGGACCGTGGGCGTGGCACGGTAGGAGGACTTGTCGAAGGTCTCGTTGGACTTCTTCACCCAGGCGTCGTGCGTGCCGTCCGTGACGCACTTCCGGAAGGCCGGGGTGTCCAGCCCCTGGACCTGCCCGGCGAGCTGGATCAGGCGCGGCTTCTTGCCGTAGGCGTCGTCCGTCTCCTGCGGCTGGTTCTTGTAGAGCACGTCGTGGTAGCCGGTGAACTTCCCGGCGTCCTGCGCGCAGGCGGCGGCGTTGGCGCCGTTGATCGAGCCGCTGCCGCCGAGGTTCTTGTCGATCAGGGTGACCAGGTGGTACTCCGCCTTGAGCTGCCCCTTGGCCTCCAGGTCGTGGATGGTGTCGCGGAAGCCGTTCTCGAACTGGGCGCAGGCGGGGCAGCGGAAGTCCTCGTAGACGGTCATGGTGGACTTCGCCGCGGTCTGCCCGACGGGGATGGTCATGGTGTCCTTGCCGGAGGCGCCCTGCGGGGCGACCAGCGGGCCGGACGCCTGCTGCTTGTGGTGCTTGCCCACGGAGGTGACCCACACGGCGATCCCCCCGCCGACGGCGAGGACGGCCACCAGCGCGCCGGCGACCTTGGCCTGCCGCCTCAGCTTGCCCCGGGCCTCTTCCTTCCGGCGCTGTTCCTGCAGGCGCTCGCGGGCGCTGCGCTTGCCCTCAGAGTTCTTCTGGTTCACGCCCCGGTAAACGAACCGGGGGCACGGCTCTGCGCGCCCCCGGTCGTCGGTTCCACCAAAAGAGTTACGAGCGCCCGCGCACACCCGCGGCGAGTTCACCCGCGAGGGTGCGTACGGCGTCGAGGCCCGATTCCAGGTCGGGGGCGTCCAGCAGGCGCTTGACGAACGCCGAGCCGACGATGACGCCGTCGGCGAACTCGGCGACCTCCCGGGCCTGTTCGGCGTTGGAGACGCCGAGGCCGACGCAGACGGGCAGCTCGGTCACGGCGCGGGTGCGGCGCACCAGGTCCTGTGCCTCGCGGCCGACGGACTCCCGGGTGCCGGTGACGCCCATGAGGGACGCCGCGTAGACGAAGCCGGTGCCCGCGGCCGTGATCCTGGCCAGCCGCTCGTCGCGGCTGCTCGGCGCGACCACGAAGACCGTGGCCAGGCCGTGCTGCTCGGCGGCCTTGCGCCAGGTCTCGGACTCCTCGACCGGCAGGTCGGGCAGGATGCAGCCCGCTCCCCCGGCGGCGGCGAGGTCGGCGGCGAAGCGCTCGACCCCGTAGGCGTCGACCGGGTTCCAGTAGGTCATGCACAGCACCGGGGCGCCGGTGGCGGCGTGCGCCTCGCCGACCGTGCGGATCACGTCGGCGATCCGGACGCCGCCGCGCAGGGCGATGTCGTCGGCGGTCTGGATGACCGGGCCGTCCAGGACGGGGTCGCTGTGCGGGAGGCCGACCTCGACGATGTCGCAGCCGCCCTCGATCATCGCGGTGATCGCGCGCACGCCGTCCGCGACGGTCGGGAAGCCGGCGGGGAGGTAGCCGACGAGAGCGGCGCGGTTCTCCGCCTTGGCCGCCGCCAGCACGGAGCTCAGCCCTTCGATGTTTCCCGCCATCACTTGGCCCCCTTGTTCTGCTCGCCCTGCTCGTCGTACAGCCCGAAGTAGCGGGCCGCCGTGTCCATGTCCTTGTCGCCGCGTCCGGAGAGGTTGACGAGGAGCAGCCCGTCGGGGCCGAGTTCCTTGCCGACCTCCAGGGCGCCCGCGAGCGCGTGGGCGCTCTCGATGGCCGGGATGATGCCCTCGGTGCGGGAGAGCAGGCGCAGGGCCTGCATGGCCTCGTCGTCGGTGACGGCGCGGTACTCGGCGCGGCCGATGTCCTTGAGGTAGGAGTGCTCCGGGCCGATGCCGGGGTAGTCCAGGCCCGCCGAGATCGAGTACGGCTCGGTGATCTGGCCGTCCTCGTCCTGGAGGACGTAGGAGCGGGAGCCGTGCAGGATGCCGGGCGTGCCCGCGGTGAGGGTGGCCGCGTGCTCGCCGGTGGTGACGCCGTGGCCGCCGGGCTCGCAGCCGATCAGGCGTACGCCGGTGTCGGGCAGGAAGGCGTGGAAGAGGCCGATGGCGTTGGAGCCGCCGCCGACGCAGGCGAGGGCGGCGTCCGGCAGGCGGCCGGCGCGCTCCAGGATCTGCTTGCGGGCCTCGACGCCGATCACGCGGTGGAAGTCGCGGACGAGGGTCGGGAAGGGGTGCGGGCCCGCGACCGTGCCGAAGAGGTAGTGGGTGCGGTCGACGTTGGCGACCCAGTCGCGGAAGGCCTCGTTGATGGCGTCCTTGAGGGTGCGGCTGCCGGACTTCACGGCGATGACCTCGGCGCCGAGCATCCGCATGCGGGCGACGTTGAGCGCCTGGCGCTTGGTGTCGACCTCGCCCATGTAGACGGTGCACTCCAGGCCGAAGAGCGCGCAGGCGGTGGCGGTGGCGACGCCATGCTGGCCCGCGCCGGTCTCGGCGATGACGCGGGTCTTGCCCATGCGCTTGGTGAGCAGCGCCTGGCCCAGCACATTGTTGATCTTGTGGGAGCCGGTGTGGTTGAGGTCCTCGCGCTTGAGGAAGACACGGGCGCCGCCCGCGTGCTCGGCGAAGCGCGGCACCTCGGTGAGGGCGCTGGGGCGCCCGGTGTAGTTGACCAGCAGGTCGGCCAGTTCGGCGGCGAAGGCGGGGTCGGCCTTGGCCTTCTCGTACTCGGCGGCGACCTCGTCCACGGCGGCGACGAGGGCCTCCGGGATGAACTTGCCGCCGAACGCGCCGAAGTAGCCGGACGCGTCGGGGACCCGGCCTTCGGGGTCGGGAACGAAGAGTTCGGAGGATTCAGAGGACACGGCAGTGACTCCTGACGGGAATGAGGACAACGGGCGGGTGGCGGGCGTACAGGCGTACAAGGGCCCGCGCGGGCGCGAGAGCGCCCATACCCGGAAGACGGCTAGAGCGCGGCGGTGCCGCGCCATCGCATCCCGTTGATCTGTCCCGGCTCACAGCCGATGTGGTACCGCACGCGGCGGCCGCGGACGCGGCGCGCCGGGGCGCGGCAGCCACGGGGACGGCAGCCCCGGGCCAGCCGCGCGTAGGAGTCCTGGGCCGCCGGTGCGGCGTGCCCGGCCGCGCGCATGCCGACGGCGGCCGGGCGGGGGCCCGGGGCCGTGCGGCGGATGCGGCGGCGCGTCATCGGCGGGTCAGCTCCGTCCGTGCCGGAGGGCGGGGTGGGCGCCCGCCGCGACGAGGTCGGCCACGGCGCCCTTGGGGTCGCGGCCGGTCACCAGGGACTCGCCCACCAGGACGGCGTCGGCGCCGTCGTTGGCGTAGGCGATGAGGTCGTGCGGGCCGCGGACACCGGACTCGGCGATCTTGATGATGTGGTCCGGGATCTCGGGCGCGACCCGGGCGAAGTTGCCGCGGTCCACCTCGAGGGTCTTGAGGTTGCGTGCGTTGACGCCGATGATCCGGGCGCCCGCGTCGACCGCGCGGTGGACCTCCTCCTCGTCGTGCACCTCCACGAGCGGGGTGAGGCCGATGGACTCGGCGCGCTCGATGAGGGAGACGAGGGCCTCCTGCTCCAGGGCCGCGACGATCAGCAGGGCCAGGTCGGCACCGTAGGCGCGGGCCTCCCACAGCTGGTAGGCCGTGACGATGAAGTCCTTGCGGAGGACGGGGATGTCGACCCGGGCCCGGACGGCCTCCAGGTCGGCGAGGGAGCCGCCGAAGCGGCGCTGCTCGGTGAGGACGCTGATGACGGAGGCGCCACCGGCCTCGTAGTCCGCGGCGAGCCCGGCGGGGTCGGCGATCGCGGCGAGCGCGCCCTTGGACGGGCTGGAGCGCTTGACCTCGCAGATCACTCCGACGTTCTCCCCGCGGAGGGCGGCGGCGCCGTCCTTGGCCTGCGGGGCCTTCGCCGCCCGCTCCTTGAGCTCGTCGAGCGTGACGCGCGCCTGCCGCTCCGCGAGGTCGGCACGGACTCCGTCGATGATCTCGTCGAGCACACTCACGCGAGCGGCCCCCTTCCGGACTCGGATGGTCTGGGCTGGTGCGGCGGAAAACGCTTCACCAGGCATGGTGATGGTACTTGCCGGAGGACGAAGCGGTTGCATCCGGTTGACGGCTTTGCCGTCATGGGTGAGCATTCCCCCGCGTGGTGGCTTCTCGAACCGTGATCGGGCCCACTCCTTTGCGCCTACCGGGCCGCCTCTTGCGCTCGGCACGCGACTGCGGGTCCGGTGGGAGCTGGTCGCGCAGTTCCCCGCGCCCCTATCGGGGCGACAGTGCCGCCCCCAGCGGCAGGTTTCGTACGACCGTGAAGGCCAGGACCAGCGTGGCCGCCGCCCACCAGTGCGTCGCCCGCAGCGGGAGTCGTAGGCCTTCCCTTCCCCGGAGCGCTGCGGTCACCCAGGCGACCCACAAGGCGGCGAAGGCCGCGTACCCCGCCACCGCGAGCGCGTTGGCGCCCAGGGCCGTGGTGAGGTCGCCGTGGGTCAGGGCGTGGGTGCCGCGCAGGCCGCCGCATGCCGGGCAGTAAAGACCCGTCCAGCGCAGCAGCGGGCAGACGGGGTAGTGCCCCGGCCGGTTGGGGTCGACGGCCCCCACGTACGCGAAAGCCGCCCCGGCCCCGGTGAGGACACCGAAGGGAGCGGCGAGACGGCGCGCGAGGCTGCTGTGCACAGCTCACAGTGTCCGCCGGGGCACACGAAGGCGCAGCTCAGGACCGACGACCGGGTGCGTCGGGCCGGGACCGCGCCTGTGCGGCGGGCGGAGCGTGGCTCAGCTCTGGGTCTGCGGCTGAGCCTTGGCGCCGCCCTTGGGCACCATGCCCATGCCCATCAGGCGCATGATGCCGCCGACGACGCCGCCGAGCAGGACGATGCCGATGCCCACCCAGAAGCCGGCCGGCTTGGCCGCCACCATGAACGCGCCGCCGACGCAGAAGCCGATGAAGGAAATGATGACACCGGTCCAGGCGGCCGGGGTGTGTCCGTGGCTGCTACCCGCCATGACTTTGACTCCTCGTTGCTGTGGCGCGCCCGCGGGCGCGGAGAACGCTCATGGTCATTGTCCCCGACGTGCGAGGGCGACGTGAGTCGGGGGTGGGGCGTGTCACCGGGCGGTGCCACCGGGTGCCGCGCCGGACTCGCCGGTGGGGTCCTCGCCG
>NZ_JAINFC010000179.1 GCF_020740835.1 Streptomyces sp. UNOC14_S4
GAGCACGCCACGACCCGCGAGGCGGTCGCCGCCGCCCGCGTGGCGCAGATGGTCGCGGGCGGCGGCGACCGCCTCGCGGGTCGTGGCGTGCTCGTGGCCGTCCCGGCGCAGCAGATCCAGGGCTCCCACCGAGGCGAGGACACGGCGCTGGCCGGGGCGTATGCCGGAGACCAGCACAGTGATGCCGCGGCCGTGCAGCTGGGCCACCGCGTCCTTGAGGACGAGGGCGCCGGTGGCGTCCACGGTGGAGACGCGGGACATGCGCAGGACGACCACGCGGACGTCGGCGACCTCGGACAGCTCCAGCAGGAGGCGGTGGGCCCCGGCGAAGAACAACGGCCCGTCGAGCCGGTACGCCACGATGTGCTCGGCGAGCAGCGCGTGTTCTTCCGCGCTTTCCGCACTGTGGCCGGCACTGTGATCGGCTTCCGCGCCGTGGCCGTCCTTCAGGGAGACCTGGCTCAGGCGGGCCTGCTTGGCCACCGCCCGCAGGGCCAGCGCGCCCGCGACGGCCAGGCCGATGATCACGGCATAGACCAGGTCCAGGGCCAGCGTCGCGACGGCGGTGAGGACGAGGACGAGCGCGTCGGAGCGGGTGGCACGGGCCATCGCCCGCAGCGAGCCGACCTCGATCATGCGGATGGCGGTGGCGATCAGCACACCGGCCAGCGCGGCCAGCGGAATGCGGGAGACCAGCGGCGCGGCGGCGAAGACGATGACCGCGAGCACGGCGGCGTGGGTGAGTGCCGCCAGCCGCGAGCCCGCGCCGGTACGGACGTTCACCGCGGTACGGGCTATCGCCCCGGTGGCGGGCACGCCGCCGAAGAGCGGGGCGGCGATGTTCGCCAGGCCCTGGCCGAACAGCTCCCGGTCCGGATCGTGCCGCTGGCCCTTGGTCATGCCGTCGGCCACCGACGCGGACAGCAGGGACTCCAGTGCCGCCAGGGCGGCCACCGCGACCGCCGGGGCCAGCAGCGATCCCAGCGCGGCCGGGTCGAGGAAGGCCAGCGAGGGAGCGGGCAGCCCGGCGGGCAGGTCCCCGATCGGACGGGCCGCGTCCAGGTGGCAGAGCTGTGCCACGACGGTCGCGCCCGTCACCGCCACGATCGAGAACGGGATCGCCGGCCGCCAGCGCGCGCCCAGCAGCATGACCGCGGCGACGGCGGCGGCGAGCGCGACAGCCGTCCAGTTCGGCTCCCGTACGAACGCCTCGACCGCCCGCCAGGTGACCACCAGGACCTTGTCGCCCTCCGGCTTGGCCACGCCGAGGGCGTTCGGCACCTGCTGCAGTCCGATCACGCACGCGATGCCGAGGGTGAAGCCCTCCACCACGGGTGCCGGGACGTAGCGCATGTAACGCCCGGCGCGGGCGAACGCGAGGGCGAGCAGCAGCAGCCCGGCGAGCAGCCCGACCGCCAGGACGCCACCGGGCCCGTGCTCGGCGACGATCGGTGCGAGTACCACCGTCATCGCGCCGGTCGGCCCGGAGACCTGGAGGTTCGACCCGCCGAAGACGGCGGCCAGCGCACCGGCCACCACGGCGGTGGCCAGCCCGGCCTCGGCGCCGAGCCCGGAGGAGACCCCGAAGCCCAGGGCCAGGGGCAGGGCCACGATCGCCACGGTCAGACCCGCCAGCAGATCACGCTTCGGGTCGCGGCGCGCCGCCACCAGATCGGCACGGGAGGGCAGGAGGGAACGCACCCGGGACCACGCCCGGACAGTCAAGGTGCTCACTTCGCGGCGGCCTCGGATTCCCGCAGTTCCTCCAGCAGCTCGTTCTGCCCGGCGAGCATCTGCGTGAGGATGCGTCGCGCGGCCCGCATCAGCTCGGCCACGTCCCCTCCCGCGAGTTCGTAGACGACGGTCGAGCCGGTGCGGGTGGACGTCACGATCCCGGACCGGCGCAGCACGGCGAGCTGCTGGGAGAGCGCGGACGGCTCGATCTCGATCGCGGCGAGCAGATCCCGCACCGGCCTGGGCCCGTCCTGGAGCAGCTCCAGCACGCGGATCCGCACCGGATGCCCGAGCATCCTGAAGAACTCGGCCTTCGCCTGGTAGAGGGGAACCGACACCGACAGTCCTCGATCTTCCGTGATTTTCCGTCTCGCACGGCCCCGCGGACGCGGGGCGTGTGGTGCGGGGTGTGTGGTGCGCGTGGCGCGTCGTAAGGCCGTGCCCGCGGCTACCTACGGGCACGGCCAATACATCATGTAGCGAATTGAAGAATTTTGCAATTCATCCATCGGTGAGGCCGAGGGGAGCCGGGTGTCAGTGGTGCCCGGTTCAATGTGGGGCATGACCGTTCATGACCTGGTGAGCGCCCTGCCCGAGCCTGCCGACCTGCTGGCCCGGTGCCGGGCGCTGGCCCTGCTCGACTCCGTCGTCGCCGACCGTTGGGCCATGTATACGTTCCAGGCCGAGTGGCGCGACGGCGTGGGCCTGGCGTGGATGGAGAACGGCTCCGGGGACAGCTACGGGATCGTCTTCGACCCGGCCGGGGTGTTCCTCTTCGGCATCGACCACGAGTGTCCCGCCACGCCGTGGCGGGAGGAGCCCCGCGCGCACTGGCCCGGTCTGCTCGACGGGCTGCCCGCCGCTCTCGCCCGGTACCCGACGCTGCCGGAGCTCCAGCTCGAAGGCTTCTTCGACGCGACGATATGCGTCTGGCGTGAGACGGGCGCCGCCGCGTGGCAGTGCGGGCCCGTCGCCTTCGGTGCCGACGAGTCGGACGGCGCCGACTGGCTCTTCGAGCTCCTCACGGCCGACGGCCCCGAGGCGTACGCGGAGTACGCCGAGGACATGTACAAGCGGCGGCTCGCGCCGGAAGACGTGGGCGCGGTCCTCGCGGGTGAGCCGCTGACCCGACGGCTCGTCGCGGCACTGTCCGACACCGCCGACTTCGAGGCCGTCGCCGTGCAGGCTCGCGCCCTCGGCCACCCCGTCCAGGATGTGCCGATGAGCTGACCTGAGCCGGCCTCGGGCCGCGCACCCCCCTGGCCGGTGAGCCGCTCCGCTTCCCCGAACCCCCGGCATCGACGGGCGCCCCGTGGGACGCTGGTCCCCGCGCAACGCGGGGGATTCGTGCGTCCATCCACGACGAAGGAGGCCCGTGAACTCCAATCAGATCAACGCGCTGTGGCGGGGAATCCAGGGTTACCGGGGCACGCCGTGCGTGAAGTGCCTCAGCCGGGACACATGGCCCAATGTCACGCGCTCGGACTCCGGGCAGCTGCTGCTCCACATCTCCTGCGACAACTGCTGGAAGGTGACGTCGACACCGCTGCCCCTCCAGACGCGGAACCTCGCCGGGCTCTGACTCCCGCGGCGGTCAGGACAGTCGGGGCCGGGACGCCGCCGCCGTCACCAGGGCCCGCGTCACCCGGAGGTCCGGCCGGACCTCCGGGTGCCACTGGACGCCCAGGGCGAACGCCGTACGGCCCGCGTGTTCCAGGGCCTCGGCCGTGCCGTCCTCCGCGTACGCCGTCGCCACCAGGCCCTCGCCCAGCCGGTCGACGCTCTGGTGGTGGTGGGTCGCCACGTCGCACGGCTCGGGGAGCAGCTTCCCCAGGAGCGTGTCGGGGAGCGGCTTGACCAGGTGGTCGGTGAACTCGCCCACGACCGGGTTGTGGTCCTCGTGGCCCACCGTCTCCGGCAGGTGCTGCACTAGCGTGCCGCCCGCGTGCACGTTCATCAGCTGCATGCCGCGGCAGATGCCGAGCACCGGTACGCCCCGCTCCAACGCCTCGGCCAGCAGGGCCAGTTCCCACGCGTCCCGCTCCGGGACGGGCGCGCCCGCACGGGGGTGCGGCTCCTGCCCGTACAGCGCCGGGTCCAGGTCCTCGCCGCCCGCCAGGATCAAGCCGTCCAGACGGGCGAGCACCGTCCCCGCCGCCGACGCGTCGTCCGGCGGCAGCAGCACCGCCAGGCCGCCCGCTCCCCGGACGTGCTCCACGTAGGCGGTCGGGAGCAGGGCCGCGTGCCGGTCCCAGGCCACACCCCAGCGGGCCCGCGTGGAGTAGGTGGTGATGCCGATCAGCGGTCGTGCGGTCATCTCGGAGTCCTTGTCCTTTGCCTGATCGTGTGCTGGTGATGTGCCTGGTCGTGGGCTAGCCATGCGCGAGTTCCGCCTCCGCCGCGGCCAGTGCCGCGAACTCCTCCTCCGGGGCGCTCGCCACCAGCCGGTGCCTGCTGTAGAAGGCGAAGTACGCGGCGGCGACGGCGTACACGCCCAGAGCGATCATCGCCGCCGCCGTGTCCACCAGGAAGGTCGCCACCAGCGCCGCGCACGCGAACAGGAACGCCACCGCCGAGGTCACCACCCCGCCCGGCGTGCGGTACGGGCGTACGAGCCCCGGTTCGCGGCGCCGCAGCACGAAGTGGGAGAGCGACATCAGCGCGTACGAGACGGTGGCGCCGAACACCGCCACGTTCAGCATGCGCGCGCCGTCCCCGGTGGCCGCGGCGAGGGCGAAGCCGAGCGTGCCGGGGACCAGCAACCCGAGGTAGGGGGCCTTGCGGCGGCTGGTCAGGGAGAGGAAACGGGGGAGGTAACCGGCCCGCGAGAGGGCGAAGAGCTGCCGCGAACCGGCGTAGATGAGGGAGAAGAACGAGGCCACCAGGCCGGCCAGCCCCGCGTAGTTGACGACCCGCCCCAGCGCCGTGGGGTGCCCGTCGCCGTCGCTGAGCGCGGCGACCAGCGGATTGCCCGCGTCCTTGAGGGCGTCGGCGCCGCCCGCCCCCGTGGCGGCGAGGAAGGTGGCGAGGGCGAGCACGACGAGGATGCCGATGGCGGCGGCCATGGCCTTCGGCAGGGAGCGCGCCGGGTCCTTCGTCTCCTCCGCGGCCAGCGGCACACCCTCGACGCCCAGGAAGAACCACATGCCGAACGGGAACGACGCCCACACGCCCAGCAGCCCGAACGGCAGCCAGGACGAGGCGCCGAAGGCCCCGTGGTCGACGGGGATGTCGCGCAGCCGCCCCGCGTCGAAGTCCGCGAACGCCCCCACGGCGAAGACCAGCAGCGCGGCGACCGCGACACCCGTCACCACGAAGCTGAACCGCAGCGCCTCGCCCACGCCCCACAGGTGGATCCCGATGAAGACGATGAAGCAGGCCAGATACACCGGCCAGGACGAGGTGAGCCCGAAGAGGCGCAGCGACTCGACGTAGTCGCCGATGAAGACCGAGATCGCCGCGGGTGCCAGCACGTACTCGATGAGGATCGCGGTGCCGGTGAGGAAGCCGCCCCACGGCCCCAGCGCGCGGCGCGCGAAGCCGTAGCCGCCACCGGCGGTCGGCAGCACCGAGGCCAGCTCGGCGAGCGAGAAGACCATGCACGCGTACATCACGCCCATGAGCGCGGCGGCCAGCGCGAGGCCGCCGAAGCCGCCGTGCGCGAGACCGAAGTTCCAGCCGGAGTAGTCACCGGAGACGACATACGCCACGCCCAGGCCGGTCAGCAGCAGCGGGCCCGCGCTGCCGCGGCGCAGCGTGCGCCGCTCCAGATACGCGGATGCGCTGCCGTCGGCGTCCGGCGTGGACGTGCCGGCGTCCGGCGGGGAGGGAGCGGCGGGTGGTGCGGGGGAGTACTCCGTGCGATCGGGCATGCGCCGCTCCTGCCTCGGGGCAAAGGTTTTGCGCCATACCTTTGCCGTGGTGCGGCGCGCAAAGCAACCCCCTTGCGTAAAACTCGGGTTACGACAGGAAGCCGCGCAGCAGCGCCGCCGTCCCGCAGCAGTGCTCGCGCATCACCTCGCGCGCCCGCTCCGCGTCCCCGGCCAGCACGGCCTCGACCAGCGCCGTGTGCTGCGCCTGCGAGTGCTCCAGGTTCTTCACCAGCAGCGGGATGCGGTCCAGCAGGTCGTTGAGCGTGGCCCGGACGGCCGCGTACCGCTCCGCCAGCGAGGGCGAGCCCGACAGCTCCGCCAGCGTCAGATGGAGCAGGGTGTCCTGCCGCCGGTACTCGGCCAACGGCGCGTCGTGCGTGGCGTCGAGCGCGGCCCGCAGCCGGGCCGCCTGCTCCTCGTCCAGGCCGTGCGCCGCGCACAGCCCGGCCGCGCCCACCTCCAGGACCTCGCGGAACCGCAGCGTGTCCTCCACGTCCACGTCCATGCCCACGTACACCGGGCCGGCCGGAGCCGTCGTCCGGGCGCGCACGAACGTCCCGCCGTACCGTCCCCGCCTGCTCTCCACCAGACCCTGGTCCTGAAGCACTTTCAGCACCTCGCGCAGCGTCACCCGGCTGATCCCGAGCCGGTCCGACAACTCGCGCTCGGAGGGCAGCCGTTCCCCCGCGGGCACCAGGCCCAGGCGGACGATCTGGAGTATCTGCTCCAGCGCCTCCTCGAAGCCACTGGCCGAACGGACCGGCCGCAGCACCGGCGCCAGCCGGTCCGCCGAACTCCCGTCCACGCTCCCGTCCATGGGACTCCTTCTCCGCCTCTTCCCAATCAATGGTCTGCCGTCATACCTTAAGTCCTCCCGGCAGCACCGACAGGAGGCACAACCGTGGCAGACCGCACGCCCCCGCTCGCCGTCGAGGAACTGCGCAGGCTCGTGGACACCGGGGAGATCGACACCGTAGTCCTCGCCTTCACCGACATGCAGGGCAGGCTCCAGGGCAAGCGGTTCGCCGCGCGCCACTTCCTCGAACACGTCCTGGACCACGGCACCGAGGGCTGCAACTACCTCCTCGCCGTCGACGTCGACCTCAACACCGTGCCCGGCTACGCCATGGCCTCCTGGGACCGCGGCTACGGCGACTTCGGCATGCACGCCGACCCCGCCACCCTGCGCCGCGCCCCCTGGCACCCGGGCACCGCCCTCGTCACCGCCGACCTCGCCTGGCACGACGGCACGCCCGTCGTCGCCTCCCCGCGGCAGATCCTGCGCCGCCAGCTCGACCGGCTCGCCGAACGCGGCTGGACCGCCTACGCGGGCACCGAGCTGGAATTCATGGTCTTCAAGAACACCTATGAGGACGCCTGGGGCCGCGCCTACCGCGACATGACCCCCGCCAACCTCTACAACGCCGACTACTCCGTCCTCGGCACCGGACGCGTCGAACCGCTGCTGCGCCGCATCCGCAACGAGATGAGCGGAGCGGGCCTCTCCGTCGAGTCCGCCAAGGGCGAGTGCAATCTCGGCCAGCACGAGATCGTCTTCGTCTACGACGAGGCGCTCACCACCTGCGACCAGCACTCCGTCTACAAGACCGGCGCCAAGGAGATCGCCGCGCAGGAGGGCATGGCGCTCACCTTCATGGCCAAGTACGACCAGCGCGAGGGCAACTCCTGCCACATCCACCTCTCGCTGCGCGACGAGGCCGGGACGCCCGTACTCGCCGACGACGACGGCCCGTACGGCATGTCGCCCACCATGCGGCACTTCCTCGCGGGCCAGCTCGCCGCCCTGCGCGACTTCACCCTCCTCTACGCCCCCAACATCAACTCCTACAAGCGGTTCCGCCCCGGCTCCTTCGCCCCCACCGCCGTCGCCTGGGGCCCCGACAACCGCACCTGCGCCCTGCGCGTCGTCGGCCACGGCCCCGCCCACCGCCTGGAGAACCGCCTCCCCGGCGGCGACGTCAACCCCTACCTCGCCGTCGCGGGCATGATCGCCGCCGGTCTGTACGGCATCGAGCAGGGACTCGAACTGCCCGAGCCCTGTACGGGCAACGCCTACGCCGCGGACGCGGAGCACGTCCCCACCTCGCTGCGCGAGGCCGCGCGGCTGTGGGAGGAGAGCCCGATAGCGCGGGCCGCGTTCGGTGACGAGGTCGTGGAGCACTACCTCCACATGGCCCGCGTCGAACAGGAGGCGTACGACACGGCCGTCACGGACTGGGAACGCTTCCGTTCCTTCGAGCGCATGTAAGGACCTCACGTTGCACGAGATCATCAACCCCGCGACCGAGGAAGTCGTCGCGACCGTCCCCGCCGCCACCCCGCGGGACGTCGACGCGGCCGTCGCCCGGGCCGCCGCCGCACAGGTCCGCTGGGCGGCCCTCGCCCCCGGCGACCGGGCCCGGCAGCTGCGCCGCTTCGCCGCCGCCGTCGACACGCACCTGGAGGAACTCGCCCAGCTGGAGGTCCGCGAGGCCGGTCACCCCATCGCGGGCGCCCGCTGGGAGGCGGGCAACGCGCGTGACCTCCTCGACTACGCCGCCTCCGGCGTCGAACGCCTCACCGGCAGCCAGATCCCCGTCGCCGGGGGACTGGACGTCACCTTCCACGAACCGCTCGGCGTCGTCGCCGTCATCGCGCCGTGGAACTTCCCCATGCCCATCGCCGCCTGGGGCACGGCCCCCGCGCTCGCCGCTGGCAACGCCGTCCTCCTCAAGCCCGCCGAGACCACCCCGCTCACCGCGCTGCGGCTCGCCGACATCGCCCTGCAGGCCGGGCTCCCCGAAGGGCTCTTCCAGGTGCTCCCCGGCGACGGACCCGTCGCGGGCACCGCCCTCGTCGAGCACCCCGGCGTCGCCAAGGTTGTCTTCACCGGCTCCACCGCCGTCGGCAAGCAGATCATGGCCAAGTGCGCCGCGGGCGTGAAGCGCGTGACCCTCGAACTCGGCGGCAAGAACCCCAACATCGTCTTCGCCGACGCCGACATCGAACAGGCCGCGGCCGCCGCGCCCGGCTCCTTCCTCGACAACACCGGCCAGGACTGCTGCGCCCGCAGCCGCATCCTCGTCCAGCGGAGCGCCTATGACCGCTTCCTGGAGCTCCTGGAACCCGCCGTGCGCGCCTTCACCGTCGGCGACCCGACGGACCCCGCCACGCGGATGGGCCCGCTGATCTCCGCCGTGCACCGCGAGCGCGTACGGTCCTACGTCCGCGAGGACGCCCCGGCCGCCATCCGCGGCGACGCCCCCACGGGCAAGGGCTTCTGGTACCCCGCGACCGTGCTGGAGAGCGCGCCGGACGACCGCCTCGCCATCGAGGAGATCTTCGGCCCCGTCGCCGTCGTCATCCCCTTCGAGGACGAGGCGGACGCCGTACGGCTCGCCAACGCCACCGACTACGGCCTCGCCGGCTCGGTCTGGACCCGCGACGTCGGCCGCGCCCTGCGCGTGTCCCGCGCCGTCACCGCGGGCAACCTCTCCGTCAACTCCCACAGCAGCGTGCGCTACTGGACGCCGTTCGGCGGCTTCAAGCAGTCCGGCCTCGGCCGGGAGCTCGGGCCCGGCGCGCTCGCGGCGTTCACCGAGACCAAGAACGTGTTCATCAGCACCGAGGAGACCACCAAGTGACCGACCAGCCCGAACAGTCCGGCCAGTCCGACCAGAACCCTGTCTGCCGCCGCCTCGTGGGCCGCACCGCCGTCATCACCGGAGCGGGCAGCGGTATCGGCCTGGCGACCGCCAGACGTCTCGCCTCCGAGGGCGCCCACGTCGTGTGCGCCGACATCTCCGAGGGGGCGGGCAAGGCCGCCGCCGAGGAGGTCGGCGGGCTCTTCGTCCAGGTGGACGTCACCGACGCCGAGCAGGTCGAGGCCCTGTTCAAGACGGCCTACGACACCTACGGCTCGGTCGACATCGCGTTCAACAACGCCGGGATCTCCCCGCCCGAGGACGACTCGATCCTCACCACCGGCCTCGACGCCTGGAAGCGCGTCCAGGAGGTCAACCTCACCTCCGTCTACCTCTGCTGCAAGGCCGCGATCCCCTATATGCAGCGGCAGGGGAAGGGCTCGATCATCAACACGGCGTCGTTCGTGGCCCGGATGGGTGCCGCGACCTCGCAGATCAGTTACACCGCGTCCAAGGGCGGTGTGCTGGCGATGTCGCGTGAGCTGGGGGTGCAGTTCGCGCGCGAGGGCATCCGGGTCAACGCCCTGTGCCCCGGGCCGGTGAACACCCCGCTGCTGAAGGAGCTCTTCGCCAAGGATCCGGAGCGGGCCGCGCGCCGTCTCGTGCACGTGCCCGTGGGCCGGTTCGCCGAGCCGGAGGAGATCGCGGCCGCGGTGGCCTTCCTCGCCAGTGACGACTCCTCGTTCGTCAACGCCGCCGACTTCCTCGTGGACGGCGGCATCGCGGGCGCCTACGTGACCCCCCTGTAGCCCCCCTGTGGCCGGTGGGGACCTCGCTGTAAGCCCGCTGTAAGGTCCATGATCAAAGCCGGGACCGGCCGCCGTGCCGGTCCCGCCGCACGTCCTGCCCGTACCCAGTCGTTAAGAGAACGCATGCGCAAGAAGCCCGCCATCGTCGTCGGCCTCCTGGCCGCCGCGGCCCTCGCCACCTCGGTCCCCGCCCAGGCCGCACCCGCCTCCGTGGCCCGCCCCGCGAAGTGCCCCCAGCTCGACAAGGGCATCAAGTGGTACGGCGACAACCGCGCCAAGCTCCAGAAGATGATCGACGAGCGCGGCACCTGCTCCGGCAAGGGCGGCCCCCGCCCCGTCGCCGCCTTCGACTGGGACAACACCGTCGTCAAGAACGACATCACCGACGCCACGCTGGCCTGGTCGCTCAACCACGACAAGATCCTGCGCCCCAAGAGCTGGCGCGACACCAGCGCCTGGCTGACCCCGGCCGCCGACCGCGCCCTCACCAAGGCGTGCGGCACCTCCGTGCCCGTCGGCCGCCCCCTGCCCACCTCGAAGAACGCCGCCTGCGCCGACGAGATCTTCGAGATCCGCGAGAAGTCGCAGACCATGAGCGGCGAGGCCGCCTTCGCGGGCGACTGGAACCACCGCCGCACCGTCCCCGGCTACGCCTGGATACCCCAGCTCTTCGCGGGCCGCACCCCCGCCACGCTCACCCACTTCGCCAAGCAGGCGCGCGCCGAGCAGCTCGCCGCGCCGGTGGGTGCCAAGCAGACGGTGGGCACGCACACGCTGGCCGGCTACGTGCGCTACTACGACCAGCAGAAGGACCTCATCCGCACCCTCAAGGCCGCGGGCTTCGACGTCTACATCGTCTCCGCCTCCTCCGAGCCGATCGCCGAGGCCTGGTCGAACGGTGTCGGCCTGGACCGCGAGCACACCATCGGCATCCGCAACATCCTGGACCGCCACGGCCGCATGACCACCGGCATCAAGGGCTGCGGCGGCATGCCCGACGGCCCCGGCGGCGCCCTGCCGTACATGGACGGCAAGCGCTGCATGATCAACCAGGAGATCTTCAAGATCAAGGGCGCGGCGGCCTGGAAGCAGCAGGACTTCGCCCACCGCATCGCCCTCGGCGCGGGCGACGCCGACACGGACGTGACGTTCGTCAACGACGCCACCGGTGCGCACCTGGCCATCAACCGCAACAAGGCCGAGCTGATGTGCCGCGCGTTCGACAACGCGGACGGGCGGTGGGTCGCCAACCCGATGTTCATCGACCCGATGCCGCGGAAGTCGAGCACGTATCCGTGCTCGACTACGGGTGCGACGCTGCCTGACGGCAGCCATGGCCCGGTGCGGCGGGCCGACGGGTCCGTGATCCCGGATCAGGTCGACGTGGCGTAGCGCCTGTCAGAGTGCCTCTTGCGCTGGGTGCGCGGCTGCGGGCCGGTGGGGGCTGGTCGCGCAGTTCCCCGCGCCCCTGAAGGCCGCCTACGAGCTCGGTCGCCCGTGTCCGTCCGGCGAGTGCCGGTCCGCTGCGGTTGCTCGCGCAGTTCCCCGCGCCCCTTACGGGGCGCGGTACTTCACAGGAAAGCGCGGCCTTCCCCGCGATATGTGGGGACCGTCTCCGTCACGTGGTCGCCGTCGATCAGGTGCAGTGCCGTGAAGCGCTCGCACAGTTCGCCGGCCTTCGCGTGGCGGAACCACACCTTGTCGCCCACCAGCAGATCGTCGGCGGGCTGCCCGGTCAGCGGTGTCTGGACCTCGCCCGCGCCCTCGCGCGGGTCGAGGCGCAGCCCCGCCGGGAGGTACGGCACGGGGAGCCGGTCGCGGCCCGCCGCGCCGGACGCCGGGTAACCGCCGCCCGCCACGGTCACCACCCCCACCCCCGGGCGCCGTACCACCGGCAGCGCGAACAACGCGGCCGGGCGGCCCCGGAACGAGGAGTAGTCGTCGAAGAGCCGCGGCACGAACAGCCCCGAGCCCGCCGCGACCTCCGTCACCGCCTCCTCCGCCGCCGTCGACTCCACGCTGCCCGTGCCGCCGCCGTTGACGAACTCCAGCTCCGCCACGGCCCGTACGGCCTGTACGGCCTCGGCCCGGAGCGCGGCGAGCTCCTTGCGGGCCACCGACTGCATCAGCCGTACCGCCCCCGACCGGAGGGGACGGCCTGTCACCGCGTCACCCACGCCCGCCACGTGCGCCTCGTACGCCATCAGCCCCACCAGCCGGAAACCCGGCCGCCGGGCGACGGCCCGCGCCAGCTCCGTCAGCCGTGCCGGATCGCGGAGCGGTGACCGCAGCGCCCCGATCCGCACCCGGCCGCCCAGCAGCCGCAGCGACGTGTCCAACTCCAGGCAGACCCGCACCTCTTCGGAACGGCCGCGGCCGGGGCGTGCCGCGTCGATCAGCGCGAGCTGCGCCGGGTCGTCCACCATCACCGTGACCGCCGCCGCGAGCTTCGGATCCGCCGTCAGCTCGGCGAACCCGGCACGGTCGGCGGACGGGTACGCGAGCAGCACGTCGGGTACGCCCGCGCGCGCCAGCCACAGGGACTCGGCCAGCGAGTAGGCCATCACCCCCGCGAACCCGTCCCGCGCCAGCACCCGCTCCAGCAGGGCCCGGCAGCGCACGGACTTGCTCGCCACGCGCACCGGCTTGCCGCCCGCACGCCGTACGAGATCCGCGGCATTGGCGTCGAATGCCCCGAGATCGACCACCGCGAGCGGCGCGTCGAGCGAGGCGGTGGCCCTGTCGTAGCGGGCCCGGTCTGCGGGGGAACCGGCGGCACCGGCGGTACGGAGCGGCATGGGCCGCAGCCTGCCACGGGGATTCACCGCTGAACAGGGTTCCGGCGGGAGCCTTGGCACTGCGTGCGGCTTGCCCTTTAGAGTGACGGGACGCATGGAGGGGGAGCCGCAGCATTGACCACTGACGTGTCGCGCGCGGCGGATGGCTCCGCCCCTGGCGTCCCTGGCTGCCCCGCCGCCACCGCCTGCGGCGGGAGCGGCCTGCGGCCGCGTCCTCAAACTCCCCCAGACTTCGTCCGGGGAGACCCCCAAGGGCTGAGCGGGGGTTGCTGTACGGGGAAGGGTTTTCCGGGGGTTGCGCCCCGGACCCCGTCAGGGCTGAGCCGACGTATACCGGGCCCTGTAAGGGGCGCGGGGCAGCGACATATGCGGCTCCGCCGCGTGGGCGCGACCAGCCCCCACCGGCCAGCAGACGAATCGGCGGCAGCGATACCGCCGTCACTCCGACGTACCGTCACAGCCGCCCTCTGCCTCGTTCTCGGCATCGGACTCATCTGCGGTGCGGCCGCCGGGACATGGCTCGCCCGGCCCGCCGGGCGGACCGCCACCGAGCGGTCCTTCGAGCGCGGTCGTGCCCTGTGGCACAGCGTGCCCGTCGACGCGCTCTTCCCCCGGACGCTGCGCCGCGACGACGCGGGGCCCGGTGGGGCGCCGCGGGAGTGGACGCGGGTCGGGGT
>NZ_JAINFC010000018.1 GCF_020740835.1 Streptomyces sp. UNOC14_S4
CCACGTGTTACTCACCCGTTCGCCACTAATCCACCCCGAAGGGCTTCATCGTTCGACTTGCATGTGTTAAGCACGCCGCCAGCGTTCGTCCTGAGCCAGGATCAAACTCTCCGTGAATGCTTACCCGTAATCGGGTGACACTCGCGTTGAGCGGAACAGTCGGGCGGAATAAGCCCAACCGTTCACAGCGTCCTCGCTGTGTTTGCCTACCCAGTCCGAGAAGGACTCGGCAGGACTTTCAAAGGAACCGCGTCCCGGATCTTACGAACCGGAGACGGGGTATTTTATAGTCTGGCGTTGACTTTTGGCACGCTGTTGAGTTCTCAAGGAACGGACGCTTCCTTTGTACTCACCCTCGCGGGCTTTCCTCCGGGCGCTTCCCTTCGGCCTTTCGGCCTTTCGTGTTTCCAACCTTACCAGATCCGTTTTCCGTTCCGTTTCCGGTCCGAATCACTTTTCCGGCCCCCTGTTGGAGCGGGGTTTTGGCCTTCTCGCTTTCGCTTTCCGGCCTCACCGACTTTATCAGATCTCTCCGAGTCGGATTTCCCTGCCGCTTTGGAACGTTCCTTCACGCCAATGGCGTTCGGGGGGTTCCGCTGCGGTGGAGCCGTAAACGTACTGGACGGCCGCACCCGGACGCAAATCGGCTCCGGGGCGGCCGCCCAAACGGCTGATGCCGCGTCAGACCTCGACGACCACGGGGAGGATCATCGGGCGGCGGCGGTAGGTGTCGGACACCCACTTGCCCACGGTCCGGCGGACGAGCTGCTGGACCTGGTGGGGCTCCAGCACACCGTCGGAGGCGGACCTGGCGATGGCCTCCTCGATCTTCGGGCTCACCGCGGCGAACATCGAGTCCTCGATGCCCGAGCCGCGGGCGTGGATCTGAGGACCGCCCACCAGCTTGCCCGTCGTCGAGTCGACGACGAGGAAGACGGAGATGATGCCCTCGTCCCCGAGGATGCGGCGGTCCTTGAGGGAGGCGTCGGTGACATCGCCGACCGACAGGCCGTCGACGTACACATAGCCGGCCTGCACCTTGCCGACGATCTTCGCGACGCCGTCCACCAGGTCCACCACGACGCCGTCCTCGGCGATCACGATGTGGTTCTTCGGCACGCCCGTCAGCGCGCCGAGCTCGGCGTTGGCCCGCAGGTGGCGCCACTCGCCGTGGACCGGCATCAGGTTCCTGGGCTTGCAGATGTTGTAGAAGTACAACAGCTCGCCCGCGGAGGCGTGGCCCGAGACGTGCACCTTGGCGTTGCCCTTGTGCACGACGTTGGCGCCCCACCGGGTCAGACCGTTGATCACGCGGTAGACCGCGTTCTCGTTGCCCGGGATCAGGGACGAGGCCAGGATGACCGTGTCGCCCTGGACGATCCGGATCTGGTGGTCGCGGTTGGCCATCCGGGACAGCGCGGCCATCGGCTCGCCCTGGGAGCCGGTGCAGACCAGCACGACCTCCTCGTCCGGCAGGTCGTCCAGCGTCTTGACGTCCACGACGAGACCGGCCGGGACCTGGAGGTAGCCCAGGTCACGGGCGATGCCCATGTTGCGGACCATGGAGCGGCCGACGAAGGCGACCCGGCGGCCGTACTCGTGCGCGGCGTCCAGGATCTGCTGGATGCGGTGGACGTGGCTGGCGAAGCTGGCCACGATGATGCGCTTCTGGGCGCCCGCGAAGACCTGGCGCAGCACATTGGAGATGTCCCGCTCCGGCGGGACGAAGCCGGGCACCTCGGCGTTGGTGGAGTCCACCAGCAGCAGGTCGATGCCCTCCTCGCCGAGCCGCGCGAAGGCGGGCAGGTCGGTGAGGCGGCGGTCCAGCGGGAGCTGGTCCATCTTGAAGTCACCGGTATGCACGGCCATGCCCGCGGGGGTGCGGATGGCGACGGCCAGGGCGTCCGGGATGGAGTGGTTGACCGCGATGAACTCGCAGTCGAAGGGGCCCAGACGCTCGCGGTCGCCCTCGGCGACCTCGAGGGTGTAGGGGCGGATGCGGTGCTCCTGGAGCTTGGCCTCGATCAGGGCGAGGGTCAGCTTGGAGCCGATCAGCGGGATGTCCGGCTTCTCACGAAGGAGGTACGGGACGCCGCCGATGTGGTCCTCGTGGCCGTGCGTGAGCACGATGCCGTCGATGTCGTCGAGACGGTCACGGATCGAGCTGAAGTCAGGCAGAATCAGGTCGATTCCGGGCTGCTCCTCCTCAGGGAAGAGCACTCCGCAGTCGACGATCAGCAGACGGCCGCCGTATTCGAAGACGGTCATGTTGCGGCCGATCTCGCCGAGGCCGCCGAGGGGCGTGACGCGCAGGCCGCCCTCGGGAAGGGCCGGCGGCGGACCGAGTTCAGGATGCGGGTGGCTCAAAAGACTCTCCTCACCACGCGCGCCACATGCCCCTCGGGGCACATGGCGCGCGTGACAATCGTGCACTTGCAGTTGTCGTCGGTATTCACTTGTGAAGTCTGTATTCAGTTGTGAAGTCTGTGGCGCCTGTCACGCGCCGTGGGCCCCGGGGGCGCTCAGAGGTGTACTCCGCCCGCCACGAGGTCGCGCTTCAGCTGGTCCGTCTCCTCCGGGGAGAGCCCGACCAGCGGCAGCCGCAGCGGGCCGCCGGGCAGGCCCAGCAGGGCGAGAGCGGCCTTGGTGGTCATGACGCCCTGGGTGCGGAACATGCCGGTGTAGACCGGGAGCAGCTGCCGGTGAACGGCCGCGGCCTTGGCGACGTCGCCGTCGAGGTGCGCGGCGAGCAGGGCGCGCAGCTCGGGGGTCACCACGTGGCCGACGACCGAGACGAAGCCGACGGCTCCGACCGACAGCAGCGGCAGGTTGAGCATGTCGTCGCCGGAGTACCAGGCGAGGCCCGAGCGGGCCATGGCCCAGCTCGCGCTGCCGAGGTCGCCCTTGGCGTCCTTGTTGGCGACGATCCTGGGGTGCTCCGCGAGCCGGACGATGGTCTCGGTCTCCAGCGGGACACCGCTGCGGCCGGGGATGTCGTAGAGCATCACCGGGAGCTCGGTGGCGTCCGCGATCGCGGTGTGGTGCCGGAGGATGCCCTCCTGCGGGGGCTTGCTGTAGTACGGAGTGACGACCAGCAGGCCGTGGGCGCCCGCCGCCTGTGCGGCGCGGGCGAGCTCGACGCTGTGGTGGGTGTCGTTGGTGCCGGCTCCGGCGATGACGTGGGCGCGGTCGCCGACCGCTTCGACCACGGCACGTACGAGCTGTGCTTTCTCCGCGTCACTGGTGGTCGGGGACTCGCCAGTGGTGCCGTTGACGACGATGCCGTCGTTCCCGGCGTCGACCAGATGCGCAGCGAGTCGCTGGGCACCGTCGAGATCAAGGGCGCCGTCTGCGGTGAAGGGCGTGACCATGGCGGTCAGCACCCGCCCGAAGGGCGTCTGCGGTGTGGAGGTCGGAGCCATGGGGGCCACGCTACTCGTTGCTCACCGTGAGGTGCTCCCTCGGGGAGTGCCAAAGGGATCCCGGTACTGCCTGCTCGGGGGTTCAAGCAGTACCGGGTCCGTTTATTCAGCCTAGATGAAGGTAACGAAAAGCCGCAATACGGACACCTTGCCTACTGGCGCGTAGAACCGGCGGTACGCCCCCCTCCCGTGATCCACTCGGCTGCTCCCCGTGTCACCCGTAACGCTGCGTCCCCGCCGCTCCCCCGTGCGGCGGTGGAGCCGCGGTGCGGCGGCGCGCTACGGCGCGACGCGACCGTTCTTGTTGAAGGCGGCGTGGGTGAGCGGCATGAGCTTGGCCCACTCCGCCTCCATCTTCTCGCCGACCATCTCGATCTCGCGCTGCGGGAAGGAGGGGACGGCCGCCAGCTCGTGCTGGGTGCGCAGGCCGAGGAAGTGCATCAGCGAGCGGGCGTTGCACGTGGCGTACATGGAGGAGAAGAGGCCGACGGGCAGCACGGAGCGGGCGACCTCACGGGCGACACCCGCGGCGAGCATCTCCTGGTACGCCTCGTAGGCCTCGCGGTAGGTCTCCTCCATCACGCGGGAGGTCAGCGCATGCTGCTCCTCGGTGCCCTCGACGAAGACGTACTTGCCGGGGCGGCCCTCCTGGACCAGCTTGCGGTCCGCGCCGGGCACGTAGAAGACCGGCTCCAGCTCGCGGTAGCGGCCGGACTCCTCGTTGTACGACCAGCCCACGCGGTGCCGCATGAACTCGCGGAAGACGAAGATCGGGGCACTGATGAAGAAGGTCATCGAGTTGTGCTCGAAGGGGCTGCCGTGGCGGTCGCGCATCAGGTAGTTGATGAGCCCCTTGGAGCGCTCGGGGTCCTTCGTGATCTCTTCCAGGGACTGCTCACCGGCGGTGGAGACGCGGGCCGCCCACAGCACGTCGGTGTCGGCGGCGCTGTGCTTCACCAGCTCCACGGTCACGTCACTGCGGAACGTGGGCTTGGCGTACTCGGTGGGGCTGTCGGTCACCGACGGGGTCCTTCCAACTGGCGTTCTGGGGCGCGCCCAGCCTACGGGCCCCCACTGACAGTCGGCCGCAGACAGAGCGGGAGCGCCGGGAATACGGGAGCACCGGTTGAGATTTTTCACAGAAGTACCAGGAAACGGGCACCATAGCCCTGATTCGAACGTCCTTATGTGTGACAGCACACCTCGAGGTTCTAGGAGAGCGCTTCATGTTTCGCCGCCGGCGGGAGCCCGTGCCGTTCGCGTTTGTCGCCGAGTCCGAGCGTTACCGGAGCAACGTCACTCCGCCGCCCCGCGACCGCGCGAGCCGCTCGCAGATAGCCGGCCGTGTGCTCGTGGGGCTGACGGTGACGGCGGGGCTCGTGGGGGCACTGCTGTTCGGGATGCCCTCGCTCCAGGCGGGCGCGCAGAGCACGCACCACACGCAGCAGTCCGAGGCGAAGGACGGCCGCTGACGCTCCCCGGGGGCCGACCGCCGCTGTGCGGTCGGCCCTTTCTCATGCCCTCATGTCCGTAAGGCGTCCGGCGTCGGGATAACCTCGCCCAATGCCGCTGCCCTTCCTGACCACCGCGTCTGCGTCCTCGTCCGCCTCCGCCTCTTCCGAGGACCGTCCCACCGGACGGCAGGTCGGCGGCTCCGCGCTGTTGCTGCTGCTCGCCGCGTATCTGCTCTTCGCCGCGCTGATCATCGCCGTGGCGGGGTCCTGGGCGATAGCCGGGGTCTGTGTGCTGGTCGCCGTCGCAGTGGTCACGGGGGCGGTGCGGTTGGTACGTGGCGGGATCCGTGCGGTGTTGCGCGGCTGATCCCGCCGCGTGATCCTGCGCCGGGGCTTCGCCCCGGGTCCCGTTCTTCTTCAGCTGCACCCCGGCGGTGTGTGCGCCTGCCGAAGTGCCTCTTACGCTGAGCGCGCGACTGCGGGTTGCGTCGTGGCTGGTCGCGCAGTTCCCCGCGCCCCTGACGGGGCGCATCCCGTCATCGCACGCAAACGCCGGACGGGCTGGGCCTGCGCACCCACGTGCGGAAGATTCAGCCCGTCCGGCGTTTGAGGACAGCGCAGCGCAGCCGTGCTGCCGACAGCGGCGGCGCTACGCGTCCACCCGCACCGGGCGGCCGTCGTGCAGCGCGATAGCGCGCTGCATCGCCTTGCGGGCGCGTGGTGTGTCGCGGGCATCGTGGTAGGCGACCGCGAGGCGGAACCAGGTGCGCCAGTCGTCCGGGGCCGCCTCGGTCTCCGCCTTGCGGCGGGTGAAGACCTCGTCGGCCGAGTCGCGGTCGACGCGGCCGCTCGGTGTGCGGACCAGTTCGTCCACGGGGAGGCCGCCCTCGGCCTCCAGTTCCCGCGCCAGCCGGTTGGCGTCGCGCGCGAACTTGGTGGTCTTGTACAGGAACCAGGCACCGATGAACGGCAGGACCAGCACCGCCGCCCCGAAGGTCACCGTGACGACCGTGCCCTGCTCGATGAGCAGGACTCCCCGGCTGCCGACCAGGACGAAGTAGACGACCAGGACGGCGGCCAGGGCGAAATAGACGATCTTTGCGCGCACGGTGTCAGCCCAGGTCCAGGAAGTGCTCCAGGCCGAACGTCAGCCCGGGGGTGTCCACCACGCGGCGGGCGCCCAGCAGGATGCCCGGCATGAAGCAGCTGTGGTGCAGGGAGTCGTGCCGGATCGTCAGCGTCTCGCCGGTGTCGCCGAACAGCACCTCCTGGTGAGCCAGCAGGCCGCGCAGTCGTACGGCGTGCACCGGCACCCCGTCGACGTCCGCGCCGCGCGCGCCCGGAAGGGCCGTCGTCGTGGCGTCGGGCTGCGGGGCGCAGCCCGCTTCCCGGCGGGCCTCGGCGATGAGCTGGGCCGTGCGGGTGGCGGTGCCGGAGGGGGCGTCCGCCTTGTTCGGGTGGTGCAGCTCGACGACCTCGACGGACTCGAAGAAGCGGGCCGCCTGACGGGCGAAGGCCATGGTGAGCACGGCGCCGATGGAGAAGTTCGGCGCGATGAGCACACCGGTGCCCGGCTTGGCGTCGAGCCAGCCGCTCAGCCGCGCGAGGCGGTCCTCGGTCCAGCCGGTCGTGCCGACCACACCGTGGATGCCGTTGGCGATGCAGAACTCGAGGTTGTCCATCACCGAGTCGGGGTGGGTCAGCTCGACCGCGACCTGGGCGCCCGCCTCGGTCAGGGTCTTCAGCTCGTCGCCCCGGCCCAGCGCGGCCACCAGTTCCATGTCCTCGGCGGCCTCCACGGCCCGTACGGCCTCGGAGCCGATCCGGCCGTGGGCGCCGATGACCGCCACACGCAGCTTGCTCATGCTTGGTGCTTCCTTCTCTCGGGCTTCTCTCGGGCGTCTCTCAGGCCTCGGGACTGCTTCAGGCCACGACTTCGTCGAGCTTGGCCGCCTGCTTGTCCTTCAGCGGGCCGATCACGGACAGCGAAGGACGCTGTCCCAGTACATCGCGGGCCACCGCGCGGATGTCGTCCGGGGTGACGGCGGCGATGCGGGTCAGCATGTCGGTGACGGACATCTGCTCGCCCCAGCACAGCTCGCTCTTGCCGATGCGGTTCATCAGCGCGCCCGTGTCCTCCAGGCCCAGGACCGTGGAGCCGGAGAGCTGGCCGACGGCGCGGGTGATCTCCTCCTCCGTCAGGCCCTCCGCGGCGACCTTGTCCAGCTCGTCGCGGCAGATCCGCAGCACGTCGTGGACCTGGCTCGGGCGGCAGCCCGCGTAGACGCCGAAGAGGCCGCAGTCGGCGAAGCCCGAGGTGTAGGAGTAGACCGAGTAGGCCAGGCCGCGCTTCTCCCGGACCTCCTGGAAGAGCCGCGAGCTCATGCCGCCGCCGAGGGCGGTGTTGAGCACGCCGAGCGCCCAGCGGCGTTCGTCGGTGCGGGCCAGGCCCGGCATGCCGAGGACGACGTGTGCCTGCTCGGTCTTGCGGTTCAGCAGCTCCACCTGGCCCGCGGTGCGGATCGCGCGGCTGCCGGAGCGCGGGGCGACCGGCACGGCGTCCGTACGGCCCAGGGCGCCGGCCTTCTCGAAGGCGGCCCGCACCTGGCGGACGACCTTGGCGTGGTCGACGTTGCCCGCGGCGGCCACGACCAGGTGCGTCGGGTCGTAGTGCTTCTTGTAGAAGCGGGCGATCTGGTCGCGGCCGAGGGCGTTGATGGTGTCGACGGTGCCGAGGACCGGGCGGCCCAGCGGCGTGTCGCCGAGCATGGTGTGCGCGAACAGGTCGTGCACGCAGTCACCGGGGTCGTCCTCGGTCATGGCGATCTCTTCGAGGATCACCCCGCGCTCGGCGTCCACGTCCGCCGCGTCGATGAGGGAGCCCGTGAGCATGTCGCAGACGACGTCGATGGCCAGCGGCAGGTCGGTGTCGAGCACACGCGCGTAGTAGCAGGTGTACTCCTTCGCCGTGAACGCGTTCATCTCGCCGCCGACCGCGTCGATCGCGGCGGAGATGTCCAGCGCGCTGCGCTCGGCGGTGCCCTTGAAGAGCAGGTGCTCCAGGTAGTGCGTGGCGCCGTTCAGCGCCGGGGTCTCGTCCCGGGAGCCCACGTGCGCCCAGATGCCGAAGGTCGCGGAGCGGACGGACGGCAGGGTCTCGGTGACGATGCGCAGCCCACCGGGCAGGGTGGTGCGGCGGACCGTGCCGATGCCGTTCTCGCCCTTGAGAAGCGTTTGGGTACGGGCGACGGCCCGCCCCTCCGAGGAGGTGCGGGCCGTCTTCCGTGCGACACGGAATGTCACTTGGCGGACTCGTCCTTAGCGTCGTCGCCGTCTTCACCCTCGATGACCGGGATCAGGGAGAGCTTGCCGCGCTGGTCGATCTCGGCGATCTCGACCTGGACCTTGGTGCCGACGCCGAGCACGTCCTCGACGTTCTCCACGCGCTTGCCACCGGCGAGCTTGCGGATCTGCGAGATGTGCAGCAGGCCGTCCTTGCCCGGCATCAGGGAGACGAACGCACCGAAGGTGGTGGTCTTGACGACCGTGCCCAGGTAGCGCTCGCCGACCTCCGGCATGGTCGGGTTGGCGATGCCGTTGATCGTGGCGCGGGCGGCCTCGGCGGAGGGGCCGTCGGCGGCACCGATGTAGATGGTGCCGTCGTCCTCGATCGTGATCTCGGCGCCGGTGTCCTCCTGGATCTGGTTGATCATCTTGCCCTTGGGGCCGATGACCTCACCGATCTTGTCCACCGGGATCTTGACGGTGATGATCCGCGGGGCGTGCGGGGACATCTCGTCCGGACGGTCGATGGCCTCCATCATCACATCGAGGATGTGCAGGCGGGCGTCGCGGGCCTGCTTGAGGGCCGCGCCCAGGACGGAGGCCGGGATGCCGTCCAGCTTGGTGTCGAGCTGGAGGGCGGTCACGAAGTCCTTCGTGCCGGCGACCTTGAAGTCCATGTCACCGAAGGCGTCCTCCGCACCGAGGATGTCGGTGAGGGTGACGTAGTGGGTCTCGCCGTCGATCTCCTGGGAGATCAGGCCCATGGCGATACCGGCGACCGGGGCCTTCAGCGGCACACCGGCGTTCAGCAGCGACATGGTGGAGGCGCAGACCGAGCCCATGGACGTCGAACCGTTGGAGCCGAGGGCCTCGGACACCTGGCGGATCGCGTAGGGGAACTCCTCGCGCGTCGGCAGCACCGGCACGAGCGCGCGCTCGGCCAGGGCGCCGTGGCCGATCTCGCGACGCTTCGGGGAGCCGACGCGGCCCGTCTCACCGGTGGAGTACGGCGGGAAGTTGTAGTTGTGCATGTAGCGCTTGCGGGTCACCGGGGAGAGGGTGTCCAGCTGCTGCTCCATGCGGAGCATGTTGAGGGTGGTGACGCCCAGGATCTGGGTCTCGCCACGCTCGAACAGCGCCGAGCCGTGCACGCGCGGGATGGCCTCGACCTCGGCGGCGAGCGTACGGATGTCCGTCACGCCACGGCCGTCGATGCGCTTCTTCTCCTTGATGACGCGCTCACGGACCAGGGCCTTGGTCAGGGAGCGGTACGCGGCGGAGATCTCCTTCTCGCGGCCCTCGAACTCCGGGAGGAGCTTCTCGGCGGCGAGCTCCTTGACGCGGTCGAGCTCGGCCTCGCGCTCCTGCTTGCCCGCGATGGTCAGCGCCTGGGCGAGCTCGTCACGGACGGCCTTGGTCAGGGCGGCGAGGACGTCGTCCTGGTAGTCCAGGTAGATCGGGAACTCGCCGACCGGCTTGGCGGCCTTGGAGGCCAGCTCGGCCTGGGCGCGGCACAGGACCTTGATGAAGGGCTTCGCGGCCTCGAGACCGGCGGCGACGACCTCCTCGGTGGGGGCCTCGGCACCGTCGGCGACCATCTGGATGGTCTTCTCGGTGGCCTCGGCCTCGACCATCATGATCGCGACGTCGCCGTCCTCCAGGACGCGACCGGCGACGACCATGTCGAAGACGGCGTCCTCGAGCTCGGTGTGCGTCGGGAAGGCCACCCACTGGCCCTTGATCAGGGCGACGCGGGTACCACCGATGGGGCCGGAGAAGGGCAGGCCCGCGAGCTGCGTGGAGCAGGAGGCGGCGTTGATGGCGACCACGTCGTACAGGTGGTCGGGGTTGAGCGCCATGACCGTCTCGACGACCTGGATCTCGTTGCGCAGGCCCTTGGCGAAGGACGGGCGCAGCGGGCGGTCGATCAGGCGGCAGGTGAGGATGGCGTCCTCGGAGGGACGGCCCTCACGGCGGAAGAACGAGCCGGGGATCTTGCCGGCCGCGTACATCCGCTCCTCGACGTCCACCGTGAGGGGGAAGAAGTCGAGCTGGTCCTTGGGCTTCTTGGAAGCGGTGGTGGCCGACAGCACCATGGTGTCGTCGTCCAGGTAGGCCACGGCGGAACCGGCGGCCTGGCGGGCCAGGCGGCCCGTCTCGAAGCGAATCGTGCGGGTGCCGAAGGCGCCGTTGTCGATAACGGCCTCGGCGTAGTGGGTCTCGTTCTCCACCAGGGATATCTCCTCGTCCGCGTCCCTTGCCCGTATGGCGTGGGGACGGTGGGCGGAGGTGCGCGTCGGCTGGCCGGTCTTCGATCGAAGCACCCGGATGTCCCTGATCCGGGGGCCACTACCGAGGACCGGCGGCGAGCGGGGCGCGCCTCCTCATGCTGTTGTGTTGTTACTCCGTCGTGGACACCAGATTACAAAGCTTCGGCGTCCCATGAGATACGCAAAGGGAGCGGCCCCCCGGTGTGGGAACCGCTCCCCTTCACGACGTCTTACTTGGCGCCCGCGGCACCGCGGCGGATGCCGAGGCGCTCGACCAGGGCGCGGAAGCGCGTGATGTCCTTCTTGGCCAGGTACTGCAGCAGGCGGCGGCGCTGGCCGACCAGCAGCAGCAGACCACGGCGGGAGTGGTGGTCGTGCTTGTGCTGCTTGAGGTGCTCGGTCAGGTCCGAGATGCGGCGGGTGAGCAGCGCGACCTGGACCTCGGGGGAGCCGGTGTCGCCCTCCTTGGTGGCGAACTCGGCCATGATCTGCTTCTTCGTAGCGGCGTCGAGCGACACGCGTACTCCTTCGAAATACTCGTTTTGGCCACCGAGTGCCCCTGGTCTGTGTCTCAGGGGAGCTTCCGTTACTCGGGAGGCGGGGTCCGCTGGGCGCTGTCCCCAGAAGCCGAGAGAGGCGTTTCCGGAGGCGCGTACACAAACGGCCGCTGCCCACAGTACCAGCCCGGGGCAGGGCCCCGGTCAGGGGCGCGGGGAACTGCGCGACCAGCCACGGCGGACCCGCGGCCGCGCGCGGAGCGCAGAGGCACCCCGATGGGCGCGACGAGCACGCTCAGCCGGCCGACAGCCCGCGGGCTGTCCCGTACATGTCGAGCACCGCGAGACACAGCGGCACCAGCGCCAACAGCAACGCACTCTCCGCGATATCCGACGCACGCCCCCAAAAGGGTGAAAGACCCTTGCGGGGAACGATCAGCGCGACCGCGGTGAGCAGCCCCCCGCCGACGGTGACGGCGGCGGCGAGCCAGAGCGTGCGGATGTCCTGCGAGCCGCCCGCCGCCGCGGCGGGCGTGTTCACGGCCATCCCGAGGACGAGCAGGGCCAGGGCGGCGAGACCGGCGCCGAGGACGGTCGTGACCTGCGCGGTGTAGCGGAAGAGCCGCGCGCGCAGCAGCATCGTGAGCCCGGCGACGAGGGCGAGGAGGCGCGCCCAGGGCCGACCGTCGTCGGAGAAGGCGAGGACGGCGGAGGCGACGGTGACGACGGCCGCGCAGCCGCCGACGAGGCCGAGCAGCAGCTCGTGGCCGCGGCGGACGCGGGCAGCGATCCGCTCGGCGTCTATGGGGTCGTCGGCCCGGCCCGCGGCGGAGGCGTCCGGGTCGGCCCCCGTGGCGGAGCGGGGCGCCGCGTAGCCGATGGGGAGCCTGGCCACGCGGGCGGAGAGGCCCGGCAGGAAGGCGATGGCGCCGATGGCGAGGACGGCGCAGACGGCCGCGGCGCCGGTGGGGGCCGTGTCGGCGAGGATCGTGCCGAAGGCGGCGAGGGTGCCGGTGGCGGCCGCCGTGACGGCGGCGACGAAGGGGGCGTCGCCGGTGGGCACGGCGGCGACCAGGACGGCGGAGGCGACGAGGACGGCCGCGCAGCCGAGCAGGAACTGCAGGCGTCCGGCGCTCTCCCCCGCGCCCGGGGCGACGATGCCGGACCCGGCGATCATCAGGTGGGGCAGGGCGGCGAGCCCGAGGGCCACGGCGGAGCCGCGGTCGTCGTAGACCCGGGCCCGTACGGCCGCGAGGGCGGTCAGCAGGACGCCGACGGCCGCGGCGACGGCGCCGGGAACGCCGCTCATGTCGTGCCGGACCGGGTCGGCGAACCACAGGGCGAGGCCCATCAGGGCGAGCAGCAGCGGGCCGCCGAAGAGGCCGGCCATGCGCAGGAGCCCGTCGTCCCACAGGGCGCGGTCGCGGGTGACGGCGTCGGCCACGGCGTCGGTGACGTCGTCGTGGACGGCGGGCGGCAGCGACTCGGCGAAGGGGCGCAGCGAGAGCAGCTCCCCGTCGAGCACGCGGTGGGCCGCGAGCGTGCGGGCGCCGTCGAGGACGGTGCCGTCGCGGCGTACGAGGTGGTAGCCGGTGGGCGTGCCGACGGGCTGGGTCTGGCCGGTGAGGCGCAGGATCTCCGGGTAGACGTCGGCGACGGCGATGTCGTCCGGGAGGGCGACATCGATCCGGCTGTCGGGCGCGACGACCGTCACCCTGCAGAAGCCGGTCGCTGCGGACGTACTGCTCACCTGTGGGGCCCCCTGGTTCGCTGTGGTCGTGTCGCGCGCGTCGGCGCGGGTCGACGCGTGTGGGTGCGGGTCGACCGGCGGAGCCGCCGTCCCCGTTCACTGTTTCGCTCACGCATGCGCGCGGCGGCCACCCTATCGGGAGGGCCGGGCCGTACGTCGATAGGATCACCGTTCCGCGGGGGGAGGCCGGTGCCGCCAGGGGTGCCGCGCGGGAGGTCCTCACCGCGCGAGAAGGGGTTGAGGCATCCGGTGAGCCAGATCGTCGTCCATCGCCCGCCCCGGAGCCTGCCGCCGGAGGTGCCCGGCGAGGAGGTCCGGCTGGAGGCGCCGCCCGAGCTGCCGCGCGGCCGTCAGGACAGTGTGCTGATGCAGCTGCTGCCGACGGTGGGCATGGCCTCGTCGATGGTCTATTTCTTCATGCCGGGGGCCGCCCCGATGATGAAGATCATGGGCGTCATGATGATGTGCTCGACGCTGGGCATGACCATCGCGATGGTGGTGCGGCACCGTCAGGGCTCCCAGGGGCAGACCGCGGACATGCGCCGCGACTATCTCAAGTACCTCGCGCAGACGCGGCGGACCGTGCGCAGGACGGCGCGGGCGCAGCGTGACGCGCAGTTCTATCTGCACCCCTCTCCCGACCAGCTGTGGTCGGTCGTCGCGGAGGGCACCCGGCTGTGGGAGCGGCGGGCGACCGACGACGACTTCGCGCAGGTGCGGATCGGGCTGGGCGCGCAGCAGCTGGCGACGCCGCTGGTGGCCCCGGAGACCGCGCCGATAGACGAGCTGGAGCCGCTGACGACGGGCGCGATGCAGCGCTTCCTGGAGACGCACGGTTCGTTGGACGGCATGCCGATGGCGCTGTCGCTGCGCGCCTTCTACCACGTGACCCTGTCGGGCGACCCGGAGACGGTGCACGGCACGGCCCGCGCGCTGGTGGCACAGCTGGTGACGCTGCACTCGCCGGACGACCTGGTGGTCGCGGTGTGCGCGGCGCGCGGTGCCGCGTCGTACTGGGAGTGGGCGAAGTGGCTGCCGCACGTGCAGGTGCCGGGCGCGGTCGACGGCGCGGGCACGCGGCGGCTGATCGGTTCCGAGCCCGGTGAGCTGGAGGAGCTGCTGCGGCCGCGTCTCGAGGGGCGTGCGCGCTTCAGCCGGGACGGGCAGCCGGTGCTGGACCAGCCGCACGTGGTGCTGATCCTCGACGGCGGTTCGGTGCCCGCGGAGTCGGCGTTCGCGGCGGCGGAGGGGCTCCAGGGGGTGACCATCGTCGAGGTGGTGCCCGGGGATCTCGGTGAGCCGCGCGGTGGTCTGTCGGTCGTGGTGGAGCCGGGGAGGCTGCGGCTGCTGTCGCAGGTCGCCGAGTACGACGGGGTGCCGGACACGCTGCCCATGGAGGCGGCGGAGGCGCTCGCGCGGCAGCTCGCGCCGCTGCGCATGGGCGGGGGCGACGGTGACGAGCCGCTGCTCGCCAATCTGGACTTCACGGATCTGCTGGCGCTGGGCGACGCGGGCTCGGTGGACGTGGCGCGGACGTGGCGGCCGCGGTCGTCGGCGGAGCGGCTGCGGGTGCCGATCGGCGTGGGCGAGGACGGCTCCCCCGTGATGCTCGACCTCAAGGAGGCCGCGCAGGACGGCATGGGCCCGCACGGCCTGTGCGTCGGCGCGACGGGTTCCGGCAAGTCGGAGCTGCTGCGCACCCTGGTGCTGGGGCTCGCGGTGACGCACTCCTCGGAGACGCTGAACTTCGTCCTCGCGGACTTCAAGGGCGGTGCGACCTTCACGGGCATGTCGGCGATGCCGCACGTCGCCGCCGTGATCACGAACCTGGCGGACGACCTGACGCTGGTCGACCGCATGCGCGACTCGATCACCGGTGAGCTCCAGCGGCGGCAGGAACTGCTGCGCTCGGCGGGCAACTACGCCAACATCCACGACTACGAGAAGGCGCGGGCGGCCGGTGCGCCGCTGGAGCCGCTGCCTTCACTCGTTCTGGTGATCGACGAGTTCAGCGAGCTGTTGACGGCGAAGCCGGACTTCATCGACATGTTCATCCAGATCGGCCGCATCGGCCGTTCGCTGGGCGTGCACCTGCTGCTGGCCTCGCAGCGTCTGGAGGAGGGCAGGCTGCGCGGTCTGGAGACGTATCTGTCGTACCGGATCGGCCTGCGGACCTTCTCCGCCGCCGAGTCGAGGACGGCGCTGGGCGTGCCGGACGCCTACCACCTGCCGTCGGTGCCGGGTTCCGGCTATCTGAAGTTCGGTACGGACGAGATGACGCGTTTCAAGGCGGCGTACGTCTCCGGCGCGTACCGTACGGCGCCGGTCGCCGGGCTCGACGGCGACGACCTGCCGATCGAGCGCCGCCCGGTGCTGTTCACGGCCGACCCCGTGCCGGTCACGTACACCCTGCCGCCGCCGGCGGACCCGTCGAGTTCCGCGGGCTCCGGGGACGATCCGCAGGTGGAGACGGTCCTGGACGTGATCGTGCGGCGGCTGGAGGGCCAGGGCCCGCCGGCGCACCAGGTGTGGCTGCCGCCGCTGGACCGGTCCTCGTCCCTGGACGAGCTGCTGCCGCCGCTGTCGGCGGTGGAGGGCCGCGGTCTGACGGCCCCGGGCCACGGGCGTCTGGGGCGGCTGGTCGTGCCGATCGGTCTCGTCGACAAGCCGTTCGAGCAGCGGCGTGACGTCCTGCAGCGCGACTTCTCGGGCGCGGCGGGCAACATGCTGATCGTGGGTGGCCCGCAGTCCGGCAAGTCGACGCTCCTGCGGACGCTCGTCACGGCCTTCGCGCTCACGCACACGCCTGCCGAGGTGCAGTTCTACGGGCTGGACTTCGGTGGTGGCGGCATGAGCGCCGTCGCGGACCTGCCCCACGTGGGCGGGGTAGCGTCCCGCCTCGACCCCGAGCGTGTACGCCGTACGGTCGCCGAGGTGGCGGGCATCCTGGCCCGGCGCGAGGAGTACTTCCGCGCCCAGGGCATCGACTCGATCGCCACGTACCGGCGGCAGCGGGCGGCGGGCGCCTTCGCCGACCAGCAGTGGGGCGACGTGTTCCTCCTCGTCGACGGCTGGGGCAACTTCCGGCAGGAGTACGACATGCTGGAGGGCGTCGTCACGGACATCGCGGGCCGCGGCCTCGGCTACGGCGTCCACGTGGTCGTGACGGCCTCGCGCAACATGGAGGTCCGCGCGTCGCTCAAGGACCAGCTCCTCAACCGGCTGGAGCTGCGGCTCGGCGACCCCATGGACTCGGAGTTCGACCGCAGGGTCGCCGCGAACGTCCCGGCCGGCGTGCCGGGCCGCGGCCAGCTGCCCGAGAAGCTCCACTTCATGGCCGGTCAGCCGCGCATCGACGGCGGCGACGACCCGGAGACGATGACGGAGGCGACCGCGGAGCTGGTCCGCGCGGTCGACGAGGCATGGACGGGCCCGAACGCCCCCCGCGTACGCCTTCTCCCCCGCAGGCTCCGCGCCGACGAGCTCCCCAAGGGCTTCGAGCACCCGGAGCAGGGCATCGCCATCGGCATCGACGAGACCAGCCTGGAGCCGGTCTTCGTCGACTTCGAGACCGACCCCTTCTTCCTCGTCCTCGGCGAGAGCGAGTCCGGCAAGACGGCGCTGCTGCGCCTGCTCGCCAAGCAGATCACCGAGCGCTACGGCCCGGAGGAGGCGAAGATCGTCGTCGGCGACTACCGGCGCACGCTGCTCGACGTCATCCCCGACACGCACCTGCTGGAGTACGCGCCGCTCGCCTCGGCCCTGACGGTCCACGCGAACGCCCTCAACGGCCTCATGGACCGGCGAGCCCCCCAGCCCGACATCACCCCGCAGCAACTGCGGGACCGCAGCTGGTGGAACGGCCCGCAGTTCTTCTTCATCATCGACGACTACGAACTCGTCTCGACCAGCAGCGGCAATCCATTGTCGGTCCTGACCGAGAACCTCCCCTTCGCCCGCGACGTGGGCATCCGCTTCATCATCGCCCGCAGCTCGGCCGGCGCCTCGCGCTCCATGTACGAGTCCTTCATGCAGCGCGTCAAGGAACTCGGCGCGCAGGGCGTCATCCTCTCCGGCGACCCGGGCGAGGGCGACCTCCTCGGCGGCGTCCGCCCCCGCCCGATGCCGCCGGGCCGCGGCTTCTTCGTTTCGCGGAAGCGGGGGGCTTCGCTGGTGCAGGTGGGGTGGGTGCCGGAGGAGTAGGGCGACGGGGCGCTGCCGGGCAGTCCGGGCTGCCCGGCGCTCTGGGGGATCGGGGCCCCTCGGACCGCCCGGGGTCCTCAGACCGCCCAGGAGCCACTCGGGCCGGGAGGCCGCTCAGGCATCGAGGGCCGCTCGGCAGAGCTCAGCGGTGGGGAAGGGGGACACCTGTGGCGTGCCCGGTCAGGGGCTCAGCCCGTGCTTATGTCCTGGAAACGGCGGAGGATTTCCGCCCCTTCGGCTCCCTTGTTCCAGCGGACGATGAGCGAGTCCCCGATCTGGGCGATGTCAGCCGCACGGTCCTTGCTCTCCGTTCTCACCCCGTCCTGCTCGCACAGCAGGGCGAGCACGAGGCCCTTGCCCTCTTCGTCCTTCTGCCAGCGCCCAGAGCACTCAAGCCCGTGCCGGCTGTCTACCAGTCCCGCGTTGGAACGATTCGGCTCGTCCGTGTACTCGTCACGCAGCGCCAGCATGGCCCCGTCGTGAGCCCTCCATACCGCCTGGAGTCCGGTCCCTGTGGGTTTCGGGGACGGCTCCACGTCGTCGGTGCCGTCCGAGTGCGTGGGAGGAGGTTCGACGTGCGGGTACGTAGGGGCGGCTTGCGCGGGCGCGTCCTCACTGCCCGCAGGGCTCGGGCTTGTGCTCTGCCCGCCCTTGGCCACGGGAGTTCTTCCGGGCCCGCCACCGTCCCGGCCGACCGCGAACCATAGGCCACCGCCTACGGCAAGCACGGTCACGGCGGCGACGCCGACGATGAGGCCGGTCCTGCGTTTCCCTTGTTTCTCCAGCCTCGCGGGGAAAGGAGGTGAGGCCTGAAGCGGCGAGGGCATCTCCGGATAGGAGCTGTACGGCTGCGGCTGACCGGTCGGCTGCGCGTATGGATTGCCGGGCAGGGGCTGCGGAGGCCGTGGCGGGTGCCCATAGCCGGTCGGTGACTGCTGAGGCACCCCGTACCCACCACCATTCGGTAACTGGGGCTGCTGCGGAAGTTCATCAGGTGGATGTGCCATTGATGTCCCTTTCCCTTGGGCCGAGATGGCCCGTTGGTGTCGAGAAGCCTTCCTAACAGGCGGGATCTTCGGCCCACTTGGGATTTCTGCGACTGTGAGGGAAGGCACTTGCCCCGGCCGCCCGTCGGCGCGGGGACGGCATGAGTACGCGTACTCATGCCCCTGCCGCATGTCCGTGCATAGGGTCGCGATCGCGACAGGGGGGCGCCAAAAGATCACGGAGCGTCTGCGCGAGAGAACACCACGCTGCTAGGTTTGAAAGCTTGAACACCCTTGTGGCAAGGGGCCGTAGAGCGAGAGCGAAGGGGGCAGCAATGTCGTTCGACGAGGAATGGGCGACGCTCCGGGGAGACGCGGCGCGGACGCGGCTGAACGGCGTGCCGGGAGGCCTGGGAGGAGACGCGGACCTCAAGTCGTCGGCGTCGAAGAAAAAAGCGGCCGTGACCGCGCTGGAGCAGCACATCCAGCCCGACGTGCAGAAGGCGGGCAGTTCCATGGACGAGGCGGCGGAGGCCGCGGCCAAGGGCTTCAAGGACTGGGCGACGGGGGCCGGCATCAACGAAGCCGTGAAGAGCTGGCGCGCATCGGTGAAGTCCCTCCAGACCCGGCTGTCCGCGGAGAAGGCGGCACTGAGCGGAACCAACCGGCTGTTCCAGGGCACGGACATCCACACAGGGAACCAATTCCCGCTGCTGATCCCGCAGGACGGAAAGGGCTTCCAGCCGCCCTTCCAGTCACGACTGTCGGGTTACTGATCGGGGCCACTGAGAGGAAGCCGGGAGCTCAGCATGCTCACGTACCACCAGGCCATGACCACGGATCTGTCGTCGCTGACCACGGCGGCGGACAAGTGGGACGCGGCGGCGAAGGATTTCGAAGGCATACAGAAGACGTACGACAGCCAGGTGAAGAGCGTCGGCTTCGACGGCTCCTGGACCGGGCAGGCCAACCTGTACGCCCAGCCAAACATGCAGCAGACCTCCGGGCAGTACGCGGCGGCGGCGAAGGAAGCGCGGGCGATTGCCTCCCTCCTACGTGACGCGCAGGCGCAGTTCACCGACCTGCGAAGCAAGCTGAAGTCGGTGGTCGCCGAGGCGGAGAAGAACGGTTTGAAGGTGAGCAACGACGGAACCGTCTCCTCCGCCGTCCCCACCGACCGCGCCGCGATGCACGACCCGGACTACCAGGCCGTACTCGCCAAGGAAGCCTCCTTGAGGTCCACTTGGGCTCAGAACATAGCCGACGCGGTCCAAGCCTTCGACGATGCCGACCAAGGCGTCAAGATGGCCCTGACCTCGGCCGTCAAGGACACCGACCTCTTCGACGGCAACCCCAACAGCTTCAACGCGCAGGCCGAGGGCGACCTCGAAAAGGCAGAGGCCAAGGAAACCATCCGGGTGGCAGAGAAGATCCGCTCCGGTAAAGGACTCGACGCGAACGAGCTCGCCGAGGCCCCCTGGCTCTTCCGCACCGTTGCCCAGGACAAGAAGGCCAGCCAGTTCGTCCTGGACACGATCGGCGCCGACGGGACGATCGAGCTGTCGAACCGCCTCAACGGACTGGCGGGCTCGGGCGACAAGGCCCACAAGCAGGCGTACGAGGCCATCCAGTCCGCGCTGGCCGGGACGGTTTCCACTGCCACCCAGGACCCGAAGTCGCCGTTCTACGACAAGTGGCGTGAGGGACTGCGCAAGGCAGGCACCAAGAACTTCGGCAGCAAGACGGACCCGGTGTACGGGTACCCGTCGTTCGTCAGCCTCATGGAACACCACGACAAGTACGGGAAGCGCTTCCTGAACGACCTGGGTGACGACATCATCGCGGCCGAGAAGAAGCACCAGGACATCTGGACGAAGTGGCGTGACCACCCCGGCATCTCCAACGATCCCCTCGACCACTTGCTCGGCGTGATGAGCAAGAACCCCGAAGCGGCGACGTCATTCCTGGACCCCGGGGCAAACGGAAAGAACGACCATCTCCAGTACCTCCTCAAGGACCGCCACTGGCCCAGGATCACGGTCAACGGACCTGGCATGCTGGCGTCCAGAAGCGATCCCGCCAGCGAGGCCGGCCTGGGACTGGCGATCGAGGCAGCCGCCACAGGCCGCGAGCCGGACAGCGCGATGGGCAAACCCGGCCCGCACCAGGAGGGGCAGGCTCGCGTCCTGCAACAGACCATCAGCATCCTGGACGCCGACGGGAAGGGCGACTCGATCGCGGCTAACCTGCGGAAGCCGATCGGTCGTGCCCTCAACGACTACGTGGCGGACACCCATTCCATTTTCAATGGACAGGATTCCCCGATCGCGGGGTCGAAAGACATCCGAGGGTCAGGGAATAACGCACACATAGCAAACGCCCAAGCCAGCCTGATCCGCGTGCTCAGAGGCGTCGCTGACGACGACGAGACATTCGCCATGCTCTACCGGTCGGAAAACGCCTACATGGCAGGTGTTCTCAGCAGCGGGGAGAACCGCAGCGACACGGGCAACAGCATCGGCAACTGGAACAATCGCGCAGACGAGATCGGCGGGGTGCGCGGAATCTACAACAGCGTCGGGGCGGACGTGATTCTCGACAACCGCGACAACAGAGTCGCCTGGGCCAACGACACTGCCCGCTACGGGTATCACGGCCTGGGCACGCTCGCGAACAAGTTGCCGATCCTGCCCGATGAGGCCCAGCGCATGGTCGATTCGTTGACATACGAATGGTCCAAGGACGTGATCGCGGAAGCGAACAACCGCGCCAGAATGGAAGGCAGCCAGCACTACGCGGTTGGCCTTGATGGGACCTACGAGATCGTGGACAGATGGGCTGACGGACGGCAGATAGACAGGAATACCGTGGCGGTGGAAAGCATGAGAAGGCAGGCAAAGAACAGCTATTCAGCAGGCCGGGATGCGGCCCTCGACGCACTGAGGCCGCCAGCATGATGAAGAGCATCCGAAACCTCTCCACCTGGCGCAAAGCAGCTCTGGCATTGACTGCCTGCATCGCCACCCTGGCCGGCGTACACATCGCATTCAACACCAACACCTTTGGCCCGGACAGGCTCTGCGGGAACCTGGTTTCCGCCCAGGATGTACAGAAAGCAGTGGGCCACTCAGGGAGAGTCTCGGACAGCCATCCTGCAGAGACTCCGACGAAATATTCAGAATTCACCTGCTCGGTAAGACTGGAGTCCCTGCTCCCCACCCAAAAGGACACGACACTCTATATCAACATAGGAGACACCTCCACCCCAGATTTCCCATTCGCCATGGCCAACTGGAGCAGCGCACGCTCGGACATGGGGTACTTCAACGGCGGTGGCGCTTCAAACAGAAGCGGGTGGACACTGCTGCCTGAAAATTGCTGGAAAGAAGGAGTTTCAAAAAGAGCAGCTGCCCGAAAAATTTCCAGCGTCTGGCTTATAGGTAAAGATGGGGATCGCCAAGGAATAGCCCGACTGGCCACCGCAACCGCTAATTCGGCAGCCAAGCAAATGGGCTGTGACTCTCGCCAGATACCGGAGCCCACAGAGCTGCAACTTCCCGAACGAGCACGGCGCAGCAATGCTAAGGCAACCTGCTCGCTGCCTGGGTTCAGGCTGCCGGAATCCGTGACGTCCACAACCCCTCAGCCATGGGAAACCTTCACGAAAGAAATCAAGTCGACGTGGGTCTGCGACCTGAGCCAAGAACAAGAGAAAACTCCATTTTTCAGCTTCGCCATATCCCAGGACCCGGCGCTCATGTCGAGCCTCACACAGACACTCGACAGCAAGGATCCCGTCGGTGCAGACTGGAAAGCTCGCGGCCAGATCGGCAAATCAGTGGCAAGTTGTGCCGGTCGGGCAACATTCTTCGGGATGAACGTATACGGCGGCGGCTGGACTGCTGCTCAACGTGAAAAATTCTTTCCCGACGACAGCACGCTCTTCAAGGAATTCATCAGAGCGGCTGGGAAAAAACTTGGCTGCAATGATCTCGCGCCATGACGCCGCCCATTAAGGCAGTTCCTCACTCAAGGCATCCGCGTCAGAGCGGACGTTCCCGAAGGATCGCTCGTGCCCAAGAAAACTCTCACCCAAACAGCGATTCTCCTGACATCTATCGGCATGGCTGTCACGGCATGCAGTACGGGCTCCGTATCGCAGGGCACACCCTCCGATTCCCCTACCCCGGCCGATATATCGGGCGTACAAACTCCTGCCCCCAGCATTGACATGGATGCATTGAAAATCCAGGACACGAACTTCCTCATGCGGAGCACGCCGTTTCACGCTTCGGGGACCACGACCGCTCTTGGCGGCGGAGACCAGGAGATGTGGTCGGACCCCAAGCAAGGGCTGCGGCTGAAGGCCGTGTCGAGCAAGACGGGGCAAAGCGGCGAGCTGTTCTGTCACGAGGGCACGACCTATACGAGTGCGCCCCTGCTGGCAGACGCCCTGCGGCAGTCCGGGCAGGACGTCACGGTCCCGCCGGAGCTCACCGACTTCTACGTATTGGGAACCCCGGGGCAGCAGGGGTGCGCCAGCTTCTACGCTATTCCGGAAACTGCCAAACCTGCTCCGGACCAGGACAGCACAGTCAACAGCCACAAGACCTACGCAGTCGCTGCCGCTTCCGGACCTACAAGCGACGTCTACCAAATCGCGACAGGGGAGAATTTCTACCTGCTCCAGCTGCAGTCCACCCGTGACGGCCGGACGAGTACCACCACGTACGACTCGTTCGGCGACGAGTTCAGCATCACTATGCCGTCCGACGACAAGACGATGACGATGAACGAGTTCCGCCGTCGCGTCACGAAGCACTGAGGGCACCCGGGTAGGGTGCCTCACCGTGACCGAAGCCGAATTCCTGCGCGAGGCCAGGGCGTTCTACGACGCCCTGGCCGTCGACTACGCCGACCGCTACCGCGACTACTTGGCCGCCAGGCCGCTCGACCGGGCCGTGCTCGCCGGCTTCGCGGAGCTCGTACGGGACGCCGGGCCCGTGGCCGACGTGGGGTGCGGGCCCGGTTGGACGACGGCGCATCTGGCCGAGCTGGGGGTGGACGTCTTCGGGCTCGACCTGTCGCCGGAAATGGTCGGCCTCGCCCGGCAGGCGTACCCCGCGCTGCGGTTCGACGTGGGGTCGATGCTCGCGCTCGACCTGCCGGACGGGACGCTCGGCGGCCTCAACGCCTGGTACTCGATCATTCACCTGCCGGAAGAGCAGCTCCCGGCCGCCTTCGCCGAATTCCACCGGGTGCTGAAGCCGGGTGGCCACCTTCAGCTCGCCTTCCAGGTCGGCGACGAGCCGTTGCACTTGGCGCAGCCGTACGGTCACCCCGTCTCGCTCGACTTCCGCCGGCTGCGGCCGGAGCGCATCGCGGAGCTCCTGGCCGCCGCGGGTCTGCTCGTACAGGCTCGGCTGGTGCGCGAACCCGACGACGGTGAGAGGACGCAGCAGGCGTTCCTGCTGGCCCGTAAGCCGCTCGCCGACTCCTAGACGAGGTGGTCGAGGTCGCCGCGCTTGGCGGCCTCGATGAAGTTGCGGAGACCTTCGCGGGTCGTGGTCAGCAATTCGTGAGGGCGAGCCGTTTCCCGGAGTATCGGGGTGCCGTCTGCGGCGTGGCCGATCTGCAGGCAGGCGTTGCCACCGTCACCACCGCACAGCGGATCGAGCCAATGAACCTCTGACATGGTGGACCTCTCAGAGCTGTTTCACGATGGAGTGGATCAGATCGCGCGTAGCCGCAGGCGTAAGGGCCTCGTTCTCCGTTCTGTCCAACATGCGCCGGTAGTTCGTCAACCGCAGCTCCGCATCGATGAACACTGATCCGTCAACGCTATCCAACTGAACGGTGTCGAGCTGAGGTACCGGCCCGTGCGCGTAGAAGATCGGCTGTCCAGAGCCAGCGAAACCTTCGGCTTCGAAGGGAATGGCTCGTAGAGTGACATTCGGCCACTCGCTCATCTCGAGGAGGCGCGCTAGCTGAGCGCGCGTCACGCTGGCTCCGCCGAACTGCATCCGTAGCGCAGCCTCGTGGACAAGTGCGGTGTACAGCGGCGGCTTTCCCCGCACCGTTAGAACTTCTTGGCGCCTCATACGGTGAGCGGCACGAAGTTCGACCTCGCGGCGCGGATACGCCGCCAGCGTCTTGTCGAAGACGGCACGGGCGTACTCCGCCGTCTGCATGAGACCGGGCACATGGACCATCACGAACACACGCATGCTGACGGCATGATGTTCAAGTTCGACGATGTCATGGAAGCTCGCTGGAAGCGACCCACGGTAGTCGTCCCACCAGCGTGGTCCGCGGTCCTGAGCGATCCCGGACAACGCCTCGACCAGCTTGGCATCGGTGCAGCCGTAATTGCAGGCGAGCATGCGGATTCGCTCGGCGCTGATGGGGAATCGGCCTGACTCGATGTTGGGGATGCGCGTACGGTCCACGCCCATCAGGGCCGCGGCCTCTTGCGGCGAGACGCCCGCCGCCACCCTCATCTTGCGCAGTTCAGCACCGAGTCGCTGCTGACGGACCGTGGGTGTGCTTCTTGGTGGCATGTCACCTCTCTCGGGCTACGGCCCACAGTCTGCCGACAACGCCCTGGAGGTTCCAGCGAGTAGCAGAAGAATCCACTACGAGTAGCAATGTGCACCACCTTCGCGCTACCGTCGGTGTTGCCAAGCTCACACGCCGTGGAGCCGGAAGTGCACCGCGTGAGCATGCCCGCCTGCCCTGGGACGGGTGCGCTCGCACCCAGGGAGGCAAGCCACCGGCACCGTTCCGCGTACGAGCACTCCCCAACCGCCCAGCGCTTGGAGCGACTCCGCATGAGCACCATCGGACCCTGCTTCGCCGACTCGCCCGAACTCCCCACATCGTCCGTCCCCATCCCGGGCAACCTCAGCTACTCCTTCGGGATGCCCGGCGGCGCCTACTGCCTCTCCACCGCCCGCACCACCGTGCACCGGCTCCTCCACTCTCACGGGCTCGCCGACATGGCCGAGCTCGGGGTGCTCGCCGCTTCCGAACTCCTCGGCAACGCCTGCCTGTTCACGCCGGATCGGCAGGTGAGTCTCTCCATCCGGTGGCGGTTCGGTGTGCTGCGGTTGACCGTCTTCGACGAGCACCCTCGGCACTCGAAGGAGGGACGGGATTCCTGCCGCGCGCAGCGACGCGCGGCGCTCGGCACTCTGGACAGCGTTCTGGAGGCATGCGGCGGTCTCGGTTGCGGCTTGGACGAAGTCGCGGGGCCGCTGGCCGGAAACAAGATGTGGGCGGCCTTCTCCCGGGACACGGCGCGGAACTACACGCGGCTGTGAAGCCACCGTGACCGGTGATCCAGGTTTGCGGCGGCCCCTGCGGGAGTACGCTGCTCACGGACGGTACTCCGGTGTGTCAACTCACCTTTGCACGCCGGGATATGGCGATAGTCGCGCAGCAGAAAGGCGGGCCTTCTCAATGGATCCACGCGAGAAAGAGAAGATGACGGAAGAGCTCTACGCGATGGACATCTCCGACGCCGTGTGGGAGAGCGCGCCGGACGCCGACCCCAATGACGTGCGCGTCGAAATCGCCTACCTGCAGGGCGGCGCGGTCGGCATGCGCTCGTCGGAGGACCCGGACACGGTGCTGCGCTTCACGGAAGCGGAGTGGCGGGCATTCGTCCTGGGCGCACGGGACGGCGAGTTCGACCTGACCTGAGCGCGCAACGCGACGGGGTGGGAAGGCGACGACTTCGCCTTCCCACCCCGCGGTCGATCACGATGGCTCAGCAGATCAGTAGCTGATGTCGAACAGCTGCGACGCCTTCTTGTCCGTCTGCCGGTAGTCCGCGCTACCTTCCTTGATCTTGGTCGCGATCTCGGTCAGGATCGACTTGATGTGCGTACCGCGGGCGTCGAATTGCAGCTTGGCCTGAATCATCATGGTGTGGGCCTCACCCTGCCAGCCCCCCGTGACCTTTTCGACTGCGGCCCAGATGTCCTGCAGTTGCTTGTCGACGACGCCGGCCGCCTTGCTGATGTCGTCGGCGATCAGCTCGACCGAGCCGTAGTGAACCTTGAGGTCGTCATTTCCGGACATGTGTCCCCCTGCGCGATGGTCGGTGTTTCAGAAGATGGCGGCGGTGCTCAGGAGTAAGCGTCGATCTTGCTGTCGAGACCGGCGCTGAGGCCCGCGTCCTTCCCGAGGGAGCCGAGGTGACCGCCCGGGGCGGCACCGTTCACGTCGATCTTGCGAAAGCGCGCGACGATGTCGGCGTCGTTGGCGTGGCTCATCTTGCGGGTCATGGCCACGGCGTCGTGAATACCGTCGATCAGGCGCCGCAGGGCGTCGTGGTCGTCGTTCAGGGCGATCTGAGCCGTACGGAACGCTTCGGCGCCCGCACCCGTCCAGGCACTCCCGACGGTGGCGAGGACATCGGCCAAGGACTTGAGGTTGCCCGACAGGGCCTCACTCGTCTCCCGGATCTGGTTCTCGAACGTCTGGAATGCGGGATCACTGATCTTCTGGATCTCTGCCATGCTCCACCTCTTTCTCTTGCGGTGAGTTGTTCTGTGAGTGCTTTTGCCTTATGCCTTACGCCTTGCGGCGCCGTACGACGGCAAAGGCGGTCGCCGCGGTGACGAGTACGGCTGCGCCTGCGCCCAGGGCGACCCAGGTGACGGTGCCGAGGCCGCTGTCGTGCGAAGCCGAATCCGCGGCGGTGTTCTTCGAATCGGACGACTGCTTGGACTTCGGTGTGGCCGGCATGGGCTTCGACGTCGCCGTGTGGCCCGCCAGGAGCGGGTTGATGTTCGCCGGGCCGGGGTCGCCCTCGTGGTCGAGGAGGACCTTGCGGGGGCGGACGATGCCGTAACCGAGGTACGGGCTGGGGATGGGGCCCTCCAGCGGTTTGCCAGCGGTTTCGATCATGACACGGAGGACTTGGTTGTTGGTCCAGTCGGGGTGAGCGGACCAGATGAGGGCGGCGGAGGCGGAGGCGAGGGCGGAAGCTTGACTAGTCCCTCTGGCCGCACAGAGTCCGTCGCTTTCCAGGCAATATCCGGGAATCTCATCGCCGGGCGCAGCTAGTGAAACCTGACGCCCGTGGGTCGACCACTTGGTCATAGTGCGCGTGTTATCGATCGCACTGACGGCTACAACGCCAGGAAGCGCTCCAGGGAACTCAGGATAATTCCCCTTATCGCCGCCGTTGCCTGACGCGGCGAAGATCAGGGAACCCTTTTTCAGGGCATAGTCCACAGCCTCTTGCGTCTTAGGGAACTCTTTTTCCGCCGACTTCGCCCCCATCGAAACATTAATGATTTGGGCATTGCGGTCTGCCGCGTACCGAATGGCCCTGCCAAGCAGTGGATCAGCCGCATCGGTCTGCCGATTAACTACAGACTTCACTGGCAGGATTTTTACGCCAGGAGCTAGCCCTTGTACCCCGCCTTCAGCTCCCGTCCCTGCAATCAGGGCGGCCATGTTTGTGCCGTGGCCGTCCTCGTCCTTGTGCGGCCCCGTAGGCGAGTTGGAGACATCCACGCCTTCCAACACTTGCCCGCGCAACTCTGGCAGCTCATCCTTTACACCACTATCCACCACAGCGACCGTAATTCCCTGCCCCTTGCTCACCCCCCACATGCGATCGGCCTGCATATCATCCAGGTACCACTGCTTCGAGCGGATGTCCTGAGCCGTCGCAGTGACGAGACCGCCAGGAGCCAGAAGCGCGGCACCGATCAACACCGGAGCCGTCAGGGCGCGAAGAAAAACTCGCGGGGTGGTGAGGGACATGCGCCGATGCTCTCCTTGGCGTCGGATAGTTATGCCGTGGGCTATTCGATAACTCGCGGAACGGTATTACGCTGCCCGCCTGACCAAGTCTCCTCATCTTCCACCAGGTAGTCAGGCCGTTGAGCGCCTTGGCGCCGCTTGGAATTCCCGGGCACAGCACCATTCGCAAGCGGCATTCCGGTCGCACCTTGGCTGCCGCGCACGAGCCCGGTGCCACCTGGAGTGAATTCAGAACGCCCCTGGCTCTTTCCCCGGAGATCACCGACGACTCCACCGGGCTCAGAGGCGAATCGTCGTCCCAGGCTAGTCTGCCTGGGAACGGACGGGCCCGCCCCAGCGGCAGGATGCCCCATACCCATGGGTCCCTTGCCCGTCGCACCGTTCCCCTCACCCGCTACAGCCCCAGGTCCTGCGGGCTTCGGCCCGACAGCTACCCGTTCGTCACCGACGATCACGCCCCTCGAGGGCCGCGCAACGCCAGGCTGAGTGCCGGGACGGGCTGGAATGCCACCGACAACTCCATCGCTTCCGCTGACCGGAGCACGACCTACCGGGCGAGGCGTGGCAACCCTGCTGTCTGAGCTGCCACCCGGGAACCTGGGTACTGTGTGTGCTACCTGCCCCGTGGACGGCATGCTAGGTACAGGTCGTGGTGCCAGAACATCCCGCGGCCCCGGAACCCCCCTCGGATTTCCAGGCCCGTCGGGTGTACGGCTCACATCGTCCGGACCAGCAGGAACATGTGGTTTCGGGGTGACAGCCGTGGAATCGACATTAGTGTGTGTCGGCAGGTCTACAGCAGGATGTGAGCTCCTGTCAGTCCTCCCAGTGGGAGGATGCGCAGGCCTCGCTGACATTGTGCCGCCAGGTTCAGCCACAGGCGACACCGTCGCGCCTCCGTCGCGGCCAGGCCCGATTCCTCCGGTAGTTCCTCCCGCACCAGAATCAGCATAGCGGCGCTCTGATTCTTCGCTGCGCACCATTCCAGGAGGCAGCAGAGGGAAACTAGGCTCCTTGAGCCCCCGAATATCCGTCTGCGCCGCCGAGTAATAAGAGTCCAGCTTCCTCATCAGGTCAGCCGCAACCCGGCGATGTTCCTCACTGTTCGCCAGGCGCGTCTTTTCCTTCTCCGGGTCCGCGTAGCACGGCTCCATCGTCGGCACCGGCATAGCCGACTTGATTTCGGTGAGGCCGTCGCCCGCGTTGCTCACAGACGTGCCGACTCCCATGACGTGCAGCGCCAGGCGGCCCGCCTGGTTCGTCATCTCGGAGCCCCACTTGCGGAACGCCTCGCCGCCTTCGCCTTCCCAGTGCACGCGGTCGATGTGGTGCTTCAGCAGCAGGCTGAGCGCGTTGAGGCCCTGACCCGCGCTCGTCAACGCGGAGCCGGCACGAGTCACGTGCTCGGGCTTGGCGTGCTCGATCATCGCGTAGAGCTCTTCGTGGCTGAAGCCGTCGAACTTCCCGTCGCTCACTTCGTGTCTCCCCCCAAGGTCACAATCCGCCTTGGCCACCGGTCGTATTGCTACCCGGGTTCTGCGAATGCTGCTCGTTCGGCGCACTGTCCTGTCCGGGCTGTCCCGGCGGGGGCGCGGGCGCCGACGTCGTCGTCGGGCCATATTTCCGTGCCCGTTCCTCGATCGCCTTCAGCCGGGCGGCCTGTTCCGCGTCGATGGCGTCGTATCCGCGATCAGCAATCAGGGCTGCAATGCTCATCGCCTCGATCTGGTCGCCGAAGGTCTTCGACAGTTCCTTCAGGCGTTCATGCACGTGCTCGTACAGATCGGCCAGGCCCTTGGCCGTGTCGAAAGAGCCGTACACGTCCTTGGAAAGCTTCTGGTCGGCGATCGATTTCACCGAGGATGACGAGCCCTCAAGGTTTTCCAGGATCTTGTCGATATGGCCCTTGAACTTTGTCAGCGTCTCGGCTTCCTTGGCCAGATCGCTGTTACCCACCGTTGTCCCTCCCCTGACGCTTGGCTGCGCCACCTTCACTCTAGTCACTCGGGCCCTACGCCCCAACCGTAATCCCGTCAAGGAAGGTTGACCCTCGTGGCGCCGAGGCCAGCCGCCTGGTGCTCGGTCCGGCTCCCGTGACAAACCGTTGCACCTGCCACTCACGGCATGTACGAGGTACTCGGTGCCGCCCTGACCTCGCCAGCGCTCCCCCGAGCTGCTGTGAGGCGCGGACCGTAAACCAACCGCGGCTGGGAGTCGCCCGGACGGCACCAGAGTCTGACCTCCCCAGCGCGTCGGCAGCGCCGCCCAGATCCCTGTCACCCTGGCCAGTCAGAGCTTGAGCACGCCACGCCAGGTCCATCCCGCCTTGAGGACCGCGTTCCGCAGGGGGTCCTTCATGTCTCTGGTGTCGAAGCGAAACGTCTCGACTTTGCGTCGGCGGCCGTCAGGCCCACGCTCGTACGCCCACTGCCGGTAAACCGCCGTCATCTGCCCGCGCGAGTACTGCCCATGTGAGTACTCGAGCGACCTGGCTTCCCACTGCTCATCGAGAGCTCGTACCTCGCGATTCGCCGGGTCAAAACGCATGCGGATCTTGAGAGTCAGGCCCAACTTCCGGATCCGACATTCTGCTACCAGGTCAGCACGTTCCTTCCAGGTGGCCTCGCGCACGACGAACGGCACGCCCGACCCGTTGAGTGCGAGCAACGCGGTCCGGACATCCAGAGTGGGAAGCGGTGCAACACCGGTGGTCGGGGTCTTGCTACCGAGGAATTTATCCCAAAGGCGACCCACTGCTAGTCCCTCCCGGTGTCCGGGCGCACCGTACGCACGAAGTCCTGGAAGTCCCCCAGGACACTCTCATACTGAGCTGCGGTTGTGGTGAGAGTCAGCCGGATCACCGCACGCCGACATGGATCCTGAGCGTCCAGAAGGGACAGGTACACCTGGGACTGAACGAGGTCGCGGCGCATGCCGCCGACAGCGGACGAGAAGGTCAGGCATTGTGTCAGGGCGGGTGCGTCGGCGGAGCCGACCTCACGGCGGTCGGTCACCACCACCGACTCGGCGACTTCACGAAGGCGCTCCGCCGACTTGTCGGCCAGCTCAGCCAGCGTCACCCCGTCCGGCGGGAGATCGCCGTGGATGGTGATGTTGGCAGTGAACCCGGCGTCCGGCTGCGCATGCACTGCGGCAAACGCTACGCCCTGAGTGTCCAATACCTCAGGACGGGCCGGGAACCAGCCCTCAGGCAGGCGGAATTCGATCGGCACCGGCAATGTCGTGGGCATTTCGGGCCTTTCTTTCGAGGGGAAGTACATCAGAACCAGCTACCGATGGTGTTCTTGACGGAATTGGCGGCATGGCCGACTGCATCGGCTGCATGACCAGCGGTTTCAGCCACCTTGTCCGGATCGACGGTGATCTCGATTCCCAGCCCGGCGCCGACGGGGAGGGAAGCACCTGCCTTGCCACCGATCTTCCACACACCGGTCTCTTCGTCCTTCTTAAGGCCCCACCAGGCCTCCGCACCCGCCCCTTTCCAGCTCTCGGCCGTCCCGCCAATGCTGATCCCGCCTACCTCCACCCCTCCGGCAGCGCCATGTTTGACGCCGCCGAACGCCTTCGCACCGACGGTGAGCTCCTCCTTGGTCGCTTTGGCGGTGGCCCCGGCCTCGACGCCGAGGAACTCGGTCCCTCGTCCGTAGCCACCCACAGGTCCGTACTCAATGCGCCCCTCGGCCAGGCCTCGGATTCCAGCGGACCCCTCGACCTGGCCGGTTATGCCCTTGCTGGAAAGTGAGTAGCTCGCGGTAGCCCTGGCTCCATCGGAGACATCTGCGATTCCGGAGATCGTCACCGACCCGTTGCTCGCCAACCCCTCCGCGGTCACATGTGCGAGGTCGACATACGCCTTGAGCGTGCCTTGTTTGCCATAGGCGGGGCCAGATGCGGAAACACCTGCAGCAGGCCCGGTTGCCGTGATCTTGCCCTCGACAGTCCACCCGTGCGTCTTGGTCTTGCCTTCAGCAATCCACTTATCGGACTTCGTATGGCCCTTGGCAGCGGCTTCCGACATCGGCGCCCCCGCCTTCGTCAAGTCGCTCTCCGCACGCGCGTTGAACCCGCCCCAGCCGCCACCGTCCAAGGACACGGCGCTCGACGCACGGGTCAGCGCCCGCTGTACGCCCTCGTCGGCCTCGTTCACCGCCTCGACCGCCTTGGCGATCACGTCCGTCCATGCCTGGGCCCCCTGCGCGGCCTGGGCCATCAGCTGGGGGTAGTCCGGGTCGTGGCGGAGGGTGGCCTGGTCCTTCGCAGAGAGCTTGTCGTAGCCGATGTACGTGGCCTTGCCTTCGCCGTCGACCTTGTATTCCTTCGACTGCGCGTCGGAGACCAGGTCCTTCACTGCCTTCTGCAGGCGGGTCAGTTCGGTGTGCGCCTGCTTCAGGAGGCTGGCGACGGCCAGGGCCTCCGTCTTGGCGGCCGCGTATTCGACGGACGTGGCCCTGGTGCGCAGCTGGTGCGCGCCGAAGGCCTCGCCCTGCCAGTTGCCATTGGCCAGGGCGCTCTGGATGTTTTTCTCGTAGGCGGTCTTCAGCTCGCCGAAGCGCTCGCCCATCTTCTGCCAAGCCTCGGCTGCGGTCGTCAGGGGCGAGAGGTCGGCGGTTACGACGTCGTGGTAGCTCAGTGACACGGTGCTATCCCCCGGGTCACATCTGGTCGATGCGGCTGCGGAACGGTATCTGCGCGAGGCCGCCCGAGCTGAACTGTGTCTTGGTGGCGAGGTCCTGGCCCTGGAAGAGATTGCCCGTGCCGCGCAGTGCGTTCAGCTCCCCGTGCAGCGTGCCCATCAGCCGACCGGCCTGTCCCTGCCAGTTGGTCAGCGCGTCCGACAGGCCCTTGTGGGTGGCCCAGGAGGACAGCCCGTTCAGTCCGGTCTCCGGCTTCAGCAGGCCTGGCAACGGGCCCGCGGGAGCGACCAGTGGCGGGTGTACCGCCCCGCTCCCTTCCCCCATCCGGCCAGCGGCTTGGGTGTCCGGCAGCAGGTGTTCCTCCATGTACGTGGCGGCCTTCTTCTTGTCGCTCGCGGAGCTCGCCAACGCCCCATCGCCAACGCCCACCCCAGGTCCTCCCCGGCTCTTCGAAATCCTCGCAGTGCTCCCCCGTGACGAGGCATCACTCTACGCAAGAATTGAAACGTGAGTGCGAGTCACCGCACTCACATTCCCTAGGTACTCCTACCTAGACACAAGGGCCGACCTGGGCCTCCAGCCGCCGTCACACCGACCGGCGCCGTCGTAGATCCCGTAGCACCAGCGCCACCCCCGCGATTGCCGCGACCAGGACCGTCGCGCCGCCCAAGGCGTACGTGGCCAGGCGTTCCTGGCGTTGTTGGGGGGTTTCGGCTGTGGCGAGGGGGGCCGGGGCC
>NZ_JAINFC010000180.1 GCF_020740835.1 Streptomyces sp. UNOC14_S4
CCCTGGGCCCCCGTCGGGTGATGCCGACCAGCAGGGCTGCGCCCCGTCAGGGGCGCGGGGCTGTTTCCATATGCGGCTCCGCCGCGTGGGCGCGACCAGCCGACGACAGCCCGCAGCCGCGCGCGGAGCGCAAGAGGCACCCCCGGTAGGCACCCTCGGCCGACCTCAGACGTAATCCTCCAGCCGAGCCACCGTGAAGCCCTGTCGCTGAACGCTGCGCAGCATATTGCTCACCATCCGCGTCATCGTCGTGCCCTTGAGCTCGCTCGGGCCGCGGAAGTGGGCCAGGACGATGTCGCCGGGGCGGAGCGCGCCGCCCTGCGCGTACCGCATGTCGTTGATCTGCATCGTCTCCTCCCACAGCACGACGGCCTTCACCCCGCACCCGCCCGCCGCCGCGAGCGTCGCATCGTCGTAGTCGCCGTACGGAGGCCGGAACAGCCACGGTCTGACCCCGAACCGCTCCGCCAGGACGTCCTGCTGCCCGCAGATCTCGCGGCGCTGGGCGTCGGGCCCGAGAGTGCGCAGGTCGGGGTGCGAGAGCGTGTGGTTCTGGACGGTGTTGCCACCGTCCCTGAGCTGCTCGAAGTAGCCGTACCCACGGCCCGTGCGGGCGATGGCGTCGGTGAGGAACATCGTGAACGGCAGCTTCAGGTCCTCGGCCATCCTCACGAACTCCGGGTCCTTCTCGGCCCCGTCGTCGAAGGTCAGGAAGACGACCTTGTCTGCGGTCTCCACGCGGCGTACGACCTTGGGCGCGTCCCCCGGCTTCATCCCGTCCGTGAGCTTGCGGGCCGGGGGCGCGGGCGGCGCGGCGAGCGGGGCGTCGAGGCCCCAGCGGCGGTAGGCGGAGGACGCCGGGGAAGGAGCCGTACGGGCGGGCTTGCCCGCCGGGGAGCCGGACGAACATCCGGACGCCCCCAGCGCGGTGACGAGGACGACGAGCGCGGCGGGGACGGCGAGGACGGCCCGGCGGCGGCCGCCGCCGCCGGATATGAACGAGCTCACCCATCCGATTGTCAGTCACGCTTTCGGCAACGGCATGGCGGACGCGAACCGGGGACGGGCCGCCGCGTCCCCGGTTACAGCACAGAGCGCGACTGGGGAAACAATGAAGGCGTGCCCGCACCGACCTCCCCCACCCCGGCCGAGTCCTTCGCCGCCCTCCTCACCGAGGAAGGCCGCGCCCTCCTGGACGACCTGCGCGACTCCGACCCGCGCCAGGAGCTGGCGACGGCCACGCGCCTGCGCCGAGACCACCCCGCCGAGCTGGTCTCGGCCGCCATCGGCCAGGCCCGGCTGCGGCAGCGGGCGGTGGCGAAGTTCGGGGCGGAGGACGCGTACCGCATGTTCTTCACGCCCAATGGCGTGGAGCAGTCCACGCGGAAGACCGTCGCCGAGTACCGGGCCGCCCGGCTGGCGGCCCTCGGCACCAAGTCCGTCGCTGATCTCTGCTGCGGCATCGGCGGGGACGCGCTCGCGCTCGCGCGGGCGGGCATCTCGGTCCTCGCGGTCGACCGCGACCCGCTGACCTGCGCGGTCGCCGAGGCCAACGCACGGGCCCTGGGCCTGGACGGGCTGATCGAGGTCCGCTGCGCCGATGTCGCGGAGATCGACACGGCGCCGTACGACACGGTCTTCGTGGACCCGGCACGGCGCGGCGGGCGCGGCCGGATCTTCGACCCGGAGGCGTATTCGCCACCGCTGTCCTGGGCGGTCGAGGCGGCCCGTACGGCACCGCGCGCCGCGCTGAAGATCGCGCCGGGCATCCCGCACGAGGCGGTGCCGGAGGAGGCGGAGGCGGAGTGGATCTCGGACGGGGGTGACGTGAAGGAGGCGGTCCTCTGGTTCGGCACCGAACCGGGCGCGCGCCGCGCGACCCTCCTCCCCGGCGGGGCCACGCTCACCTCGCGCGGCCTCCCCAACCCCGCGGCCCGCCCGGTCGGCCGCTACCTCTACGAGCCGGACGGCGCGGTCATCCGCGCCCACCTGGTCGCGGAGGCCGCGGAACCCCTCGACGGCGGCCTGATCGACGACACGATCGCCTACATCACGAGCGACGAGCTCCGCCCCACCCCGTACGCGACCGCCTACGAGATCACCGACGTCCTCCCCTTCAACCTCAAGAAGCTCAAGACCCTCCTGCGCCAGCGCGGAATCGGCACCGCCGTCATCAAAAAGCGCGGCTCCGCGGTCGAACCCGAAGAACTCCGGAAGAAGCTCAAGCTCGAAGGGGTGAACTCCTGTGTGATCGTACTTACGCGCGTGGCGGGGGCCCCGACCATGCTCCTGGGGCAGCCGGTCCAGGCGTAGCCTGGCACGCGACCGTGGAGGGCAGCGATGGCCGCCGATCCCATCACCTACTCGACACAGGAGCCGCCGGACGCCGTCGATCTGCTGATCGCGTTCGAAGAGGCAGCCGGCATACCGATCCGGCCCGAGTTCTTCGAGGGCATGGCGATCGTGCCCGAGCGGCCGGAATACGGCCACGGCCGCACCGCCCTGGAGGTGTTGCACCAACTGCGCTCGGCGGGAATCCGGCGGACCGGGATCGGCAACGGGTTCCGCCAGGCGGAGAGCGATGAAGGGGATGCCGCGACCCGGACACTGGCCATCCCCGACTTCTACGTCCTCCACCGCAAGCCGACCGAGCTCGACGAGGCCTACCGTGAGACCCAAGGGCTGGTACTCCACGGAGCTCCTCGCCCTCGTGGGCGAGGTCACGGCCGGCAACCACGAGACCGACACCGGCCCCAAATACCGGAGTTACGCGGCGGCGGGCATCCCGGTCTACGTGCTCGTCAACCGCCACGACGGCAAGGTGTACGTACATTCCGACCCTGTACCCGACACCGAGGACCCCGCCAAGAGCCGTTACCGCACCACGACCACCACGGAGCTGGGCCGAAAGGCCCAACTCCCCGCCCCTTACCCGGTATTGGACACCGCCTTCGCCCTGGACCACTAAGCCGCTTACGGTACGAATCACCCGGTACGCATGCGGTGACTCACGGAGAGCCACCCCACCCCGCCACCCTGGCCCCGTGAACAAGGACATTCCGCCGTGCGGGGCGTACGTCATCGACACCCGGACCGGCCAGGTCGGCCAAGTCGTCGGCAGTGAAGGCACCATGGCAAGGCTGAGGGCACGCACGAGCGGCCCGACATGGGACTGCCCGGCCGAGGCGCTCCAGCCCACCACGCTGCGCGACTATCTCCGCGCACGCGTCTCGGACGTCAACGCCCGCAGGACGTCATGACGGCCGGCGCACACACCCGTGGTCACGCCAAGTCCGTCAGATCCTCCGCGTAGTACGTGGAGAGGGGCTGCGGGCCTATGTACTGCTGGCAGTTGCATGGGCCCGGCCCATAACCCGTCGGCTTCTTCTCCCCGTCCCAGGCGACCGGGACCTCGACCGTCTCGTGACACCGGCCCTGCTTGTCGTGCTTGGCCAGGTGGTGCGTGCAGCCGCATATCGGCTGCGGGGGCCGGGACGCGGACTCGAGCGCCTCGCGCTGCTCGCGCTCACGCGCCTGCTGGGACTCCAAGAGCTCCAGCTTGCGCTCGTGGCGGGTGCGCAGCGCCGTGCGTCCCATGTCAGCGATCTTGGTGAAGCCGCCGACACCGAAGAAGATCAGCACCCACCAGAGCCAATTCATATCGGGCCCCTCCCCGTCCGTACCCTGCCCGGCCTCCAGAATAGGTGTTCCCCCGGAGGCCCGGCAGGGCTGTGGAAAACGGCTGTGGACAACCCTCGGCGGCAGGTGTCAGCGCCTCACGACTCGTACAGGTTCTTCTTGCTCAGCTCGTGCACGTGGTCGTGGTCATGGGTGTGCCCGTGCCCGTGACCGTGCCCATGGCCGTGGTCGTCATGGTCGTGGTCCTCGGCGGGGACGTGCGTGTCCGTCACCGGCAGCGAGGAGTCCGCCGACAGGTCCCACGAGGACGCCGACCGGCCCCGTGCGACCATCTCGGCACCCAGCGCCGCGACCATCGCGCCGTTGTCCGTGCAGAGCTTCGGCCGCGGCACGCGCAGCGTGATGCCCGCGTCCTCGCAGCGGCGGGCGGCCATGGCGCGCAGGCGGGAGTTGGCCGCGACGCCGCCGCCGATCATGAGGTGGTCGACGCCGTGGTCCTTGCAGGCGCGGACGGCCTTGCGGGTCAGGACGTCCACGACGGCCTCCTGGAAGGAGGCGGCCACGTCCGCGACCGGCACGTCCTCGCCCGCCGCGCGCTTGGCCTCTATCCAGCGGGCCACCGCGGTCTTGAGCCCGGAGAACGAGAAGTCGTAGATCGGATCCCGGGAGCCGGTCAGGCCGCGCGGGAAGCGGATCGCGTCCGGGTCACCCTCGCGCGCGTACCGGTCGATGACCGGGCCGCCCGGGAAGCCGAGGTTCAGCACGCGCGCGACCTTGTCGAAGGCCTCGCCCGCCGCGTCGTCGATCGTCGAGCCCAGCGGGCGGACGTCGGAGGTGATGTCGGGCGCCAAGAGCAGCGAGGAGTGGCCGCCGGAGACCAGCAGCGCCATCGTCGGCTCGGGCAGCGGGCCGTGCTCCAGCTGGTCCACGCAGATGTGCGAGGCCAGGTGGTTTACGCCGTAAAGAGGCTTGCCAAGCGCGTACGCGTACGCCTTCGCCGCCGAGACGCCCACGAGCAGGGCGCCCGCGAGGCCGGGGCCCGCGGTGACGGCGATGCCGTCGAGGTCCTTGGCGCTGACCCCCGCCTCCTTCAGGGCCCGCTCGATCGTGGGGACCATCGCCTCCAGGTGGGCACGGCTGGCCACCTCGGGGACGACACCGCCGAAGCGGGCGTGCTCGTCGACGCTGGACGCGACCGCGTCCGCGAGCAGGGTGTGGCCCCGGACGATGCCGACACCGGTCTCGTCGCAGGACGTCTCGATACCGAGGACGAGGGGTTCGTCAGCCTTGCGGGCCATGGGTCATTCCTTGCACTGCGGAGTTCGGATCGGAAAGGCGCATCACGAGCGCGTCGATGTTGCCGGGCTGGTAGTAGCCCCTGCGGACACCGACCGGCTCGAAGCCGAAGCGCTCGTAGAGCCGCTGGGCGCGGGTGTTGTCCACCCGTACCTCCAGAAGCACCTCACGGCACTCGAAGGCCGTCGCGGTGGACAGCAGCTCCGAGAGCAGCCGGGCGCCGAGGCCGGTGCTCCAGTGCTCCTTGCAGACGGCGATGGTCTGTACGTCGCCGGTGCCGTCGATCGCGGCGAGGCCGGCGTAGCCGACGACCCGGCCCCCGTCGTCCTCCGCCACCACGTAGCGGCGGTTCGCCGCGGGGCCGCGGGCGTGGGCCAGCTCCGACCAGAACAGCCCCTTGGACCAGGCGTCGTCCGGGAAGAGCACGCGCTCCAGCTCCAGCACCGGCCGGATGTCCCACCAGCGCATCTCGCGGATACGCACCGTCGTGGTCACTTCGGCGTGACCACCTTGTAGTTGGCCGGCACCTGGGCGTCCGGGCGGCGCAGGTAGAGCGGCTGGTCCGGCAGGAACTCGCCGCCGGTGCGCAGCTTCTCCACCGCCAGCGAGGCCAGCGCGCCCGCCGACTGGTGCTCGGGCATGTCGTCCCGCACGTCGGTGAACGCGTCCCGGTAGAGCAGGGCGCCCGCGCCGATCACCGTCAGCCCGGCGAGGGGCTCGGTGAGGTCGGCGGGCCGGTCGACGGCGGGCTCGGTGGCACGGGTACGGGCGTCGGCGTACCGCGCCCAGTAGACCTCCTTGCGGCGGGCGTCCGTCGCCACGACGAACTCTCCCTCCAGCCCCTGCTGCCCCGCCGCGTACGCGATGCCGTCGAGCGAGCACAGCCCGCGCACCGGCACGGACAGCGCCGCCCCGAAGGTCGCGGCGGTCACGATGCCCACGCGCAGGCCCGTGTACGGGCCGGGGCCGACGCCCACGACGATGTCGGTCACGGCGTCCAGCCTGCACCCGGCCTCGCCGAGCACCCGGTCGACGGCGGGCAGCAGCAGCTCACCGTGCCTGCGCGCGTCGACCTGACGCGATTCGGCGACGACTTTGTCGCCGTCGTGGAGAGCGACGGTGACGGCGGGGGTGGCGGTATCAAGAGCGAGCAGCAGCACACTGACAGCCTACGGCGCGCCATGGGGCGGGCGGTGCGCGCGTGGGACCGCGCCGAGGGCGCGACGGGGGCGCGGACGGGTGCTTCCCGGGTGCTTCCCGGGTGCTACGGTCAGCCGCACAGTCGTATGAGGTACGGGACAGAGAGGGTGCGCAGCGTGGCACGCAGCAGCTCGGGAGCAGTGGTGGCCGCGCTCACCGCGGCGGCCCTGGCCGGAGTCGGATTCCTCGCCTACCAGGCGGACGCCGCGCCCCACCAGCCGCACGTGGCCGCTTCCTCCGCGGGCCGGGACGGCAAGGACCCGTCCGCCGACGCCGCCGCCAAGGACAAGGCCGCCAGGGAAGCCGCCACGGCCGTCCCGGCGAACTCCGGCACGGGGGCGCGAGTGGTCTACTCGGTCGCCGGGAAGCGGGTGTGGCTGGTCGCGGCGAACGGCCAGGCGAGCCGCACCTTCGAGGTGTCGCCCAGCACGGTCAACCCGCCGGCGGGCACGTACAAGGTCACCTCGCGCCAGCTCAACGCCCCCGGCTCGGACGGGGTGCCCGTCGAGCACATCGTGCGCTTCCACCGCGACGCGGCGGGCATCGTCTTCGGCTTCAGCGCGGCGGTGGACGGCTCCGCGCCCGACCCGGCGTCCACGAAGAAGACGGGCGCGATCCGGGAAAAGCCGGCGGACGGCCGGGCCCTGTGGGAATTCGCGGTAAGCGGAGCCACGGTCGTCGTCGTCCCGTAAGCCCCGTAAGAAGCGCCCCGTCAGGGGCGCGGGGAACTGCGCGACCGACCACTGCGGACCCGCAGCCGCACGCGCAGCGCAAGAGGCACCCCAATAGGCGCAGGGGGGTCCGGGGCGCAGCCCCGGGGAAGGGCAGAGGCCTACGCCGCCGGGCGCCCCGGAGCCGTAGAAGAAGACCGCCGCACCGACTCCACCGCAGGTGGAGTCGAAACCGCATCCGCCGCCGCGCAAGCCGCCAGCAGATCCCGCACGGACAGGACGGACGGGACAGACAGAGGCGCATCCGCCGCGGAAGCCTCCGCCTCCGCGTCCGCAGGACCGACCTCGGCCACGGGCTCGTGATCCGGCATGGGAGCCTCCCGAAAAGCACCTGGGCAAGGTTAGGTAGACCTAACCATGTCTCTGCCTTCCCATGTGACCACGAGCGACACCCGCCGCGCAACATGTTGCCGACGGCTTGTCGGAATGTTGTGGAGGCCCGTACGGCGCGCACACCCGTACCATCGACGGGTATGAGCGCCCTGCACGAGTCCACCGCCGCCACCGCCGCCACCGCGCGGATCACCGTCAGGACCGCCGAGGAGATGCGCGACCTGGGCCGTCGGCTCGCCACGCTGCTGCGCCCCGGCGACCTGGTGCTGCTCACCGGTGAGCTGGGCGCCGGGAAGACGACGCTGACCCGCGGCCTCGGCGAGGGGCTCGACGTGCGCGGTGCCGTCACCTCCCCGACCTTCGTGATCGCGCGCGTGCACCCGCCGCTCGGCTCCGGCCCCGCCCTCGTCCACGTCGACGCCTACCGCCTCAACGGCGGCCTGGACGAGATGGAGGACCTGGACCTGGACGTCTCCCTGCCGGAGTCCGTCGTCGTAGTGGAGTGGGGCGACGGCAAGGTCGAGGAGCTCTCGGAGGACCGCCTGCATGTGGTCATCGAGCGGGCCGTCGGCGCGGATGCGGACCATCTCGGCGAGGAGGCCGACGACGTGCGGACCGTTCGGCTGACGGGGGTCGGCGAGCGGTGGGCCGACGCGGCGCTGAGCGTCTGACTCCGTCCCGCGGTGGGGAGCCCGGGGCGTGGGCCTCTGCTCCGGGGCTGCGCCCCGGACCCCCTGCGCCTATGGGGGTGCCTCGTGCGCTCCGCGTGCGGCTGCGGGCCGGTGGGGGTTTGTCGCGCAGTTCCCCGCGCCCCTGAAAGATCACCCCCGGCGCCTCGCGCCCTCCGCTCGCTCCGGTATTCCCTCCGTCGCCGCGTCCAGCAGGTCCAGCAGGTGCTCGGTCACCAGCTCGGGGTGCTCGAACATGACCAGGTGGCCCGCCCCCGGCACCAGGAGCAGTTCCGCTTCGGGGAGGGCCGCCGCGATCGCCTCGCTGTGGGCGCTCGGGATCATCAGGTCCTTCTCGCCCGCGATCACCACCACCGGGTGAGCCGCGAACTCCGCGAGGGCCGTCGCCTTGTCGTGCTCTCCGAAGACCCGGTAGAACTCCGCGATGATGCCCAGCGGCGTGGCCTCCATCAGGCGCTCCGCGAACCGCGCCACCGCGGGGTCCACGTCCCGCGAGCCGAACGAGTAGCGGCGGATGACGCCCGCGTAGAGGTCGGCCGTGGCCTGGCGGCCGCGCTCGATCAGCTCCGGGCGCCCTGCGGTCAGCGCCCTGAGCGCCGCGGGCAGCACCCGGCGCACCACGCTGCCGGAGACCGGCAGGCCGTACGTGTTGTCCGCGAGCTCGCCCGACGACGTGCTGACGAAGGCCGTGCCCACGACCCGTTCCGCCACCAGCTCCGGGTACTGGGCGGCCAGGCCCATCATCGTCATGCCGCCCATCGAGTGCCCCACCAGCACCAGCGGCCCCTCGGGCGCCGCCGCGTCGATGACCGCCTTCAGATCGCGGCCGAGCAGGTCGATGGAGACCGGAACACTCCCGTCCAGCTGTGAGCGGCCCCGCTCGGAACGGCCGTGGCTGCGCTGGTCCCAGAAGACCATCCGCACCGCGCCGCGCAGCGCGGCCCGCTGGAAGTGCCAGGAGTCCTGGCTGAGGCAGTAGCCGTGGGTGAAGACCACCGTGACCGGGGCCGGAGCCTGCGTCGCGGCCGGCCGCCCGAAGAGCCGCTTCAGCAGGGTCGGGGAGGTCTCCGAGGGCGCGGGGGCCGCGCCGGGACCGTCGGCCCCGCCCGCGCCACCGGTCCCTTCGGCCTCGCCGACCCCATCGACCTCGTCGACCTCGAAGTACAGCTCCGTGCCGTCCTCGGCGACGGCTCGCCCGGGACGCCCCCGCAGCGTCCCGTACGGGCCCATGGAGTCGAGCGCGAGCCGCGCCTTGCGGCGCATGCCGCGTCCGACGGTCAGCCGCTCCACGGCCACCCCGACCGCGGCCCCGGCCGCCACGACCCCGATGGCGGCGCCGGCGACACCCGCGCCCCTCCGCCAGCCGCCGCTCCCGGCCACGGCCTCGTCGGCCGCCTGGGCCGCGCGGGCCACTTGGGCCACGCCCGTACCGCTGATACTCGCGCTGTCGCTCATCCCGCGCCCCCCGTGTGTCCTAGCTGTTCTGCCCGTCCACGTTCTCGGCGTTCTCGGCGTTCCTGAGTTACTGAGTTCCTGGTCCTGCCGGGCGTCTACCCGGATTTCCCGTCCGTGTCGGCGGTGTTTCCTTCCACGGTCTCACCGACATAGACGCGCGGCACCCGTTCGGTGATACGGGTGATGACTTCGTAAGCGATGGTCCCGGTCGCCCGCGCCCAGTCCTCGGCGGTCGGCTCGCCCCGGTCGCCCGGTCCGAACAGCACCGCCTCGTCGCCCACCCGCGCACTGTCGCCGCCCAGATCGACCACGAACTGGTCCATGGCCACCCGGCCCGCGACCGTCCGCCACTTGCCCCCGATCAGGACCGGTCCCGTACCGGAGGCCGCCCGCGGGATCCCGTCCGCGTACCCGACGGGAACGAGGGCGAGGGTAGTGGCACCCGGCGTGACGTAGTGATGCCCGTATGAGACACCGTGCCCGCCCGGCACGCGCTTCACCGAGGCGAGCGACGCGGACAGCGTCATCACCGGCTTGAGCCCCAGGTCGGCGGGGGTGCCGACCTCCGGGCTCGGGGACACGCCGTAGATCGCCACACCGGTGCGCACGAGGTCGAAGTGGCTCTCGGGGAGCGTGAGGACCGCCGGGGAGTTGGCGATGTGCCGCACCTCGGGCTCGATGCCCTGCCCCTCGGCGTACGCCACGGCGTCCCGGAAGACCCGCAGCTGGGCCTGGATGGAGGGGTGCCCCGGCTCGTCCGCGCACGCGAAGTGCGACCAGATACCGGTGACCTCGATCAGCCCCGCGTCCTCGGCGGCCCGGGCGGCGGCGATCAGTTCCGGCCAGTCGTCGGGCTGGCAGCCGCTGCGCCCGAGACCCGTGTCGATCTTCAGCTGGACGCGGGCGGCACGGCCGCACGCGCGGGCCGCGTCCGACACCTCGCGCACCGCCCACAGGCCGCTGACCGACACGTCGACGTCCGCCTCGACGGCCTCGCGCCAGGGCCCTCCCGGGGTCCACAGCCAGCACATCAGACGGCCCCGGTCACCGGCGGCGCGCAGCGCGAGGGCCTCCTGCGGGGTGGCCGTACCGATCCACGTCGCGCCCGCCTCGCGTGCCGCCCGCGCGCACGGCACGGCGCCGTGCCCGTACGCGTCCGCCTTGACGACAGCCATCAGCTGCGCCTGCGGGGCACGGGCACGCAGCGTGCGGACGTTGGCCCGCAGGGCGGCCAGATCTATCAGGGCACGGGCGCGCATCGGTGTCTCGTTCATCCCCGTCAGTCTCTCAGGTGTCCGTTTCCCTGCGCCCAGGGTGCCGGTTCCGGGGCGGCCGGGGACCGCGAAGGTGACACTGGGGAGCATGAGGACTGCGTACAGCGTCGAGACCGTACGGGCCGCCGAGCGCGCGCTCATGGCACAGCTTCCCCACGGCGCCCTGATGCAGCGCGCCGCCGCCGGCCTCGCGGCCGCCTGCGCGGATCTGCTGGGGCGGGTCTACGGGGCGCGGGTCGCGCTCCTCGTCGGCAGCGGCGACAACGGCGGCGACGCGCTCTACGCGGGCGCCCGCCTGGCCCGGCGCGGCGCGGGCGTCACCGCCGTGCTGCTCTCCCCCGACCGCACCCACGCGGGCGGACTGGCCGCGCTGCGTAGCGCGGGCGGACGCGTGGCCTCCGCCGAGGCGGCCGACCGGGCCGTGCGCCGCGCCGACCTCGTCGTCGACGGGATCGTCGGCATCGGCGGCCGGGGCGGCCTGCGGCCGGAGGCACAGGCGCTGCTGGAGGCCGCGTACGCCGGTGGCGCGACGATCGTCGCCGTGGACCTGCCGAGCGGGGTCGACGCGGACACCGGCGAGGTACGCGGAGAGGCCGTACGGGCCGACGCGACGGTCACCTTCGGCGCGTACAAGCCGGGGCTGCTGCTCGACCCGGCACGGGAGTACGCGGGGGCGCTGCGCCTGGTGGACATCGGCCTGCGGCTGCCGCCGGAGCCCGCGGTGGAGGCACTCCAGCACGCGGACGTGGCGGAGCTGCTCCCCTGGCCGACGGCGGAGAGCGACAAGTACCGCCGGGGCGTCGTCGGCGTCGTCGCGGGCTCGGCCCGCTACCCGGGTGCCGCGGTGCTCGCGGTGGCGGGCGCGCTGCACGGCGGCGCGGGCGCGGTGCGCTACGTCGGCCCGGCGGCGGACGCCGTCGTCGCCCGCTTCCCCGAGACCCTCGTCTCGGCGGGCCCGCCGTCGAAGGCGGGCCGCGTCCAGGCGTGGGTCGTGGGCCCCGGCCTCGGTGACGGCACGGAGGCCCGCCAGGCGCTGGCGGACGTGCTGGCGTCCGACGTCCCGGTGCTCGTGGACGCGGACGGGCTGCGCCTGCTGACCGCGCGGGAACTGCGCTCCCGCGCGGCCGAGACCGTCATCACCCCGCACGCGGGCGAGGCGGCGGCCCTGCTGGGCACGGCCCGGGAGGACGTCGAGGCGGCGCGGCTGTCCTCCGTCCGCGCCCTGGCGGAGCAGTACGGGGTGACGGCCCTGCTCAAGGGCTCCACGACGGCGATCGCCTCCCCGTCCGGCGGCCCCGTGCGCATCAACCCCACGGGCACCCCCTGGCTCGCCACGGCAGGCAGCGGTGACGTCCTCTCCGGCCTGACCGGCTCCCTCCTGGCCACGGGCCTCCCGGCCTTCGACGCGGCCACGACGGGCGCCTACCTCCACGGCCTGTCGGCGCGCCTGCTGGGCCCCTCGCCACTGACGGCGATGAGCGTGGCGGAGGGCCTGCGGGGGGTCTGGCGGGACGTGGCGGAGGTGAGGGTTGGGCCATTCCAGGCCCTCCAGACCCTCCAGGCTCACCTGATCGAGCGATGGCAGGGTGCGGATACGTACCCGTACGCTTCCAACGAGCGAAAGGAGAGTCGGCTCATGGCTGACGCCAACATTCGTATCCCTGCGGAAGCACGCGATCGCCTCGCAGAGGTCGCCGCGGCAGAAGGCTTGTCGCTGCGTTCCTATCTCGCCCGCCTCGCCGGTGAACTCACCACCCCAGCGGAACGCTCCGAGCGGGCGGAACGGGCGCGGCAGATACTACGGGAGTGGAACGGCTACAACCCCAGCGAGGAAGAGGAAGCCCAACTGGACGCCGAGTTGGACCGGCGCCTCGCCGAGGCCATGCGGTGAGCGATCACATCCACGTCCTGCTCGACAAAACAGCCATGCTCGCCGCCGGCCAGGGCAACGCCTTCGTCTCCAAGCTCATCCACCGAGCGCATTCGGAAGCAGGCTGGTATCTGTATGCCACCACCTGCGCGCTGGTGGAGGCCGACCGGCTCCGGCCCGGGACGGCGGAGCACCTCGCGTCCTTACCCGGCATCACCATCCTGGATCTGGATCTGCCCGCCGCACTGGCCATCTCGCCCGAGTCGACATGGGCGATCGCGCACACCCGACACGCGGCGGAACCGTCACCCGAACGCCCTGACGGCGCGTTCATCGCCACTGCGACACCCGACCAGTGGGCGGATCACCCCGTACGGGTGCTCGACATCAGGCCCTGACCGCGGCCGGGCGGGTCAACGCTTCCTGTCCTCCTCGTAGTCGCCGACCGTCCTCTGGAAGTGGCCCAGGAGTTCCGTGTTCTCGCGGCTCAGTCCGGGCTCGTCGGTGGCGCGGCCGTCGCCCCATTCCGCGTTGGCGAAGACGACGGAGCGCACGGTCATGACGCGCCCGAACGTGGCCGGGGTGTGCGGCGGCACAGGGTCCAGGCCCGAGCCCTGCGGCGGGTCGAGCGAGGCGACCTCGTACTTGAGCGGGTCGAGGCCCGCCATACCGAAGACCGTGGCCGCGTCCTCGGCGCGCTTGAAGCTCAGCACGCCGATGGTGATCCGGGACTTCTTCGCCGCGTCGGTGTAGAGCGCGGAGGTGAGCCGCAGGCACCCTTGCCCCTGCGCGATGACCCCGGCCAGCTCGGGGCTGACCCCGCGTGAGCAGTCCGTCGTACTGGCCACGTCCACGCGGTGGAACTCCGTACCCGACTCCCCCTTCACCGTCTCGTCGGGGAACGCCTGCTCGGCGCTGATCACGGGACGGGCGAGCAGGGAGGGCAGGGCGGTGGGGGCGTCCGGCGGGAGAGAGGCC
>NZ_JAINFC010000181.1 GCF_020740835.1 Streptomyces sp. UNOC14_S4
GGATGTCTCCGTCGATCCGTCGGCGCCGTTGGAGTATGCGGCGCTGCGTCCGCGTGTGCGGCGGTGAGGGGCGCCCCGCTTCTGTGACCGGGGGCTTCGCCCCCGGAGCCCCCGAGCCTACTGGGGTGCCTCGTGAGGTCCGTCGGCGGCTGCGGGTCCGTTGTGGCTGGTCGCGCAGTTCCCCGCGCCCCTGACGGGGCGCCCTCTTACCAGTTGCCCTTCGCGTAGTCCTTGAGGAAGCAGCCGTACAGGTCCTCGCCCTCCTCGCCGCGCACGATCGGGTCGTACACCCGCGCCGCGCCGTCGACGAGGTCGAGCGGGGCGTGGAAGCCCGCGGCGGCCATCCGCACCTTGTCGGGGTGGGGGCGTTCGTCCGTGATCCAGCCGGTGTCGACGGCGGTCATCAGGATGCCGTCGGACTCGAACATCTCCTGCGCGCTGGTGCGCGTGAGCATGTTGAGCGCCGCCTTGGCCATGTTGGTGTGCGGGTGCCCCGCGCCCTTGTAGCCGCGGCTGAAGACGCCCTCCATCGCGGAGACGTTCACCACGTACTTGCGGCGCGCCGGGGACGCGGCCATCACCGGGCGCAGCCTGCTGATGAGGATGAACGGCGCGGTCGAGTTGCACAGCTGCACTTCGAGCAGCTCGACCGGGTCGACCTCGGAGACGGTCTGGATCCAGCTGTTGGTGTCGATCAGGTCCGGGACGAGACCGCCCGCGTCGATGGCGGTGCCCGCCTCGATCCGGGCGAGCGAGGCGGAGCCGCCGACCAGCGCCAGGTCGGTGACGTCCTGCGCGGTCAGCCCCTCGCCGCGGGCGGCGGGCAGTGCGGCGACGGCGTCCACCGTGCCGCTGCCGAACGCGCCGATGATCTCGGCCGACGGCAGCTCGCCCGCGGGCAGCGGCGCGGACTCGGCGGTGACCAGCTCGCTGTACGCCTGCGGGGAGCGGCGCACGGTCTGGGCCGCGTTGTTGATCAGGATGTCCAGCGGGCCCGCGGCGGCGACCGAGTCGGCGAGCGCCACGACCTGGCCCGGGTCGCGCAGGTCGATGCCCACGATCTTCAGCCGGTGGATCCACTCGTCGCTGTCGGGCATGGCCTTGAAGCGGCGGATCGCGTCGTTGGGGAAGCGCGTGGTGATGGTGGTGTGCGCGCCGTCGCGCAGCAGGCGCAGCGCGATGTACATGCCGATCTTCGCGCGGCCGCCGGTGAGCAGCGCGCGGCGGCCCGTCAGATCGGTGCGGGCGTCGCGGCGGGCCCGGTTGAAGGCGGCGCACTCACGGCACAGCTGGTGGTAGAAGGCGTCGACCTCGACGTAGCGGGACTTGCAGGTGTAGCAGGAGCGCGGCCGCTCCAGGATGCCCGCGATCTCGCCGAGCGCGGTGGAGCTGGGCAGGATGCCCTGCGTCTCGTCGTCGATGCGGTCGGCGGAGCCGGTGGCCGTGGCCTCGGTGACGGCCTTGTCGTTGGCGGTCTTCGCGGCCCGGCGCTCCTGGCGGCGGCGCTGCTTGACCATCCGGTAGATGCCGGCGGTGGCGCGGCGCACCCGGACCGCGTCCGGGTGGTCGACCGGCAGCTCGTCGAGCTCCTCGAGCACGCTCAGGCAGATCGCCATGCGCTCCGGGTCGATGCCCGACTGGTGGACCGCAGCGTCGCGGTTTTCTTCTGTGACCGTCATCGGCGCTGTCGTTTCCCAGTTCGTCTGATCTATATGAAGCCTCGAAGAACTGTACGTAGCCGAGGGCGATCACGCCAAACCCGCGCAGGCCGGGGCAGGGGCGCCGCCACGGTGCGCCATCGCGTCAACGCGCTGGGTGACTTTCCCCCCGTCGCGGCCGCCCGGCCCTCTTCGCCGCAATTCCGGGAATTGTCGGTGCGGCCAGGCTATTTCGTATTCAAGGGCGACTCGGAAAGCATCGGGCATCCCATATGAATTATTGAGCTTTCCGGGTTAACTATGGTGTTCGGTGCCGATATTTGGCGAATCCCACTGGATTCTCCGGCAACAATTGCCGCACAACACCCATACGAAAGGTTTAGCCAATGTCGCGTATCGCCAAGGCCGCCGCCCTGACACTCGCAGCCGGTGCCGTGCTGACCGGTGCCGCGGGGGTCGCTTCCGCAAATTCCGACGCGGACGGCGTGGCCGTAGGCTCCCCCGGCATCCTCTCCGGTGATGTCATCCAGGTGCCGATCCAGGTCCCGATCAACCTGTGCGGCAACACGATCGACATCGTCGGCCTGCTGAACCCCACCTTCGGCAACACCTGCATCAACTCGGACGTGGAGCGGCACGAGCACTTCGAGCACGGTCACCACCACGGCGGCGAGCACCACCACGGTGAGCACGGCTGGTAGTCCGGCTGCAGGTCAGTCAGGTGGGTCGACTGCCCGGAGCCGCCTGAGCCGGCTCCGCGCGACCCGCGCCGGAGAGGGCCACAGTCAGCCGCCGGAGTCCTCGCCAGCGCGTTCGTGGCGCCCATCACGGTCACCGTGGTGGGCGCCACCCCCATGTGCGGCCGGGGGCACCCCGTCCACTCCGTCCGCCCCGTCCTCGGTGGCGCCGCTCTCGCCGCCCCGCGGCCGCTGGGCGCCGGGCAGGTCCGGGACCTCGACGATCGGCGGCAGGTCGGGGGTCAGGTGGGTGTGTCCGGACATCATGGTCGTGCGCCTCCTGCCGTTCGGGAAACCGGTCGGGAAACCGTCGGGAAACCGACCGGGAATCCCCTCGGGAAATCCGCTCGGGAAACTCGGAGCTGCCGCATTCCCCGGAGTACGGGGGAGCGGAGCGCCGGGCTCAGCCCGGCGCGGGGCTGCGGCCGGGCGGTCCCTGGCCGAGGAGCTCCCGTCGGAGCCGCGCGCAGGTGCGGCTGAGGATGCGGGAGATCTGCATCTGCGAGACGCCCAGCCGGGCGCCGATCTGCTTCTGGGTGAGATTGCCGAAGAAGCGCCAGTACAGCACGTACTTCTCGCGTTCCGGCAGCGCCTTCAGGAGCGGGGTGAGCGCCTGCCGGTCGACCACGAGGTCCAGCGCGAGGTCCGCGCAGCCGAGCGTCTCGGCCAGCGGCAGGTCGTCGGCGCCCAGGACCGGGTGGTCCAGCGACAGGGTGTGGTGCACCCCCTCGGCGGCGAGGCCCCGGCGGACCTCCTCCTCCGTCAGGCCGCTCGCCGCCGCCAGCTCCGCCGGGGTCGGCGGGTCGGCGGCACCCCGGTGCCCGAGCGCCGACTGCGCCGAGCGCACCGCCGTACGCAGCTCCTGGTCCCGGCGCGGGATGTGCACGGACCACGCGTGGTCCCGGATGTGCCGCTTGAGCTCGCCGGTGATGGTGGGGACGGCGAAGGTCTCGAAGGCGTGGCCGAGCCGCGGGTCGTACCGGTCGACGGCGTTCACCAGCCCCAGGGCCGCCACCTGACGCAGGTCCGCGAGGCTCTCGCCGCTGGTGCGGAAGCGCAGGCTGATCCGTTCTGCCATGGGCAGCCACGCGGCGATCACGTCCTGCCGCAGCCGGTCGCGCTCCGCGCCGCCGGGGAGGGCCGCCAGGAGCGCGAACGCCTCTGCCGTGTCGGGCGCGTCACGGACGCGCCGCCGTTGCCTTGTCCCGTCCATCGTCACGGTTCGTCCCCTCGCTGACGCGTGGAGCCGCGCTGCCTCGCGGTCCCCTCAGGATCACTCGGCTCCGGTGTTTGTGCGACTCGGAGCACCTGGGGGTGTGCGGAGGGTGACAAGTGTCCTGGGGTGCCCCGGCGAGCCGGGTCGTTTCACGGGCGTATTGCCGGGTACCCCGCGGGCCATGCCACAGGAGCCCCAGGAAATCGACGACGCCGACGTGGCGGCCCTCGACGCCCACTGGCGGGCGGCCAACTACCTGACCGTCGGACAGATCTATCTGCTGAGCAACCCGCTGCTCACCGTTCCCCTGGAACCCGAGCACATCAAGCCGCGCCTGCTCGGCCACTGGGGCACCTCACCCGGGCTCAGCCTGGTCCACGCCCACCTCGACCGTGTCGTCGCCGCACGCGACCTGGACGCCGTGTGCGTCTGGGGCCCCGGCCACGGCGGCCCCGCCGTGCTCGCCAACTCCTGGCTGGACGGCAGCTACTCCGAGATCTACCCGGACGTGCCCCGGGACGCGGAGGGCATGGAGCGGCTGTTCCGGCAGTTCTCCTTCCCCGGCGGGGTGCCCAGCCATGTCGCCCCGGAGACCCCGGGCTCCCTCCACGAGGGCGGCGAGCTCGGCTACGCCCTCGCCCACGCGTACGGCGCCGTCCTGGACAACCCCGGCCTGCTCGCCGTCTGCGTCATCGGCGACGGCGAGGCGGAGACGGGCCCGCTCGCCGCGTCCTGGCACGCGAACAAGTTCCTCGACCCCGTCCACGACGGCGCCGTCCTGCCCGTCCTCCACCTCAACGGCTACAAGATCGCCAACCCGACGGTCCTCGCCCGCCTCCCCGAGGAGGAGCTCGACCGGCTGCTGCGCGGCTACGGCCACGAGCCCCTGTACGTCTCCGGCGACGACCCGCCGCCGGTGCACCGCGCGCTGGCCGCCGCCTTCGACCGCGCCCTCGACCACATCGCCACCGCCCAGCGCGTGGCCCGCGAGGACGGCATCACCGACCGGCCGCACTGGCCGCTGATCGTCCTCCGCACGCCCAAGGGCTGGACCGGCCCCGCCGAGGTCGACGGACTCCCGGTCGAGGGCACCTGGCGCGCCCACCAGGTCCCGCTGGCCGGGGTCCGTGACAACCCCGAGCACCTGCGGCTGCTGGAACGCTGGCTGCGCTCGTACCGTCCGGAAGAGCTCTTCGACGCGGACGGGCACCCGCTGCCGGTGGTCCTCCGGCTCGTACCGGAGGGCGCACGGCGCCTCGGCGCCAACCCGCACGCCAACGGCGGCCTGCTCACCCGCGCCCTGCCCCTGCCGCCGCTGGAGCACTACGCCGTCCCCGTGGACCGGCCGGGCACGGCCCTGCACGAGCCCACCCGCGTGCTCGGCGGCCTCCTCGCGCAGATCATGGCCGACACCGCCGAGCGCAGGGACTTCCGGCTGGTCGGCCCCGACGAGACCGCCTCCAACCGGCTGGACGACGTCTACACCGCGACCGGCAAGGCCTGGCAGGAACAGACCCTGCCCACCGACGAACACCTCGCCCACGACGGCAGAGTGATGGAAGTCCTCTCCGAACACCTCTGCCAGGGCTGGCTGGAGGGCTACACCCTCACCGGCAGACACGGGCTGTTCTCCTGCTACGAGGCATTCGTCCACATCGTGGACTCCATGGTCAACCAGCACGTCAAATGGCTCAGGACCGCCCGCACCCTGCCCTGGCGCCGCCCCGTTCCCTCCCTCAACTACCTGCTCACCTCGCACGTCTGGCGCCAGGATCACAACGGCTTCTCCCACCAGGACCCCGGCTTCGTCGACCACGTGCTCAACAAGTCACCGGAGGTCGTCCGCGTCTACCTGCCGCCGGACGCCAACACGCTGCTGTGCGTGGCCGACCACGTGCTGCGCAGCCGCGACCACGTCAACGTGGTGGTCGCGGGCAAGCAGCCCTGCTTCGACTGGCTCTCCCTGGACGAGGCCCGCGCCCACTGCGCGCGCGGCGCCGGTGCCTGGCCGTGGGCGGGCACGGAGACCGGCGAGGGACCGCCCGACGTCGTCCTCGCCTGCGCGGGCGACGTCCCCGCCCAGGAGGTGCTGGCCGCCGCCGACCTGCTCCGCCACCACCTGCCCGAGCTGGCCGTACGGGTCGTCAACGTCGTCGACATGACCTGCCTGCTGCCGCGCGAGGAGCACCCGCACGGCATGCCCGACGCCGAGTACGACGCCCTGTTCACCACCGACAGACCGGTCGTCTTCGCCTACCACGGCTATCCCTGGCTGATCCACCGCCTCACGTACCGCCGCACCGGCCACGCGCACCTGCATGTGCGCGGCTACAAGGAGATGGGCACCACGACCACCCCCTTCGACATGGTCGTCAGCAACGACCTCGACCGCTTCCGCCTCGTCATGGACGTCGTCGACCGCGTCCCCGGCCTCGGCGTGCGCGCGGTGGCGGTCCGCCAGGCGATGGCGGACGCCCGCACCCGGCACCACGCGTGGATCCGCGAACACGGCGTGGACCTGCCGGAGGTGGCGAACTGGCGCTGGTCGGGGAACTGATGGGGCTTCGCCCCGGGCCCGCGCTGTTTCCGTGCGGGTGTGTGGTCCTGCGCCCACCGGGGCGGATCGTGCGCTTCGTTCGCGTCTGCGGGCCGGTGAGGGCTGGTCGCGCAGTTCCCCGCGCCCCTTACGGGGCGCAGCGCCGTCGTACGGCGCTCATCCGCGCGGGCCCTTCGGACCGGCCTGGCCCACGATGGTGCCCGCGCGGTCGATGCAGATGACGTCCACGGCCACGGGCGCGCCACGCAGGACGGCGAGGGCCTCGTCGCGGGCCGTGGCGGCGACGAGGTCGCCGAGGGGGACGCCGCGCGCCGCGCACTGCTGGAGCGCGTCGAGGCCCGTGTTCGCGGCGGCGACCGAGGCGGTCAGACGGGGGTCCGCGCCGCCGCGGCGGGCCAGCTCCGCGAGGAAGTCCTTGTTCACCTGGGAGCGCGCCGAGTGCAGATCGAGGTGGCCCGCCGCGAGCTTGGACAGCTTCGCGAAGCCGCCCGCTATCGTCAGCCGGTCCACCGGGTGGCGGCGCAGGTACTTCAGCACCGCGCCCGCGAAGTCGCCCATGTCCAGCAGGGCGTCCTCCGGCAGCCCGTGCACGGCCACCGCGACCTTCTCCGACGTCGACCCCGTGCAGCCCGCCACATGCGTACGGCCCGCCGCGCGCGCCACGTCCACGCCGCGCCGGATGCTGTCGATCCAGGCGGAGCAGGAGTACGGCACGACGATGCCCGTGGTGCCCAGGATGGACAGGCCGCCCAGGATGCCCAGGCGCGGATTCCAGGTGGAGCGGGCGATCTCCTCGCCGTGGTCCACCGAGAGCTCGACCTCCACGTCGCCCGAGCCGCCGTGCCGGGCCGCCACCTCGGCGACGTGATCGCGCATCAGCTGCCGGGGCACGGGGTTCACCGCGGGCTCGCCCACGGGCACCGGCAGCCCCGGCCGGGTCACCGTCCCCACGCCCGGACCCGCCCGGAACACCACGCCCGAGCCCGGCGGCAGCACCCGCACCGTCGACCGGATCAGCGCGCCGTGCGTCACGTCGGGATCGTCCCCCGCGTCCTTGACGATCCCGGCCATCGCCCGGCCGCCGGCCAGCTCCTCGGCGGCCAGCGCGAACGCGGGCGTCTGTCCCTTGGGCAGCGTGATCGTCACCGGATCGGGGAACTCCCCGGTGAGCAGCGCCGTGTACGCCGCCGTCGTCGCGGCCGTCGCGCAGGCGCCCGTCGTCCAGCCGTGCCGCAGCCCGGTGTGCGCGAGCTGCGCGGAACGCCCGCCGGTCACCTTGCCGTCAGCCATGCCGGCCCCCGGCCTTAGGCTGGGCCGACCGGGCACCGACGGAAAGGCACCACGTCATGAGCGGCGCCGCGCGCCACGTCCTGATCCTCGGCGGCACGACCGAGGCCCGCCGCCTCGCGGCCGAACTCGCCGCCGACCCGTCCCTGCGGGTCACCAGCTCCCTCGCGGGGCGCGTCGCCGCGCCGCGGCTGCCCGTGGGAGAGGTACGCGTCGGAGGGTTCGGGGGGCCCGGCGGCCTGGCCCGCTGGCTGCGCGAGCAGCAGGTGGACGCGCTCATCGACGCCACCCATCCTTTCGCCGGAACGATCAGTTTCAACGCGGCGGAGGCGGCCACGGACGCCCGCGTCCCGCTCCTCGCCCTGCGCCGCCCCGGATGGACCGCGGGCCCGGGGGACCGCTGGACGTCCGTCGCGTCGCTGGACGAGGCAGCACGGGCACTGCCCGCGCTGGGGGAGCGGGTGTTCCTGACCACGGGCCGCATGGGACTGGCCGCCTTCGCGCACCTCGAGGATATGTGGTTCCTCGTACGCTCCGTGGACGCCCCCGAACCGCCGATGCCGTCCCGGATGGAGACCGTCCTGGAGCGGGGCCCGTTCACCGTGGACGGTGAACGGGAACTGCTGCGGCGGCACCGGATCGACGTCCTGGTGACGAAGGACTCGGGCGGGGAGGCGACGGCCGCGAAGCTGGTCGCCGCGCGCGAGGCGTCCGTCCCGGTCGTGGTGGTGCGGCGGCCGGCTGTGCCGACGGGGGTGCCGGAGGTGGCCGATGCAGAGGGGGCGGCAGCGTGGGTCCGGCGCACCCTCGGCCGACATGCGTGATCGGCTGTTTCTCTCCGCCACCGGGGTCCGAGCCGGTACGGTGCGAAGAACACCGGACGGACGGAGGAGCAGTGACCGCACAGCACGCCGAGGAGCCGGCCGAGATCATCCCGCGGCCCGGGATGACGTTTCCCGAGCTACGGGCAGCGCTCGCCCGTGTCGCTCCTTCCCGCCTCGCCGAGTTCCAGGCGGATCGTGACACGGCGTTCACAGCGGCCACCCGACACGCCTCGTTCAACCCGATCCGGGTGTTCCAGATCAAGTGGGCGACGGAGATCGAGATCGAGCGGCGCCCCGCCCTGGCCGCGCGTTACCGTGTGGCCCTGGACCGGGCGAACGCCCTCGACCGTGACGACTCCGGATGGCGCGAGGCCATGGACGAATGTCTGGCCGTCCACAACGACGCACGAACCGCGGTGACCGGTGGCTGACGCCTGGTCCTGGGAGTACGACCCCGACCCGGCATATGTCATCGGCGGCATCGACGACCTGGCCTTCGTCGCCATGGTCGAGGAACGTGCCGACGAACTCGTCCGCGCCGCCGCGGCCCTCTACCTCGACGGGGCGAAGTACACAGGTCCTTCGCCCCGTATGCAGGAGGAGACCGTCGACGCATCGGGCATGTTCGTGTACCAGGTCATCCCACGCCACCAGCGCGTCTACATCCGGCAGGTCACCTTCCTCGGACTGTGAGGCCGGTCATGCCTCCGGGTACCTTCTCGGCGTCCAGACGACCTCTTCGCCGTTCCCCGCGCCCCGCCGGACCGCACGCGTCTGGGACGAGCCCACCAGCAGGATCGTCCGCATGTCGACCTCCGCCGGATCGAGGTCGCCGAGCCGGACGATGCGGACGCTCTCCTCGGGCCCGCCCACGTCGCGGCCCAGGACCACCGGCGTGTCCGGGGTCCGGTGTTCCAGGAGGAGTTCGCGGGCCTTGCCGACCTGCCAGACGCGGCTGCGGGAGCCCGGGTTGTAGAGGGCCAGCACCAGGTCGGCCGCGGCCGCGGCGCGCAGCCGCTCCGCGATGACCTCCCACGGCTTGAGCCGGTCCGACAGCGAGATCACCGCGTAGTCGTGGCCGAGCGGCGCCCCCGCGCGGGAGGCCGCCGCGTGGGCGGCCGTCATCCCGGGCAGGACCCGCACCGGCACCTCGCGGTACGGGTCCTGCGAGGCGACCTCCAGCACCGCCGTCGCCATCGCGAAGACCCCGGGGTCACCGGAGGAGACGACCGCGACCCGCCGCCCCTGCCTGGCCAGGTCCAGCGCGAACTCGGCGCGCTCGGACTCGACCTTGTTGTCGGAAGGGTGCCGGCGCTGGCCGGGCCGGACCGGCACCCGGTCGATGTAGGTGCTGTAGCCGACGAGATCCTGCGCCGCCGCCAGCTCGCCCCGGGCCTCCGGCGTCAGCCACAGCGGGCCGGCGGGGCCGAGCCCCACCACCACGACCTCGCCCCGCTTCTCGGCCGCCGGTACGGCATCGACGCGGCTCGGCAGCACCGCCACCGAGAAGTACGGCACCGACTCCGGGTCCACCTCCGCCAGCCGCTCCGTACGCTGCCCGGCCATCGTGGCGCGCTCCACGTACCGCGCGTCCGCCAGCCGCCCGGAGCGCTCCAGCGCGCCGCGCACCGTCGGGAACGTCCGTCCGAGCTTCATCACCACGGCCGAGTCGGTGGACGCCAGACGGGCCGTCAGCTCCTCCTCGGGCAGGGTGCCCGGCAGGATCGTCAGCACCTCCTCGCCCTCCACCAGCGGGGTGCCGAGCGCGGCGGCGGCCGCGCTCACCGACGTGACGCCGGGCACCACCTCGGTGGGGTAGCGGTCGGCGAGCCGCTTGTGCATGTGCATGTAGGAGCTGTAGAAGAGCGGGTCGCCCTCGGCGAGCACCGCGACGCTGCGCCCGGCGTCCAGGTGCGCGGCGAGCCGCGCCGCCGCCTCCTCGTAGAACTCCTCCATCGCGCCCCGGTAGCCCCCGGGGTGGTCCGTGGTCTCCACCGTGACGGGGTAGACCAGCCGCTCCTCGATGTGGTCGGGGCGCAGGTGGCGTTCGGCTATGGAGCGCGCGATGCTGCGGCCGTGCCGGGCGCTGTGGTAGGCGACGACGTCGGCCGCCGCGATGCACTCGACGGCCCGCAGGGTCATCAGGGACGGGTCGCCGGGGCCGAGCCCCACTCCGTAGAGCCGTCCCGTGGTCTTCTGCTCGCTCACTCTTCCTCGCTCGCCATCGCGTTGATCGCGGCCGCGGCCATGGCACTGCCGCCGCGCCTGCCCCGCACCACCAGGTACTCCAGCCCCAGCGGGCTGGCGGCCAGCGCCTCCTTGGACTCGGCGGCACCGATGAAGCCCACGGGGATGCCGATGACGGCGGCCGGGCGCGGTGCTCCCTCGGCGACCATCTCCAGGAGCCGGAAGAGGGCCGTCGGCGCGTTGCCGACCGCCACCACCGCGCCGTCCAGCTTGTCGCGCCACAGCTCCAGCGCGGCCGCGCTGCGCGTGGTGCCCATGCGGCGCGCGAGCTCCGGCACGGCCGGGTCGGCGAGCGTGCACAGCACCTCGTTGTCCGCGGGCAGCCGCTTGCGGGTGACGCCGCTCGCCACCATGTTGGCGTCGCACAGGATCGGCGCGCCCGCGAGCAGCGCCTCCCGCGCCCGCGCCACGACCCGCGGGCTGTAGGCGAGGTCCTGGACGAGATCGACCATCCCGCAGGCGTGGATCATGCGTACCGCGACCCGGCCGACGTCCGGCGGCAGCCCGCCGAGGTCCGCCTCGGCGCGGATGGTGGCAAAGGACTGACGGTAGATGGCCGCGCCGTCCTTCTCGTACTCGAACACTCTGCCTCGCTCGTCGCTGTTGCTATTGCTGTCGCTGTGGGGTGGTTCCGTGGGCGGTGGCGTCGTGCCATGCCACCGCCCGTCGTCTGTGGGGGCTCAGGGGGTGAGGGTCGCTGTCGACCGGGCGGCCGCCACCGCTCCGGGCAGCAGGTCCAGGTCCGCCCTCCGTACCCTTTCCGGCCCGGTGCCGTCCGATGCGGCCTCCCGTACGGCGACTTCGTAGCCGTCGGGCGTCGCCAGGACGTCGACCCAGGCGTCACCGCCCGGGTGCCCGCACCGGCGTTCGCACCCGGACCAGTACACGGGCAGGCCCGCGGCCGCCTCCGGGGACATGAGGCAGGCCGCCGCGTCCGCGCGGACGTCCGCGTGCGACTTGGCGCACCCGGGCCGTCCCGCGCAGGCCCCGGCCCGGTGCCAGGCGGAGCCGGGGGAGGTGACGAATCCCTCGTCCTCCAGCCAGGACAGCAGCTCCGGCCCGTCCTCGGCGGGGAAACCGGGGACGACGAGGCCCCGCCACGGCGTCACCCGGATCTCACCGTCGGCCCCTTGCTTCGCGGACATCCGGACGACCCTCCGCCACTGCGCGACGGTGAGCCGCCCCAAGGGGGCCGTCACCGACAGGGCGCAGCGCCCGTCCGGGCCGTACACCACGCCCGGTTCGGCCGGACGGCCGAGGGGGAGGTACGGGCGGGGGCGCGGGACGGAGGCGATGCCCGCGTCCGCGAGCCGTACCGCGCGCCCGTCCGCGGTGGGGCGCAGCGCGGGCGGCAGGTCCCGTACGCGCCAGGCCGCCCCGCCGCTCGCGCGGACCGCGGCCAGGAACTCCGCCGCCGCCAGCGCGGCGGCGCGCGGCGCGTCCGCGGCGGCGATCCGCAGGCCGGGACCGGCGGCGCCGAAGCACAGGTCCGCCTGCCCGGGGCCGCTTGCGATCAATGTCACATCGGGACGCAGGGCCACGATGTCGCCCCGGCCGTCGTCCAGCCCGAAGAGGAACCGGCCGGAGAGCGCGGTCAGATCGGCGGGAGCGCCGTCCGCGTCGTCGGCGCAGAGCAGCCCGTCCAGTTCACGGGTCCACGCCTGGACGTCGACCGGGACGGCGGCGTCCGCGCCGGGCCCGGAAACGGAATCCAGGCCGCACAGCGGTGACGCCGCCACGTTGCGGATGCGGTCGTGCCGCTCCGACGGCAGCAGCCCGCGCCGGCGCAGCCGCTGCGCGACGGCGTCGCCGCAGCCGGCGTCGAGGCCGCGCAGCTGCACGTTGCCACGCGAGGTCAGGTCCAGGTGACCGTCGCCGAACCGCTCCGCCAACCGGCCGAGCGCGGCGGCCTGTTCGGCCGTCAGCAGCCCGCCGGGGAGCCGGACGCGGGCCAGCGCCCCGTCGTCCGCCGCGTGCAGCCGCAGCGCGCCGGGGCACCGGTCGCCGTGGGTACGGCCGGGGGGTTCGGGGGGTCCTGACTCACGACGCGGCATGGCGGCGAGCATACCGACGGCTGCTGGGAACGCACCGGCCCCGCCCTCGCCCACGGCTCCCGCCGGACCCGCGTTCGGCCCGGTCAGGGGCACGGTCCCCCCTCGGCAGCCGCGCCGCGGATCGCTACTATGGCCCTTCGGCGGGCCCGTACCGCCAGACGCCAGAGACGGCGCCAGGGGAGGAAGCCCGGTGAGATTCCGGCACGGTCCCGCCACTGTGAGCCCGGCAGCCATGCCGCGCGAGTCAGGAACTCCCGCCGTCTTCCCACCGCCCGGGGCGCGGACCCCGAGGAAGGCTTGCCGCTGCATGCGCACGTTCCGGCTCCGCGCACCCCGGGCGCACCTCGACGCCCTGGGGAGCGCCGCGTGATCCTTCTCCTGTCGACCTCCGACACCGACCTGCTCAGCGCCCGCGCGGCTGCCGCCGACGGGGGCCCGGTCCCGTACCGGCTCGCCAACCCCGCACGACTCGCGCTCGACGACCTCCCCGCCCTGCTGGACGGCACCGACCTCGTCGTCGTCCGGCTGCTCGGCGGCATCCGCGCCTGGCAGGAGGGGCTCGATCTGCTGCTCGCCGGGGACCGGCCCGTCGTCGTCCTCACCGGCGAACAGGCCCCCGACGCCCAGCTGATGGAGGCGTCCACGGTGCCCGTCGGCATCGCGGCCGAGGCCCACGCCTACCTCGCCCACGGCGGCCCCGCCAACCTCGGCCAGCTCGCCCGCTTCCTCTCCGACAC
>NZ_JAINFC010000182.1 GCF_020740835.1 Streptomyces sp. UNOC14_S4
GCCGTGCGCCCAGCATCGGCCCGCCCCTGGGCAACGGCGTCCGGCGGGCCGATGCTGGGCGCACGGCGCACTTGTCGGCCGGAAGGCCGGGCGCCGGGTGGCCGGGAGGAGGGTCGATGGGGATATACGGCCAGGACTGGGCGAGCTATCAGTCCTCGGCGCCCGATACGACGGGGCTGTCCTTCGTCTTCGTGAAGGTGACCGAGGGGCTGTCCTACATCAATCCGAGATGGGTCGCGCAGCGCGATCACGTCAAGGGGAACGGGCTGGTGTGGGGGGCGTATCACTACCCGCACATGGCCAACGACCCCCGTGAGGAAGCCGATTTCTTCCTCGCGCAGGTCAACTGGCGGCCGGGGGACCTGGTCGTCCTGGACTGGGAGGGGTACGACGACGCCAACCGGGACGTGCCCCGCGGGGAGCAGGCCGCGTACAAAGAGGCCTGGCTGCGGTATGTGAAGCGGCGGCTGCCGTACCAGCCGGTGGGCATGTACGCCAATCTCGACTACTGGCGGAACGTCGATGTCACGGGCTTCTACGGCGATTTCCTGTGGATCGCCACCGCCGGACGGCACGCCGGTGACCCGGGTATCGCGGCCCGGTGGCTGTTCCATCAGTACAGCGAGAGCGGCGGCATGGACCGCGACTACTGCCGCCTCGACAGCGTCGGCGAACTCCGTTCCTGGGCGCTGTCCTTCCAGCCCGCACCACCGTCTCAGGAGGACGCCATGCCCCAGTGGATGACCGGCCCCGTCGCGCCCGGCGCGCAGCCGACCGTGGTACTCGTGCCGAGCGGCTCCGCATGGGACCACTACCCGAACCGGTGCCTGCACCTCGGCATGGACCAGATAGCCCCCACCCCACCGACCGGCACCGTCCGGATCGCGATCCACAACGGCATGGGATGGCGCAGCATCCGGAACATCGCGCTGTCGTCGGCGGAAGGCACGGTCGACGTCCAGCTCACCCCGAACGACACCAAGGTCAGCCTGCAGACGACGACGGCCGGGATCACCTATGCGATCGAGACCTGGTGAACAGCACGCCGTCCGGCACTACCGGGGATGCCGCCACGGCACCCCCGGCCCTCCCCGAAAGCGGTTTCCCCACGCCTCGGTTCCTCCCCAACCTCGCCGAGCGAACTGTCGCCACACACTTTAAGGCGTTCCTCGGCCTCCTCCTCGCCGGGACCGTCACCGACCTGTCCACCGCCAAGGCCGCGGCGGTCTCCGCGCTTCCGGCTGCCCTCGCCATCGTCAAGGGCACGCTGTCCGGCGTCCTCGGCAGAACCGGAACCGCAAGCCTCCTGCCCACCCCGAAGGCCCGGACCGCACCGCCCACGGGCCCAGCCGCCTCCTGACGAGGCACCCGATGGGCGATGACCTGTCCGTCGACGCACTACGACGCGAATTCCAGGACGGCATGGCCGGCATCACCGCCCGCCTCGACCGCCTGGTATCCGCCGACGTCTACACCCTCCAGTCCGCACACACCGGTGAACGGATCTCCGCACTCGCCCAAGGACTGCAACGGGAAGTGGAAGCCCGGGAGGCCCTGGAATCCCAGATCGAGCGCTACCAGCTCGCGGAGGCCGAACGACGCGAACGCGACCGGCAGGCACGGCTGTACCACGCAACCGTTCCCGTCATCATCGGCCTCATCGCCGCCGCGACTGCCTTGTGGGGCGTGATGGCGAAGTAACCCCGCCCCGCCCGCTGGACGACCACAACCTGATGCCCTGCCCTTGCTTCCGCAAGGGCAGGGCATCTTCCTGTTATCCGGACCCGCTGAAGATGAGGCAGTCCCGCTCAATCCGAGGCATCCCAGTCAGGGAGTCTCCGTGCCTCACCTTCAGCGAGATCGGACCACGGCTGAGCGGCTACCGTCACGCATGCCGGTCTTGGTGTTGAATGACACGTTTGGGCAGGGGAGTTGAGCGCGAGCGCGAAGGCACTCTGGTACAGATGTGGCCGCCCGGCCCGTCGATGCAGGACCTGGTCGATACGGCGCGCCCGGAGGCCGGGGTGCTGGCCGTGCTGGTGACGGTGGAGGGCCCGAGAGGCGGTGCGGTTGCTCATACTGCTCGCCGCGACGGATCATCTCAAGGCAGCGGCCGTCTCAGCTCTTGCCAGCGGCCTCGCGCTGCGGCTTCCGTCGGAGCCTCGGGGCGCCGGTCGCGTGCGTGATCGCGCTGCGGGTATCGTCGGCCGCCCCTCCCTCATGCGGAGTGCTGCGCTCCATACGGCGTCGTCATCAGTGCGAGGGTGGCCACCAGTATTACCGCGGAGAGGAACCCGTAGAACCAGATCTTGGAGGCGCGGTCGACCTCCAGCGGGACGTCAGGGTTCTGCTCCGCGGTGATGTAGGCCTTGAGCAACCGGCCGCGGATCGGGAAGACAGCCACGGGGAAGGAAGCGAACGCGACACTGTAGAGGAACAGGATCGGTGCTGCCGGTTCGGGGCGGAGCAGGTTGACCCCGAGGACCATCGCGGCGAGCACCGGGATCACGACATAGAAGACGGGCCCCGGCCGCCTGCGCACCCGCTCGATCCTGGCGCGCAGGTCGTCGGGGAGATCCATCCCCACAGGCAGCGCCCACATGCCGATCATGAAAAAGCCCGTCGCCGCGGCGGCAATCATCCCCCAGCCGGACACCGGGATCGAGAACAGCATTCTCCCACCACCCCTTGACTATCAGCGGCTGTCCACCCGATCGGCGACATTCCTCCGCTTTTCGATCAATAGAGTGTCAGTATGCACTCTTCCCTACCAGCAGCTCTGGCAGGGCAGTTGGCAGCGAAGGGCAGGCTGGTCCAGACCGGCATGAGACACGGCGGTGGCGGGAGTGCCGCAGGAAGTCACGAAGGGCGAGCCACCCGCCAGCCTGGTCGCAGGCTCGGGCGGAGGTGGCGCAGGAGTCGCTGAACACGAGCGAAGCCGGCGGAGGACGCCGGGGGAAGCTGTGCCAGGACGACCTCTGGGGGACATACTGGACCGGGAAGAGATGTTCGACCACTTCAGCGCCACCCGCCTGGCCACCATGAGCCGCTACAGCAACCTCACCACCGCCTGCCTCACGGGCCCCTTGACCGCCCCGTCCTCCTTAGCGGAGACGACGGCCCGATCGCTGACTCGGGATGGCACGAGTTGGTGGCAGCCGCAGCGAGGCTGAGAAGCCGGAATGGTGCCGGTGGCGACGGTGGGCATCAGAGAGGCCCGGCGAGGGGAAGCCTCCGCCTTGAAGACTGCGTTTGCCCGCGAGCGCGAACAGGCTGGCGACGGACGCCGGACGGGTGTTACTTGGAGGTCCTGATCTCCACGAGCGTGTGCTCGCGTCCTTGCGGGTCCATGCTCTCGCCGACCGGAGTCCAGGCGTTCTTGCTGATGTCAAATGTCTTGTGCTCGCTGCCGACAGTCATATCGACCTGGGCCACGTAGTCGTTGCCCTTGATGTTGTAGACCGCGGGGATCTCCAGGGCCAGGTAGCCGCTGTCGCCGGTGACGCGGAAGCAGACCTTGCTCTGGTCGCGAGCCAGTATCTGGATCAGGTTGGTCGCGCTGGCGCAGTCGGCAAGCAGGATGTGGCCGTCACCCCGTTTGAGAGTGATGCCCTTCTCCGCAAGGATCTTGTCGGCCTCGGGGTAGCTGAAGTCCTCGACGGCGTCGCCCGGGGCGTCGGCGGCGGCAGCCTGCACGATTGCGCTGTCCCGGGAGGATGCGGCCGACGTGCCACTCGCCACGGCAAACCACGCCAGGGCGCCCGCCGCCGCCGCTCCCAGAGTGCGAACTATTGCGCTACGAACCTTCATCAGTGTCCTTTGCAGTGGGTTCCGACGGAATTCCGGAACGTGTGTCAACGCGGGCGCGAAGGCAGGGGCACGGATAGCAGGAACGGCATCCACAGATGAACTCACGGCCCCGGAGACCTTCAACTTCCGACTGGGTCGTTACTACTCGCCAAGGTTTGTGTTCCTTGACCGCGAGCATGAAGGCGATGCAGTCAGCAAGGTTGATCATCCGCGTTCTCTGGACATGAAAGCCTCTGACCCCAGCACACATCCAATGGCGCAAATGCCACAAAGTCGAACCAACTAGCCGTCAAAGTGAGTGAATTGTGTCACCACGGCAGAAGGTTGTACGGGATTTTGTTTCATTTTTGATACGGATGCACGCATGAGGGGGTTGGGTTTCGCCTCGCAGTACCGGTGGCGTCGACACCGCTTGGATTCCCCCTGCAACTTGTCGCGCTGACGGGTAGTCAATAGGTAATGACGTTGTGTAGGTTTGCCGTACACGTTTCATGTTCCGCTCCGGTTGAGGGTCAATCGGGGGGGCATCCGCGCGTTAATACATCACTCTGTCTGGCGCTATGAAGCCGAGAGCCATGAATCGCCAGCGGTCGAACCGAAGGACCACTTTTGGACACCACGTTCTGGAGCAGACGGCGCGTTCTCACCACCCTCGCGGTCACCACCGACCTCGAGCCTCGTCCTCAACCCCCTGGCTGCCTGGGCCGACACTCCGCCAGACGACGGTGACCCGTTCAACCTGCCCGACACCGAGCGGGCGAAGGCAGTCAAGGCGTGGCTGACTGGCGGCAAGGCCGTGCGTGCTGCCGCGGAGGTGGCGTTGGCGGGCTCCGAGGCCGATATCCAGAACTTCCTGGCCGTCGAACTTCCCAGAGCCACGGCCGAGGACAACCGAATCGCCGTCGTCACCTCGCTGGCGGGAGGGGGGAAGGGCACCCGGCGCGTGGCCGCCGCCGCGCTCGACGGCGGGGACTCAGCCATCACCGAGTACCTTCAAGGCGGCTTCAAGGTCGGCTTCCTGGAGGATCTGAAGGTGGCCACCTCGACCGTGATGGCCACCGGCGGCAAGGCGGTTCGGCGCGGCGGCGGCGCCGCGCTGGACGCCGGCACCCAGGCCGCGCTGGAGTCGTTCCTCACCGAGGGCCAGTACTCCGCCCGGCTGGACGACATGCGCGTCGAGGTGTCCAAGCTCATGGTGCAGGCGGGACCGGAGGTGCAGAAGTACGCCTCCCGCGCCCTGGACGGCTCTGCCGAGGACATCGAGTGGTTCCTTGAGACGGGCCAGTACATTGCCCGTGCCCGCGACCAGGAAGCCGTGACGATCGAGGAACTCGTCGCGGTTGTCGAGCGCGAGGGCAAGAAGGCCGACGCGAAGACGAAACAGGCTGAGGAGGCTGCCGCCCGCGCCGTAGAGGCCGCCGCGAAGGCCAAGGAGGCGACCGAGAGGGCCGCAGCCGAGGCCAGGGCTGCCCAAAACGACGTGATCAGGTCGGGGAGGGCGGCCCGTAAGGCCGCCGAAACCGCGCAGGGGGCGGCCGATTCCGCCCGGGTCGCCATCAGCGCCTCGCACGCCGCCGTTCAGGCTTCCCGCCGCGCCGCGTATGCCGCCACCGCCGCGAGCCAGGCCGCGGCCACCGCTGGGTCCGCCGCCGCCCGGGCGTACGGCGCGGCCATCGCCGCTTCGAAGGACGCTTCCCGGGCTTCCGCCGCCAAGACCGCTGCCGTCGCCGCCCGCAACGCCGCGGCGCAGGCCCGCAACGCGGCAAGTGCCGCCGATTACGCGGCCACGGCCTCGGCCCAGGCCGCCGGTGCCGGGTCCGCCGCCGCCTCAGCCGCGCGCAACGCCGCAGCTGCGGCGAACGCGTCCGCCGACGCCGCCGAGGCGGCGGGCACAGCGCAGGCGGAAGCTGCGGAGGCCAAGCGGCAGGCGCGGATCGCCAGCAGCAACGCGGCGATCGCCACCGACGCCGCGGGTACGGCCCAGGCGTTGGCGAACGCGTCGGCGGCCGCCGCCCGCACCGCACGGGATGCTGCCAACAGCGCGGCCGATCACTCGGAGAAGGCCGCCACGGCAGCGGAGTGGGCGGCCCAGTACGCGGGCCAGGCGCTCGATTATGCGAATAAGTCCACCGAGTTCGCCAATGAGGCCGTCAAGGCCGCGAACACCGCCACCGACGCCGTCAACCAGGCGATCGAGGTGGAGCAGAAGGCACGCGAGGCCGAGTGGCAGCGCCTGGACACGGACATGAAACAGGCGGTGGACGAGTGCCGCCTGCTCGCACAGATCGAGGACCAGGAGCGGGCGGAATTCGCCAACCGGCGCACCCAGACCGAGCAGACGGAGCAGGCCACCAAGGACCTCATCGCCCAGGCCGAGTCGGCTCTCAAGTCGGGTGACGCGACCGCCGCCGCCATGCTCGGGCGCAAGGCTGCCGTCGCCCTGCTGGCCTCTCGCGGCAGCTGGTCGCGGGAGGCCGCGCGGTTCGCCCTGTGCGGTGTCGAGGCCGACATCCACGCGTGGATCGACACCGACCGGCAGCTCGCGCAGAAGCAGGACGACCGGGAGACCGTCCTCTTCCTCGCCCAGGTCTCCACCCCGGACGTCGCCACCGCCGCGACCAAAGCACTGCAGAGCGACGACCCAGACGCCGCTGCGAAGTTCCTCACCACCGGCGCCATCGAGGCCGCCGCCACCGACAACAGCGTCGCCGTCTCACGCGTCCTGGCCGACAAACCCGGCAAGGCCGTGGCCAAGGCGGCGAACGCCGCACTCGACGCGGGCACCCCCAAGGCCTTGTACGAATTCCTCAGCACCGCCTACGAGGCGGCGCAGCGGGAGGATGACTCGGTCGCCACCTCCACCCTTCTCGCCACCGCGGGCCCCTACACCAAGGCCCACGCCCAGGCCGCGCTGGAGGGACCGGCCTGGCTGCGCCGCCACTTCCTCGCCTCGGTCCAGTACAAGACCGCGCAGCTCGACCACGACTCCGCCGCCCACATCGCCGCCATGCAGGGCGCGATCTTCGCGGCCGCGAAGATCGCGCACAAGGCGCAGGAAGACGCCGCCCATGCGCAGGAAGAGGCGGCGAAGGCCCACAACGCCGCCACGGACGCGCAGAAGTGGGCGGACAAGGCCCTCAAATCCGCTGGACAGGCCGCCCAGTTCGCCCAGAAGGCCGCCGACAACGCCGACGCCGCCGAGAAGTCCGCCAAGAACGCACAGGCCTCCGCGGACCGCGCCAGGCAGGCGGCCGCCACCGCTCGTACGGCCGCGCGCTCGGCAAACTACTCTGCCAACCGCGCGGTCGACTCGGCCAGCAGCGCGGTGGCATCGGCCAACGCGGCCCAGACGTCGGCCGCTTCGGCCCGCGCCTCCGCCACCCAGGCCGGCAAGGATGCGAAGACCGCGGCGGACGCGGCAAGCAAGGCGCACCAGATCGCTGCGGACAAGCGTAAGGCCGAGATAGCGGAGGCAGCCAAGAAAGCTGCCGAGGAGGCCCGCAAGGCCAAGGAAGCCGGGAGCAACCCGGCCGACACCTCCGAGAACGACACCGTCAAGGGCGGTCTGCCCTTGTGGAAGAAGAGCGCGAGGTGGCTAGCCAACGTCACCAACGTGGCGAGCATCGGAACCGGATTCATCTCCGCCGCGATCGGCATCAGTGCCCTGCCGGTCGGCCTCATCTACCCGCCCGCTGGGGAGGGCATGGAGAAAGTGGCCGGTCAATTTGCGATGGCTTCCATCGCGTTCGGCGGACTCAGTGCCCTGTTCACCGGTATCGGCTGGGGCTTCTCGAGCAGCGAATTCAAGTCGTCTGCCGCGAGCGCCGCCCTGGGAATCCTCACCTTCGGCCAGTCCAAGTGGATCGGTGCTATCGGTGCCGGTAACGTCGCCACTAAAGTAACGCAGTTCGGACACGACCTGGTCTCGCCGATCACCGGCGTTCTGGGGGGCCTCTGGCACTAGCACTCCGCCGCCCCCGTGGCCCGCACTGACACATGCCCCATGCACGCCGCACGGGCAGTGTGCTGCGGCCCGGCCGAATATCGCGCGCAACCCGCTCCGATCACCCCTCGTCGAACTCCGCGTCACCGGCTGTTCGGTCACTACCTCCGGTCGTGTCGGCTCCTCAGTAACGACCGCGACCACGCAAACCACGTACGCACTCTCCCGAAAGACATTCTTTGATGCTTTCTCATCGTTTCCGTCATCCGCGGGTCGCAGCCGCTGCCGCGGTGGCTGCGGCCACCGCGGTCGTGCTCACCGCAACGCCCGCCTCCTCCTTGTCCGGCGCGCCGGTTACCGACGGAAATCGCGCTTACGCCGCGAACATCGTCTTCGGTGATCACCTGAAGGGCTGCTCGGGTGTCCTGGTCGACAAGAGCTACGTCCTTACGGCGGCCAGCTGCGTGTCGGCCACCAGTGGTCGGCCCGTCAGCGGCAAGCTCCAGGCCAAGACCACCGTTACCGTCGGCCGCGCGGACCTGAATACGGGCACCACCGGCGCCGTCGTCGAGGCTACCGATGTGACCGTCCACCCGGAGCGCAACGTCGCCCTGCTCAAGCTGAGCACGCCGGTCGCCAATGTCGCCCCGGCACCGCTGTCCAGCCAGGGCCCCGCCTCCGGACAGGCCCTGCACAGCGCCGGTTTCGGACGTACCGCAACCAGTTGGGTCCCGGGTCTGCTCAACAGCGGCCAGTTCAACGTCACCTCCACCACCTCCGACGCAGTCGTCAATCTTGAGCCCAACGGTGACGCGGCACTGTGCCAGGGCGACGCGGGCGGCCCGCTCACGCGTGAGACCGCGGGTCGGCACGAGGTGGTCGCCCTGACCACCGGCTCATGGCTCGGCTCCTGCCTCGGCGCCCCCAAGGGTGAGACTCGCAGGGGGGCTCGCGCTGTCCGCGTCGATGACCTCGGAGGGTGGATCAAGAGCAACGTCACCGAGCCGGGCCCCGACACCACCAATCTGACCGACCTCCGTGCCCTGGCGGACTTCACCGGGGACGGCAAGGCCGACCTGGCCGGCGTCGACACGAGCGGTACCCTCCAGCTCTACCGCGGCCGCGGCGAGGGCACCTTCGAGGCAACCCCGAAGGCCGTCGGAACCCCCGGTGTGTGGAAGACAGCCCAGCGGATATTTGCCGGCGACTTCAACGGCGACGGCAAGCAGGACATCGCCGCCGTCTGGGAGAGCGACCGCATCCTCCTGCACACCGGCAAGGGCGACGGCACCTTCAACACCACCATCGTCCTCAGCCCCGACAGCGCCACCTGGGCCAAGCTCAAGCACCTGACCCGTTTCAAGGCCGACCCCGCCGGCACGAAGGACGGCGTCCTCGCGACCCGCCCCGACGGCGATCTGTACGCCTACAAGGTCGGCACGAACGGCCTGCTCGACTTCACCGGCGGCAAGAAGATCTGGCCCGACAACTCCTTCAAGAGCGTCATCATCCTCGGCACCGGTGACTTCAACGGCGACGGCCGCGACGACGTCGTCGGCGTCTGGGAGAACGGCGCCCTGGTCCACTGGAACGGCAAGGCCGACGGAACCCTGGACGCCGGCGATCTGGCAGCGGCCGGCAACATCTGGGCCGACCTGAAGATCGTCACTGGTGACGTCGACGGCGACGGCAAGGTTGACGTCGTCAGCTGGAAGGGCGCCAAGATGTCATTCCATCGCGGCAGGGGCAACGGCACGTTCGCCCCGGGTATCGCGCTCTGACGCACTGGCTCGCCGTCGCACGCAGCCGGGACACTTCCCGCAGCGCGACGGCGGGTCGGCTCCCTCATATACCACCGGCGGGCAGCTCAACCCGCCTGGCCACTGGTTCACCCCGGCCACGAGCACGACGCCCCATCACCCACCGGACGGACGTTTTCCCGGGCGACAGGACCACCAGCCTGCTCGCACGCACCCCGACGGCAGATTCTGGTCCTGCCCCGGCGACGGGTACGTGAGCTTCAACGCCGACAAACGGATACGGGCGAAAGTCCCCACCCGCGTGCCGGACCCCGCCAAGCGGACGCGGAACATAGTGGTCAGCGACCTCACTGGCGACAGGCTGCCCACCCGTGTTCCTGCGCAGACAACGAAACACACGGACGGCGCGCTCCAGGCGGTCTCGGGTACGGAACGGCTGAGAAACAAGGTCTGCGGCTGCCCCCGCACCGCCCATCCCGCGCGCCCACCAACCGGATTTCGGGTGGGAGGAGCCTCTGCGGCGCCTCCCACCCCGGGTTTTTCACCACCATCAAGGACTGAAGTGATCTCCAACCTGATGCGACGCGCCAAGGGCGCGCTCGCAGTGACCATCGCCACCGGTGCTCTGCTCACGGCCACGGCTCCCGCCCAGGCCGCGGCAGCGCCGGCCCTCACCGCGGCTGGCGCGATCGTGATCGACGGCGCCAACGGCACCACGCTCATGGCCAAGGACGCCGACACCAAGCGCCCGATGGCGAGCACCACGAAGATCATGACCGCCGTGGTGGTCACCTCCCTTCCGGGCCTCGACCTCGACCAGAAGGTCACCGTCAAGCAGGAGTACCTGGACTACGTCTACCTCAAGGGGGCGAGCTCGGCCCAGCTCAAGGCCGGGGCGACCCCGACGGTCCGTCAGCTGCTGTACGGGATGATGCTGCCCTCGGGCTGCGACGCCGCCTACGCCCTCGCCGACACCTTCGGCACGGGCACGACCATGGCGGCCCGTACGACGGACTTCATCGCGAAGATGAACGCCAAGGCCAGGGAACTCGGCATGGCCAGCACCGTCTTCGACTCCTTCGACGGCATCTCACCGACCGGCAACAACCTCACCAGCCCGCGCGACCTCGCGCAGCTCACCCGGCACGCGATGACCAGCCCCCTGTTCCAGACCCTGGTGAAGACCACCACCTACAGCACCGGCGGCACCGCCACCGTCCCCGCCTGGGGCAACACCAACCTCCTGATCCGCGAACGCCCCACCGGCTACGCATACCCCGGCGCGCTCGGCGTCAAGACCGGCACCACCACCGCCTCCGGCAAGTGCCTCGTCTTCACCGTGACCCGCAACGGCAAGACAATCATCGGCGTCCTGCTGAACGACGAAGAACGCTACATGGACTCCATGGCCCTCTCCGACTGGGCCCTCGGCCCGGCCACCGGCTCCAGAACCGCCCTCCTGCGCAGCAACACCAAGCCGATCCCCGACGTCCTCGACTGACCTTGCCGACAGCCGTACGAGGCCATCTCGGTTTCCCTCAGCTTGATCTGAACCTCGCGCCCTGCTGCCGCTGCCCCGCCCGCACGAGCCGAGGGTGGTCCAGGCCGCGCTGAACGGCCTGGAGTGGCGACAACACAGGGCTGCTGTCCGGCCTCCGGGCCGGACAGCAGCCCTGTGTTCGTTCTCGCCTTCTCGCGGAGACCTGTCGGGGCAGGGCACCCGGCCCTACGCTGGCCTGGCCCGTACACGAAAGGCTCCAGACATGAAGCATGTAGGCGAGCGCATCCGTGAGCTGCGCAAGGTCCGTCAGATGAGCGTCAGGCGGCTTGCAGCCGCGGTCAAGGTTTCCGCGAGCACCATGGAGAAGTACGAGAGCGGTGCACGTGTGGTCCCCCCGGGCATGCTGACCGATATCGCTCAAGCGCTCTCCGTTGGTCCGACCGCCCTCACTGGACAGCCGTACATCAACGGGGCGGAGACCGAAACGCAGGCACAGGCCGTGATCCCCGACCTGCGCCGGGTGCTGCTCACCTATGACAGCCCAGACGATCTCCTGACGCCGCCTCGCCCTCTATCGGTACTGATCGCCGAGACGGCGCACGTGTCGTCCATGCGCCGTGACACCAAGTACGTCCCGATGGGGCCGCTTCTTCCCGGCCTGCTTACTGAGCTGACGCACGTCGCCCTGGCGGGCGACCCTTCAACGGCTCGCCGAGGAACCATCCTGGAGCGAGAGCAGAGGGAAGCCTTCCGTCAACTCGCGATCTGCTACCGAGCCGTCAACTCGCTCTCGCACAAGCTCGGGTACCACGATCTGAGCCTCACGGCTGTGGAACGTGTCCAGTGGGCAGCCGACCTCTCGGGGGATGGTCTCATGCAGGCCACGGCCGGATACCTGAAGGCGGGGGCCATGGTCCGGATGGGCAGCTACTCGGCTGCTCGCCGACTCCTGGAGGGGCTCGTCGCCGAGGTCGAGCGCATGGCCTCGGAGTACTCGCTGTCAGACGCGCACATGGCCGTCATCGGCGGCATGCTGCTCAAGCTCGCCATCCTGGAAGTGCGCGACGGGCACGGGGATCGCGCGTGGGACCGTCTGGCCGAAGCCAAGACGTACGCGGACCAGCTCCCTGGCGACACGCTGCATTACGAGACGTCCTTCGGTCCGAGCAACCTAAAGATCCACGAAGTGGCCGTCCTGATCGACTCCGGTGACACCGAGCAGGCCCTCGCTCGGGTGCGCGAGTGGGGCGCTGAGCAGCATCGCGAAGAGTGGGAGCCGCCCACAGATCTCGCACGTGAACGGTCGTCGCACCATTTCATCGACATGGCGGCCGCGAGGCTTGCCGAAGGTGACCGTCACGGCGCCCATCGGGACCTCCAGCGCGCCCGTGCTGTCGCCCCGCATCACACACGGTTCCATCCGACCGTGCGCACCACGGCAGCCACTCTTGTGCGCCTCGACCGCGCCCAGAGTCACACGCTGGCGGGCTTCGCACGCTGGGCCGGAGTCTAACTGCCATCTGATGCAAGGGGTTTGGGGAATATTCATCCTCACAAACTGTCCGGGCGCGCGAGCTTTATAGAGAGACGATCCCCTCACCATCCGTGATGAGGGGATCGTCTGTGCCCGGAAAAAACCTTGAGGCTGCCCAACGATGGCTTGCCTCAGCCGACAACAACCGTGCCCACGCCGACCAGTGGTTCACCAACGCTGGTGTCGCCATCCTGCCCGTCGGCAAGGTCTGGGACGCCATCCGAGTGGACAAGCCACTCGCCGGGTACGTACTCGCGGCCCAACTTCCCGGCCCCGTGATCCGCGACGGAGAAGACCACTACTTCCTCGTCGCGCCGGGCAGCGCCAGCAGGTGGACGACACCAGGAAGCCAAGCCCTCGGCCCCGCCTGCTACGTGGCCGTACCGGCCCCTGAGCACACGAAGGGCCCTGGCATCTACTGGGTGCAGCCGCCTGACGGCAGCGGCCTCCTGGTCGACTCCGAGCGACTCGCCGCCCTGGTCCAGGAGGCGTACGGGGAGGTCACCCCGTGATCCGTGGAGAAAAAACCACCCCGGCCCCTGGCGGCTCCTTCGTCGGAGGGGGCGCCCCACTGTTCCCGGAGGCATACTCCTCGCAGGGGCGGAATGCTCAGGTCATAGACCAAGGCGTTCCTTCTAGCCTCGCCGTTTCAGTTGGCCTCGGTCCGGTGTAGTTGATCGTGATCGGCCGGTGTTCGGCCTGTTGCGTGTGCGGGGTCGTGCCGAAGGCCCGACGCTGGGGCCGGGTTCTCCTGGGTCCTT
>NZ_JAINFC010000183.1:0-1124 GCF_020740835.1 Streptomyces sp. UNOC14_S4
TTGATGGGGTAAGGCTCCCAGTAGACGACTGGGTTGATAGGCCAGATATGGAAGCGCCGTAAGGTGTGGAGTTGACTGGTACTAATAGGCCGAGGGCTTGTCCTCAGTTGCTCGCGTCCACTGTGTTAGTTCTGAAGCAACGAACAGTTGCTGGAGTAGAGCAGAACCCACTTAATTGAAGAGTGTGCTTGTTCGCTCGAAACCGATAGGGTTTCGGTGGTCATAGCGTTAGGGAAACGCCCGGTTACATTCCGAACCCGGGAGCTAAGCCTTTCAGCGCCGATGGTACTGCATGGGGGACCGTGTGGGAGAGTAGGACGCCGCCGAACAATATTTCAAGGACCCTTGGTCCCAGCGTTCACGCTGGGACCAAGGGTCCTTTTTTATTTTTGCCGAAGCGCGCCGCCCAGCCGGTTGCGCGAGAATGACTGCGGTACCTGAAGACAGGAGTCACGTCGATGTCCACCAACTCTCCCGACGACCGCTCGGGCGGCGACCGTCGCGGTTTCCGCCGCAACGACCGGCCGGCATACCGACGTGACGACGACCGGCGCGGGGCACCGCGCCGGGACAGCGACCGTGGCGGTTTCCGCCGTGACGACCGTGGCCCCCGCCGTGACGACGACCGCGGTGGCTACCGCCGTGATGACCGTGCCCCGCGCCGTGATGACGACCGTGGCGGTTTCCGTCGCGATGAGCGTCCGGCGTTCCGTCGTGATGACCGTGGTGGGCAGGACCGTCCGCGCGGTGGTGGTTTCCGCCGTGACGACCGTCCGTCCTTCCCGCGTGACGACCGCGCCCCGCGCCGTGACGACGAGCGTGGCGGCTTCCGCCGTGACGACCGTCGTGACGAGCGACCCTCCTTCCGTCGCGATGACGACCGTGGCGGTTTCCGTCGCGACGAGCGCCGCGACGACCGTCCGTCCTTCCGCCGTGACGACCGTGGCCCCCGTCGTGACGACGACCGCGGTGGCTTCCGTCGCGATGAGCGTCGTGATGAGCGTCCGGCGTTCCGTCGTGATGACCGTGGTGGGCAGGACCGTCCGCGCGGTGGTGGTTTCCGCCGTGACGACCGTCCGTCCTTCCCGCGTGACGACCGCGCCCCGCGCCGTGACGACGAGCGT
>NZ_JAINFC010000183.1:1221-13151 GCF_020740835.1 Streptomyces sp. UNOC14_S4
GAGCGACCCTCCTTCCGTCGCGATGACGACCGTGGCGGTTTCCGTCGCGACGAGCGCCGCGACGACCGTCCGTCCTTCCGCCGTGACGACCGTGGCCCCCGTCGTGACGACGACCGCGGTGGCTTCCGCCGTGACGACCGTCGCGATGACCGTGGCCCGCGTCGTGATGACGACCGTGGCGGTTTCCGTCGCGACGAGCGCCGCGACGACCGTCCCTCGTTCCGCCGTGACGACCGTGGCCCCCGCCGCGATGACGACCGCGGCCCGCGCCGCGATGACGACCGCGGTGGCTACCGTGGTGGCCGCGACGACCGCGGTGGTCGCCAGGGTGGCGGCTACGGCCGTCGCGACGACCGCCAGGGCGGTGGCTTCCGTGGCGGACGCGGTGAGCGCTCCGGTGGCTACGGCCGCCGTGACGACCGCGGCCCCCGTCGGGATGACGACCGTGAGCCGATGAAGCGCCTGCCGATCCCCGACGACGTGACCGGCGAGGAGATCGACAAGGACGTCAAGCAGGAGCTCATGAGCCTGCCGAAGGGCCTGGCGGAAGAGGTCGCCCGGAACCTCGTCATGGTCGCCAGGCTCCTGGACGAGGACGCCGAGCAGGCGTATGGCTACTCCCGCGTCGCCCTGCGCCTCGCCTCCCGCGTCGCCGCCGTGCGCGAGGCCGCCGGCTTCGCCTCGTACGCCAACTCCAAGTACGCCGAGGCGCTGGCCGAGTTCCGTGCCGCACGCCGGATGACCGGCTCCGTCGAGCTGTGGCCCGTCATGGCCGACTGCGAGCGCGGCATGGGCCGCCCGGAGCGTGCCCTGGCCATGGCCGGTGAGCCCGAGGTCCAGAAGCTCGACAAGGCCGGCCAGGTCGAGATGCGGCTCGTCGCCGCCGGTGCCCGCAAGGACATGGGCCAGGCCGAGGCCGCGGTCGTCACCCTGCAGAGCCCCGAGCTCGCCTCGAACTCGGTCCAGCCGTGGACCGCGCGCCTCCGCTACGCCTACGCCGACGCGCTGATCGCCGTGGGCCGCGAGAACGAGGCCCGCGAGTGGTTCGCCAAGGCCCTCGAGGCCGACCAGGGCGGCATGACCGACGCCTCCGACCGCCTCGCGGAGCTGGACGGCGTGGCGTTCACGGACGCCCTTGTCGAGGACGCCGAGGACGACGAGGTCAAGGAGACGGCAGAGGCGGCGGAGACGGTGGAGACGACGGAGGAGGCCGCGGAGGCCGCCCCCGAGGCCGTCAAGCCCGAGGTCCCGCAGTTCGTCGAGCCGGTCATGCCCGAGGCCCCCGCGGCCGAGGACGTCAAGGATGTCAAGGACGCCGAGGCCGATAAGGACGCGGACAAGAGCTGATCGCGGCCACGCCGTAGCCGTGCGGCAGCACACCGAGGGCGGAACTCCTGACCGGGAGTTCCGCCCTCGGGCATATGGAGTGGCCTATGGGGTGTCAGTCCAGCGCCAGGCTCCGCAGCACCAGCCCCGTCGCCGGCTTCGGGCCGAAGGACGTGGACTTGCGCGGCATGGTGACGCCCTGCTCGGCCAGTTCGCGGACGACGTCCTCGCGGACCGGGTGCATCAGGACGGCCGTGCCCCCGTGCCGTTCGGCCTGACGCACCGCTGCCGCCGTCTCGTGGATGTAGCCGATGTGCTCGGGGTCGTCCGGGACGTGCCAGATGTGCTCCAGGAGCACCGAGTGCAGCACCGTGGCGTCGAGTGTGCGCCACGCCTCCGGGCGGTCGCCGGGGACCGTACGGGCCAGGAGCTCGGGGTCGGGGCTTTCCAGCAGGTGGAAGCTGCCGTCGCCCGCGAGGACGAAGGCGTTGTCGTCCTTGTCCTTGGCCTCCGCGAGCGCGTCCAGGGCCTGCGGCAGCGAGTCGCCGAGGGTGCGTACGCGGAACGCGTCGCCGACCGCGGCGAGTGCCTCCGCCACCGGCAGCCGGTGCAGCAGACGGTGGATGGCCCGTACGCGCAGCGGGTAGCGGGCCGTGTCCACGAGGAGGACCAGGCCGAAGTCCCAGGGGCCGGGGGCCGGTTGCTCGGCGCGCAGCCGGAGATAGGTGGCCCAGCGGTGGTGGCCGTCGGCGATGAGGGCCTGCTGCCGGGAGAGGTCGGCACCGATGGCGGCCAGGTCCGCGGGGTCGGTGATCGACCACAGCCGGTGCGCGTAGCCGTCGTCGGTGGTCGTGGACAGCAGGGGCGCCGTGGTGATCACCCGGTCGATGACCTCCGCCGCCCCGCCGGGGCCCGCGTCGCCGCGGTAGGAGAAGAGCAGCGGTTCGAGGTTGGCGGCGGTGCCGCGCATCAGCGCCGCCCGGTCCTCCACGATGTGCGGCATCACGTCCTCGTGGGGGAGGACGACGCCCTCCTCGCGCGGGCTGAGGCGCAGCGCCCCGATCAGGCCGCGCTGCAGGATGCCGTCGCCGCGCTGCTCGTAGACGTAGAGGGCGGGCTCGGGGTCCGGCGCGAGAATACGTTCCTCCTGCCAGCGGCGCAGCGTCTCCGCGGCCTGCCGGTGCCGGTCCGCGGCCGTCGCGGCCTGGGGGAGGATGAGCCGGACGATGTTGTACGGGTCCGCGGTCTCCAGATGCCGCAGCCCGTCGGGCCGTACGACCACGTCGTACGGTGGCGACGTGACGGCGGAGAGACTGCCGACCCGTTCCGGGACGTAGCGCAGCCCTCGGAAAGGCGTGAGTTCGAGACCCTGCCCCGTATCCCCTGTTCGGCCTGGAGTGCTCATTGGGAAATGTTATGTCTCATGGCCCGATGAGCAATGATCGTGGAAGAGACGTACAGCACAAGGAGCGAGTCACGATGAACCAGACCGTCCGGATCCGGCCGGAAGGCAGTGCGCAGCGGCTCAGCGCGGCCTACGACACGGCGCTGCTGGACCTAGACGGCGTGGTCTACGCGGGTGGCGAGGCCATCCCGTACGCCGTCACGTCGCTGGGGGAGGCCCGGGACGGCGGGATGCACCTGGCCTATGTGACCAACAACGCGGCCCGCACGCCGCAGACCGTCGCCGCGCACCTGACGGAGCTCGGGGTGCCCGCCGAGCCCTCGGACGTGATCACCTCGGCGCAGGCGGTGGCGCGGCTGATCGCCGATCAGTTCCCGGCGGGGTCACGGGTGTTGCTGATCGGTGCCGAGGGGCTGCGGGTGGCGCTGGAGGAGCGCGGGCTGGTGCCGGTGGAGTCGGCGGACGACGACCCGGCCGCCGTGGCGCAGGGCTACGGCGGGCCCGACATGCCGTGGTCGCGGCTGATGGAGGCGTCGTACGCGGTGGCACGCGGAGTGCCGTGGTTCGCGTCCAACACGGATCTGACGATCCCCAGCGCCCGGGGCATCGCGCCGGGCAACGGTTCCGCGGTGCGGGTCGTGAGCTGGGCGACCGGCGTCGAGCCGCAGGTGGCGGGGAAGCCGCTGCCGCCGATGCACCGCGAGACGGTGCTGCGGACGGGCGCGAAGCGGCCGTTGGTGGTCGGCGACCGGCTCGACACGGACATTGAGGGAGCGTACGCGGGGGGCGTCGATTCACTCCTCGTGCTGACGGGGGTGACCACGGCGGCCGAGCTGCTCGCCGCGGCGCCGAAGCATCGTCCGACGTACGTGGCGGAGGACCTGCGGGGGTTGCTGGAGGCGCAGCCGGCCGTCGAGGAAGCCGGTGGCTCCGGCTTCCGGTGCGGCGGGTGGACGGCGTCGGCCGTCGGCGACGAGCTTTTGCTGGCGGGTTCGGGCGAGCCGGTCGATGGGCTGCGGGCGCTTTGCGGGGCCGCCTGGGCGGCGGCGGGGGCCGGTGAGTGTGTCCTGGACGGGGGGAAGGCGTTGGCCCTGCTGGGGCTTTGAGGGTTGTCTTGTGTCTGCGGGTTAGTGGGGGCTGGTCGCGCCCACGCGGCGGAGCCGCAGATCGATGCAGCCCCGCGCCCCTTTGCCTACGAGCTCGGTCTGCTGAGCGCGTTGGCGACTGCGGGCCGTCGCTGGTTGCTCGCGCAGTTCCCCGCGCCCCTTGGGGCGGTGGCGGTCGTGTTTCGGCTGCTGGGCGGTGGGGCTGCTCGCGCCCGCGCGGCGGAGCCGCACGATGTCACAGCCCCGCGCCCCTAAACGCGCCCCTGACGGGGCGCCCCGTCAGGGGCGCGGGGAACTGCGCGCTCAGCTGTCCACGGTCCGTGGCCGACGGGCGATCGGTGTCGGACGGTGCTTAGTCGGCCTGCTGCTCCGACTGGTCCCGCTCCCACTCCTTCAGGAGGTCCTCCTCCGAGGCCCCCCGGCGCCAGTAGCCCGTGAATTCGATGGCGCGGCGGTCGAAGCCGCGGTCGCCCACCAGGTGGCGGCGCAGGGTGCGGACCGCGGCGGCCTCGCCCGCGATCCAGGCGTAGGGCGTGCCCTCCGGCAGTTCGGCCGCCCGGACCGCGTCGACGACCGGTGTCGCGGCGGCGGAGCCGCGGACCAGCCAGGTGATGTCGGCGTCGGCGGCCGTCGGGAGGTCCTGGACGTCCTCCGCGTGCGGCACCTCGATCCAGACCTTCGCCCTGGCCCCGGCGGGCAGCCAGGCGAGGATGCCCGCGACGGCGGGCAGCGCCGTCTCGTCCGCGGTGACGAGCGTCCAGTCGGTGCCCGCGGGCGGGCGGAAGTCGACGCCGCCGTTGTCCTCGACGACGGGCGCGAGCGCGGCGACGCGGTCGCCGGGCCTCGCCGCCTGGGCCCAGTTGGTGGCCGGGCCGCCGTGGCCGTTCGCGTCGCCGTGCACGGCGAAGTCGACGTCCAGCTCGTCCGGGTCCGTGCGCAGGTCGCGGATGGTGTACGTGCGCATGACGGAGCGGACCGCCGGGTCCTGGGCGCGCCAGTTCGCGAACCAGCCCTCGTCGAGGACCTCGGGCATGACGGGCGCGTCCTGGCCGGGCTGCGGCAGGAACAGCTTGAAGCGCTGGTCGCGGCCGCCGCTGACGGCCTCGGCGAGGTCCGCGGCCCCGAAGGTGACGCGGACCATGGCGGGGCTGATCCGGGCCGTGCGCACGACGTGCAGGTCGAAGAACCGGAAGGGCGGGCTCGGCGCGGCGGTGGTGGAGGTGGTCATGCGGGACGGAGTCCTTTCGGCCGGCGGGGGCAACGGCGGTCGGATGGACCGCCGGGGCCGGCCGGCTCGGGGGAAGCGGCCGGCCCCGACGGGGTCAGTTGGCCTTCTTGGCCTTCGCGACGGCCTCGGCGAGGCGCTCGACGAGCGGTGCGCAGCCCGCGTAGGAGAAGCGCGGCTCGCTCAGCCACGGGGTGATCTGGCCGGCCTTGACGGCGGGCAGCCCGGCCCAGGTGGGCTTGGAGCCGAGGTCCTTGGGCTGGAGGGCGACGGTGCGGTCGTCGAGGAGGATCAGGTCGGCGGCGTACTTGCCCGCGTTCTCCCAGCTGAGGCTCTCGAAGAAGCCGCCGGTGACCTTGTCGGGCATGACGAACTCGACGCCGAGCTGCTTGAAGTAGGTGAGGTCGGCGTAGACCGAGGGGTCGGAGACGTAGAGCATGTCGGCGGCGGCGGACGCGGCCATGACCTTGAGGCCCTTGTTGTCGCGGGCGGCCTTGCGGAGGGTCTCGGAGGCCTTCTCGAAGCGCTCCTTGGCGTCGGTGACCTTCTTCGCCTTCAGGTCGGCGCCCAGCGACCCGGCGAGCTCGGCGTGGCGGCCGATGGCGTCGGTCAGGGAGGTCTTCGCGACGCTGATGCCGACGCTCGGGGCGAGCCCGAGGATCTTCTTCTTGCTGTCGTCCGGCACGTACCACAGCTCCTTGCCCTGGAACATGCTGGTGACGAGCAGTTCGGGGCCCAGGGCCGCGTACTTCTCGACGTTGAACTCGCCCCAGGCGTTGCCGAGGACGGTCACCTTGTCGACGTCGATGTCGCCGGCCTGCGGGTCGGGCTTGCCGTCCTTGAGCTTGGTCGGGCCGAACACGGCGGCGCACTCGATGCCGAAGTCGTGCAGGGCGGCGGCGGTGCCGGTGAAGGCGACGATCTTCTTGGGCGTCCGGTCCGCCTTGGCGGTCTCGCCGCGGTCGTCCTTGAAGCTCCAGGAGCCGGAGTCCGAGCCCGAGTCGCCGCCTGATGACGTGCCGCCCCCGCAGGCCGTCAGAAAGGCGCCGAGTCCGAGCGCGCCGCCTGCCGCCAGGAGGCCGCGGCGGGACAGGGAGCTGACAGCGGTGGTGCGGGGGGTGCTCATGGTGATGCGCTTCTCTCGGGTCTCTCGGATCTCTCGGACTCGCTCGAACGGGACACTCGAACGGGGCAACGTCAGGGTAGGCTAACCTAACCTGGTGTTGGTCGACAGTCTCCCCGAAACCCCAGCGGCACCACCGCGGTCCGCGCCGGCCGGCCGGAACGCGGCCCGCGCGGCAGGTCTGTTCGCCGCCCTGGGAGCGCTGCTCCTGGTCGCCGTGGCGAGCGTCGCCATCGGCGCCAAGCAGATCCCCGTCGAACAGGTCTGGAACGCGCTCGTCCACTCCGCGTCCGGTGCCGACGCCGTGGTCGTCCGCGACGTGCGCCTGCCGCGGACGCTCCTGGGCATCGTCGTCGGTGCCGCGCTCGGGCTCGCGGGCGCCGTGATGCAGGCGCTCACCCGCAACCCGCTCGCCGAACCCGGCATCCTCGGCGTCAACGCCGGTGCCGCGGCCGCTGTCGTCTCCGCCATCACCTTCCTGGGCATCGGCACGGTCAGCGGCTACATGTGGTTCGCCTTCCTGGGCGCGGCCGTCGTCTCCGTGGCCGTCCACTTCCTCGCGGGCAGCCGCAACGCGACACCGGTGCGCCTCGCGCTGGCGGGCACGGCCGTGACATACGCGCTCTACGGCTACGTCTACGCGGTGCAGCTGTCGGACCGGGTGGCGATGGACCGGATGCGGTTCTGGATCGTCGGCTCGCTCGCCTCCTCGACCATGGACACCGTCCGGCAGGTCGCGCCCTTCGTCGGTATCGGCGTGCTGCTCTGCCTCGCCCTCGCCCGGCCGCTCAACGCCATGGCCCTCGGCGACGACCAGGCGCTCGCGCTGGGCTCGCGGCCGAACGTCACCCGCGTGCTGGCGATGGCCGCCATCACCCTGCTGTGCGGCGGGGCCACCGCGGCCTGCGGGCCGATCGTCTTCGTCGGCCTGATCATCCCGCACCTCGTCCGCAGCCTGACCGGCCCCGACCTGCGCTGGATCCTGCCGTACTCGGCCGTCCTGTCGCCCGTGCTGCTGCTCGGCGCCGACGTGCTCGGACGGGTCGTCACCCGCCCCGGGGAGCTCCAGGTCGGCATCGTCACGGCGATCGTCGGCGGGCCCCTCTTCATCCACCTCGTACGCCGCCGGAAGGTGGTCAAGCAGTGAGTGCCCCTTCCTCCCCCCGGACCGCCTCCCGGGTGATCCGCACCCGCGGCGGGCTCTCGCTGCGCGTGGCCCCGCGGGCCGTCCTCGTCGTCGCCGCGCTGCTGGCCGTCGCCGCGGCCGCGGCCGTCGCGCTCATCGGCACCGGCGACTACCCGATGTCGCCCGCCGACGTCCTCACCACCCTCACCGGCGGCGGCACGCCCGCCCAGGAGTTCATCGTCCAGGACCTGCGGCTGCCGCGCGTCCTGGTCGGCCTGCTCGTCGGCGCCGCCCTCGGCACGGCGGGCGCCGTCTTCCAGTCGGTCTCCCGCAACCCGCTGGGCAGCCCCGACGTCATCGGCTTCGGCCAGGGCTCGGCGGTCGGCGCCCTCGCCGTCATCGTCCTCTTCCACGGCAGCCCGTCCGCCGTCGCGGCCGGCGCCGTCGCCGGCGGCCTCGTCACCGGCGCCGCGGTCTACCTGCTCGCGTGGAAGAAGGGCGTCCACGGCTACCGCCTCGTCCTCGTCGGCATCGGCGCGGCCGCCGTGCTCACCGGCGTCCGCGACTACCTGATGACCCGCGCCGACCTCAACGACGCCACGCGCGCCATGGTCTGGATGGTCGGCTCCCTCAACGGCCGCGACTGGGGCCAGGTCTGGCCGCTGCTCGTCGTCTGCGCCCTGCTCCTCCCCGTCCTCCTCGGCCAGGGCAGGGCCCTGCGGATGATGGAGATGGGCGAGGACGCGGCCTGCGCGCTGGGCATCCGCACCGAGCGCGTACGCGTCGTGGTGATGGGCGCCGCCGTGCTGCTGACCGGCGTCGCGACCGCCGCCGCGGGCCCCATCGGCTTCATCGCCCTCGCCGCGCCCCAGCTCGCCAAGCGGCTGACCCGCGCCCCCGGCCCCAACCTCGCCGCCTCCGCCTGCATGGGCGCGGCTCTGCTGATCACCGCCGACTGGGCCTCCCAGCGGTTCTTCGGCGCCGGCCAGCTCCCCGTCGGCGCGGTCACCGGCATGGTCGGCGGCTGCTATCTGCTGTGGCTGCTGTTCACCGAGCGCAAGGCGGGCCGGATATGACGCCGCGAGACCTGACGTACATCCAAGGAGAGACCACCGTGACCGACGTACGCGAAGCCACCGGGCCGCGGACGGACGCCCCCCACCGCACCGGCGCGGACGCGCGGCCGACGAGCCGCCTCGCGGCCGAGGCCGTCACGCTCTCCTACGATCAGCGGGTCATCGCCGAGAACCTCTCGGTCGCGATCCCCGACCACTCCTTCACGGTGATCGTCGGCCCCAACGGCTGCGGCAAGTCCACCCTCCTGCGCGCCCTGTCCCGCATGCTCAGGCCCGCCGCCGGGTCCGTGCTCCTGGACGGCGCCGCCATCGACTCGTACCCCGCCAAGCAGGTCGCCCGTACGCTCGGGCTCCTCCCGCAGTCCTCCGTGGCCCCCGACGGGATCACCGTCGCCGACCTCGTCGCCCGCGGCCGCTACCCCCACCAAGGGCTGCTGCGGCAGTGGTCGCGCGAGGACGAGCGGATCGTCCAGGAGTCGATGGCCGCCACCGGTGTCGACCCCCTCGCCGACCGCCACGTCGACGAGCTCTCCGGCGGCCAGCGGCAGCGCGTGTGGATCGCCATGGCCCTCGCCCAGCAGACCCCGCTGCTCCTGCTGGACGAGCCGACCACCTACCTCGACATCCAGCACCAGCTCGACGTCCTCGACCTGTGCGCCGAGCTCCACGAGGAGCAGGGCCGCACCCTCGTCGCCGTGCTGCACGACCTGAACCACGCCGCCCGCTACGCCACCCACCTGATCGTGCTGCGCGGCGGCGAGGTCGTCGCCCAGGGCGACCCGCGCGAGGTGGTCACCGCCGAGCTGGTCGAGCGGGTGTTCGGCATCCGGTGCCGGGTCATCGACGACCCCGAGACCGGCACGCCTCTGGTCGTACCGGCCGCCGCCCGGCAGCGCCGGAAGCCTTGAGCTCCGCTGGAGTCCGGTGCGCCTACGGGGGTGCCTCTTGCGCTTGGTGCGCGGCTGCGGGCCGTGGCTGGTTGCTCGCGCAGTTCCCCGCGCCCCTGACGGGGCGCTGTCGGTTACAGCAGCTTCCGCAGTCGCAGTACGTCGCGCAGGCCCGCCTGCACCCGTACCCGGCCCCCGGCCCACGCCCGGGCGAAGTTCAGCCGCCCGTCCACCAGGGCCACGAGGTCGTCGCCCGCCATCGTCAGCCCGATCTCCGCCCGGCGTTCCGGGGTGCCGGGCACGGTCTCCACGTCCTGGATGTGCCCGCCCGCCAGGTGCCCCGTGAAGGTGACGTCGAGGTCGGTGATGTGGCAGCTGAGCGAGCGGTCGGGCGCGGCGGCCTCCCGCAGGTCGCCGCTCGCCCCCGCGAGGTTCTCCGCCAGCCGGTCGAGTGCGGCACGGCACTCCTCGATGGTCGCCATGGACCGGACGCTACACCGGGGGCCCGGGAGGCGAACGGGTACGCCGCGAAGACGGCGGGACGGGGTAGCGTCGGGGCATGACCGATCCGACGACCGGCGCGCAGGCGGCCCCGCACCCGCAGGCCGCCCCCGCCCCGACCGCCGAGGCCCGGCCGACCGCCGAGGCCCAGGGCGAGCACCCGGCCGGCCCCCGGCCGCTCGGCGCCGACCGCGCTCCCACCGGTGAGCCCGCGGTGGACACCGCCCTCGCCCGGCTGGCCGACGCCGACCACCTCGACGTGAACGGCCACCTCGCGGTGTACGAGGATGTACACGGGGACCTGCGGGAAGCGCTCGCCGCGCTCGACCGGGCCCCCGGCCCGTCCGGGGCCCCCACGCCCATGGGGTCCCCCGCCTCGTACGACACCAGGAGCTGAACCACCCGTGGCAGTGACCCGCCCTCGACGCAGCCGACTCGACGCCGAGCTGGTCCGCCGCAAACTGGCCCGGTCCCGCGAGCAGGCCGGCCAGCTCATCGCGGCGGGCCGGGTGACTGTCGGCGGCGCCGTGGCGACGAAGTCCGCCACTCAGGTGGAGATCAGTGCCGCCATCGTCGTCACCGCCGACGAGAACGACCCGGACTACGTCTCCCGCGGCGGGCACAAGCTCGCCGGTGCCTTCGCCGCCTTCGTACCCCAGGGGCTGAAGGTCGAGGGCCGCCGGGCGCTCGACGCGGGCGCCTCCACCGGCGGCTTCACCGACGTCCTGCTCCGCGCGGGCGCCGCCCACGTCGTCGCCGTCGACGTCGGCTACGGACAGCTCGCCTGGTCGCTGCAGAGCGACGAGCGGGTCACCGTCAAGGACCGCACCAACGTCCGCGAGCTGACGCTCGACCAGATCGACGACCGGCCCGTCGACATCGTCGTCGGCGACCTGTCCTTCATCCCCCTGGGCCTGGTGCTCCCCGCGCTCGTGCGCTGCGCCGCCCCCGACGCCGACCTGGTCCTCATGGTCAAGCCCCAGTTCGAGGTCGGCAAGGAGCGCCTCGGCAGCGGCGGCGTGGTGCGCAGCACCCAGCTGCGGGCCGAGGCCGTGCGCACCGTCGCGGCGCAGGCGGCCGAACTCGGCCTCGGCGTGCTGGGCGTGACGGCGAGCCCGCTGCCAGGTCCCTCCGGCAACGTCGAGTACTTTCTGTGGCTGCGCGCCGGTGCGCCTGCACTGGACCCGGCGGACGTTGACCGTGCAGTGGCGGAGGGGCCCCGTTGACCACTTCAGAAGCAGCATCATCAGCACAGACCGCAGAACGCGGGGAGAACGGCGGGCGCACCGTCTTCCTCCTCGCGCACACCGGCCGTCCCGCGGCCATCCGCAGTGCCGAACTCGTCGTCCAGGGGCTGCTGCGCTGCGGCATCGGGGTGCGGGTGCTCGCCGAGGAGGCGGCGGACCTGCCGCTGCCCTCCGCCGTCGAACTGGTCGAGTGCGGCCCGGACCACCCGGACGTCCTGGAGGGCTGCGAACTCCTCGTCGTCCTCGGCGGTGACGGCACGCTCCTGCGCGGCGCCGAGTTCGCCCGCAGCTCCGGGGTGCCCATGCTGGGCGTCAACCTCGGCCGCGTCGGCTTCCTCGCCGAGGCCGAGCGCGACGACCTCGACAAGGTCGTGGACCGCGTCGTCACCCGCGCCTACGAGGTCGAGGAGCGGATGACCATCGACGTGCTCGTCCGCACCGACGGGCGCGTCGTGCACACCGACTGGGCGCTCAACGAGGCGTCCGTGGAGAAGGCCGCGCGCGAGCGGATGCTGGAGGTCGTCACCGAGGTCGACGGCCGGCCGGTGTCCCGCTTCGGCGGCGACGGCGTGGTCTGCGCGACGCCGACCGGCTCGACGGCGTACGCCTTCTCGGCGGGCGGGCCGGTGGTGTGGCCGGAGGTGGAGGCCCTGCTCATGGTCCCCATCAGCGCCCACGCGCTGTTCGCCAAGCCGCTCGTGACGGCGCCGGACTCGGTCCTCGCGGTGGAGGTGCAGCCGCAGACGCCGAACGGGGTGCTGTGGTGCGACGGCCGCCGCTCGGTGGAACTGCCGGCGGGGGCGCGGGTGGAGGTGCGGCGGGGGGCCGTTCCGGTACGGCTGGCCCGCCTGCACCACGCGTCGTTCACGGACCGGCTGGTGGCGAAGTTCGCGTTGCCGGTTGCGGGG
>NZ_JAINFC010000184.1 GCF_020740835.1 Streptomyces sp. UNOC14_S4
GTGCGCCGCCGGGCCGTCGTCGCCCAGCTGCCCTTCGGGAGCCCCGAGCGGTACGGAAAACCGGACGAGGACACGGGGGATCCGGAGCCGGTGCGCGATCCGTCGCCCCTGCACCTGCCGCAGCACGTGCTGACGCGGGAGCTGCGCGCCGCGCTCGCCCTGGAGAACCGCGTACGGATCGTCCCGGGCGGCCGCCTGGACGCGCTGCGGCAGGACGCGGCCGGGGTCACCGCGCACACCAAGGGCGACAAGGGCGGCCACTGGCGTGGCAGTTACCTCGTCGGCTGCGACGGCGCCCGGTCGACCGTGCGCAAGCTGCTGGGTGCCCGCTTCCCGGGGCGTACGGCCGTCGAGCGGTACGCGGTCGCGGCGCTCCGCGCCGAGCTGCCCTGGCCCGGCGAGGCGCTGCTGCACCGCTCGCCGCCGCGCGGCAGCGAGGTGACGGCCCGCCCGCTGCCGGGCGGCATCTGGCGGCTGGACTGGCTGCTGCCGCCGGACGGTGAACTGGTCACGCCCGACGCGCTGCTCGCACTCGTGCGTGACTCCCTGACCGCGTGGTGCGGGGACGTGCCGCCGTACGAGCTCCTGGACACCGGTGTGCACGCCGTGCACCACCGGCTCACGCGCCGGATGCGCACCGGGCGCGCCTTCCTCGCCGGGGACGCCGCCCACCTGCTCGGGGCACTCGGCACCCAGGGGCTCGACGAGGGGCTCCAGGACGCCGGGAACCTGGCCTGGAAGCTGGCGCTGGCCTGGCATCACGGCGCTTCCGAGGCCCTGCTCGACAGCTATCAGGCGGAGCGCCGCGGGGCGATCGTGGCCCGGCTGCGCGCGGCCGACAGGGTCCTGCACACAGTGCGCGGCACGGGCGGATGGCACACGGCACGGCGCACGCTGATGCCGGGCGCCACGCGCGGGCACGACAGTCTGCTCACGGACGGCCACTTGGGGCGCGGCGTTCTGGGCGCGCCCCCCGTCTACGCCCGTACGCCCCTGGCCCCGGCCTCGCCGCCCGCGGGCTCCGTGGGGGTGGGCACGGCTCCGGGGGCCCTGGTCGAGGACGTCCCGGTCACCACGCCGGACGGGTCCATGACCGGGCTGCGGGACCGGCTCGGCGGAGACCTGCTGGTGGTGCTCGTCGCGCCCGGGACGGGGGTGTGGGAGCGACGGCACTGGCTCGGCGCCGGGCTCATGCCGCGCCTGGCGTCCGCCGTCGGCGCGCTGCCCATGCGGGCGGAACTCCTCGTCGCCGAGGGCTATCCGGGCGCGGACGCCCACACCGTGCTGGTGGTACGCCCGGACGGCCACCTGGTGGCCGCGCTGTCGGGGGTGCGGGCGGCGGAACTGTACGCCTGCGCGGACGCGGTGCGGGGTGGCGCGGCGGCGCCGCGGGCGTTCGGCGAGGAGAGCCCGGAAGGCTCCGGGTTCCCCGACGCCGCGCAAGGCGCGGGGGGTTCCGGGATCCCCGAGGACTCCGGGGACGGTGCGCCCGACGAGGCGGAGGGGAGCGCACGGCACACCGGCGAGCCCGACGGTGCTCCCAGTGAGGCCACGGCCAATCGTTGACCGGCCCGTACGGCCGTGGTTGACTCCGGAACGTGACTGACAACGGCGTGCGTTTCTGGCGGAGGGTCCATGTGGACCTCGTCCGCTACGCGGGCTGCGTCTGTCGTCCGTCCTGCTGATCCGCTCCCTCTTCGCGTGGCCCTGTCGTGTGCGGCCGCGCGCTCCTTCGCGATCGCTCAGGACGGTTTCCCGTGTTCCTTCCGCTGCCCGTGCCCATGCCCTCGTCACGGCACACGTCCGTCGCTCCTTCTTCCCCTCGTCACCCTCGTCACCCTCGTGCCGCAACGGTCCCGGCCACGCCTTCGGCGGCCGACCTCCTCGCCTTCACCCGCCGTACCGCCGCGGACGCCGGCCTTGTCGCCTCCTTGCCGCTCGATCCGGAGGGCCGCACCTGGGTGCGGATCCCGGGGCCGGGCGGCAGCGAGGCATGGCTCATCGGCTGGCCGCCGGGGGCCGGTACGGGCTGGCACGATCACGGCGGCTCGCACGGTGCCTTCGCCGCGGCGGCGGGGCGGCTGACAGAGCAGTCGCTGGCCGTCCAACTGCCCACGGAGGGCTGGAAGACACTGGAGCTGGCGGACGGCGTCGACCGGGAGCGCGAACTCCGCGACGGCCAGGGCCGGGCTTTCGGCCCGCACCACGTGCACCAGGTGATCAACAGCTCGCGGACGGAGCACGCCGTCTCCGTCCACGCCTACTACCCGCCGCTGCCGATGATGCGGCGCTACAGCCGTACGGGGCAGGTGCTGCGGCTGGAGCAGGTGGAGTGGGCACAGGAGTGGGTGTGAGCGGGGAACTCCGGGGCCGGGGCCCGGGCCCCGGCATGCGGGTCGAGGAGCTGCTGGCCGCCGCCCGTGCGGGTCTGGACCGCCTGGGGCCCGCCGAGGCCGCCGCGGTGCAGACCGCGGGCGGGCTGCTGGTCGACATCCGCTACGCGGCGTTGCGCGAGCGCGACGGGACCGTCCCCGGGGCGCTCGTCGTGGAACGCAACGAGCTGGAGTGGCGACTGGACCCCGCGTGCGAGTTCCGCGCGGCGGAGGCCACCGGGCACGACCTCCGGGTGGTGGTGTTCTGCGACGAGGGCTACGCGTCCAGCCTGGCCGCGGTCTCACTGCGACTGCTGGGCCTCCGCCACGCCACGGACCTGGACGGCGGCTTCCAGGCCTGGCGGGCAGCCGGCCTCCCGGTGGACCACTGACACCGCGCCGGCACCACGCCGACGACGGAATGAGGCGGCGGAATGAGGCAGCGGAGCGAGCGGGCGCGGCTGCCCGCCTTCACCGGCCCTCACCGGCCCGCAGCGACCGGACAGCACTCCGGCAGGGCCCTCGGCAGGCAGGGCAGCCCGACCCGCCGGACATTCCGGCTGCCAGGCCATCACGCCGCCAGGCAAACCCGTCGCCAGGCGATCCCGTCGCCGGCCCATCACGCGTCCGGCAGCCAGTGGTCCAGCAGTTCGGCGTCCTCGCCTTCCTCCTCCAGAGCCTCACGCACCACGCGCAGGGCGAGGCCCTCCGCGTAGCCCTTGCGGGCGAGCATGCCCGCAAGGCGGCGCAGCCGTTTCTCCCGGTCCAGGCCGCGCGTGGCCCGCAGCTTGCGCCGCACCAGCTCGCGGGCCGTGCTCTCCTCCTGGTCGGAGTCGAGCTGCCCGACGGCCTCGTCGATCAGCGCGGAGTCCACGCCCTTGGTGCGCAGCTCGCGTGCCAGGGCCCGGCGGGCGAGCCCCCGGCCGTGGTGCCGGGACTCCACCCACGCGTCGGCGAACGCCGCGTCGTCGATCAGGCCCGCGTCCTCGAAGCGGGCCAGCACCTCTTCCGCGGCCTCCGCCGGGATACCGCGCTTGGCCAGCGCGTCCGCGAGCTGCTTGCGGGTGCGCGGGGATCCGGTGAGCAGACGCAGACAGATCGCCCGCGCCTGCTCCTCCGGCCGTGGTGGTGCCCCGCCCCCGGCCCTCGACGGGGAGGGGGCACCACCACTGGTCCGGTCGTCCGCACCCGCGCCCGGCAGACCCCTCACGGGCTCCGGTACGGGGTGCTCCGATCGCCGTGTCACGGGATCAGCTCTTGGCAGCCGTGGCCTTGGCCGCCTTGCCGGTGGACTTCGCCGGGGCGGGCACCGTCTTGGCCGCGGCGTCCTCGGCCGGAGCCTGCTCGGCCTCCGGGGTCTCGCCGCCGCGGGTGCCGACGCCCAGCTTGTCCTTGATCTTCTTCTCGATCTCGTTGGCGAGGTCGGGGTTGTCCTTCAGGAAGTTGCGGGCGTTCTCCTTGCCCTGGCCGAGCTGGTCGCCCTCGTAGGTGTACCAGGCACCGGCCTTGCGGATGAAGCCGTGCTCGACACCCATGTCGATCAGGCCGCCCTCGCGGCTGATGCCCTGGCCGTAGAGGATGTCGAACTCGGCCTGCTTGAAGGGCGGCGCGACCTTGTTCTTGACGACCTTGCAGCGGGTGCGGTTGCCGACGGCCTCGGTGCCGTCCTTCAGGGTCTCGATGCGGCGGATGTCGATGCGCACCGAGGCGTAGAACTTCAGCGCCCGGCCACCGGTCGTGGTCTCCGGGGAGCCGAACATGACGCCGATCTTCTCGCGGAGCTGGTTGATGAAGATCGCGGTGGTCTTGGACTGGTTGAGCGCGCTGGTGATCTTCCGGAGCGCCTGGCTCATCAGCCGGGCCTGGAGGCCCACGTGCGAGTCGCCCATCTCGCCCTCGATCTCGGCGCGCGGCACCAGGGCCGCCACGGAGTCGATGACGATCAGGTCGAGCGCGCCGGAGCGCACCAGCATGTCGACGATCTCCAGGGCCTGCTCGCCGTTGTCCGGCTGGGACAGGATGAGGTTGTCGATGTCGACGCCGAGCTTCCTGGCGTACTCGGGGTCGAGGGCGTGCTCGGCGTCCACGAAGGCCACCGTGCCGCCGGCACGCTGGGCGTTGGCCACGGCGTGCAGGGTCAGGGTCGTCTTGCCGGAGGACTCCGGGCCGTAGATCTCCACCACACGGCCGCGCGGGAGCCCGCCGACGCCGAGCGCGACGTCGAGAGCGGTCGACCCGGTGGAGATGACCTCGATCGGCTCGTTCGGCCGCTCGCCGAGCCGCATCACGGCGCCCTTGCCGAATTGCCGTTCAATCTGTGCGAGCGCGGCGTCCAGTGCCTTCTCGCGGTCGGTGCCTGCCATGGGTTCCACCCGGTTTGCTTGAGTCGATCGCTTCACGTCAACGACGCTAACGCGTGCCACTGACAATGGGCCCCGGGCACCGCCCCGCCCTGTGGATAACGTGCCTCTCCCGAGTCTCCCGACGGGCCCTGGGCACCCATAAGAATGGATGTTCGATTTTGGTGTCAAGTGCACCACGCCAGCCCCGGCTCAGCGCTCGCGCAGCGCCCGGAACAGCCGTGCCAGCAGGGAGAGCCGCGGCCCGTCGTCGTCCCGCCCGCCGTGCACCCGCGGGTCGTGGGTGACCTCGTAGCGCTTCACATAGGCCCCCAGGAAGCCCTGGAGCGTCGCGGTCGCCGGGATGGCGATCAGCGCGCCCACCGCGCCGAGCAGCGCCGTGCCCGCGATCACCGAGCCGAAGGCGACGGCCGGGTGGATGTCCACGGTCCTGGCGGTGATCCGGGGCTGGAGCACGTAGTTCTCGAACTGCTGATAGATCACGACGAACGCGAGCACCCAGACCGCGTACCAGGGGTCCACGGTGAAGGCGATCAGCATCGGCAGCGCCCCCGCCAGATAGGTGCCGACGGTGGGGATGAACTGGGAGACGAAACCGACCCAGATCGCGAGCGCCGGGGCGTAGGGCACGCCGAGGATCACCAGCAGGACGTAGTGCGCGACGCCGGAGATCAGCGCCATCAGGGCGCGCGAGTAGAGGTAGCCGCCCGTCTTGGCCACCGCGAGCTCCCAGGCTCGCAGCACCTCCGCCTGCCGGTCCGGGGGCAGCACGGAGCACAGGGCACGGCGCAGACGGGGCCCGTCGGCCGCGAGGTAGAACGCGAACAGCACCACCGTGAGCAGCTGGAACAGCCCGCCGAGAACGGTGGCGGAGAGATCCAGCACCCCGCCTGCACTGCTCTTCACGTACTTCTGCAGCCAGTCCGAGTGCAGCACGCTCCGCTGGATCTCCACCCGGGAGAAGTCGGTGTGGAACGTCCGGTTGACCCAGCCGATCACCGTGTCCACATAGGCGGGGAAGTTCTCCACGATGGTCGTGATCTGGTCGGCGAGCATCGAGCCGAGCAGGGTGAAGAAGCCCGCCACGGCCACCGCGACGGCCAGGAGGACCAGGCCCGTGGCGAGCCCGCGCCGCATGCCGCGCGCGGCCAGCCGTGCCACGGCGGGCTCGACGGCCAGGGCGAGGAAGAACGCGATCAGGACATCGATCAGCAGCCCGACGAGCCGGTGGAAGGCCCAGTCAGCCAGCTGGAAACAGGCGAGCAGGGCGAGTGCCACCACCATCGCCCGCGGCAGCCAGGGCGGCATGCGCGTCCCGGTCCCCGGGCGGGGGTGCGGTTCGGCTTCCGGAGCGGTGTCGTCTGCGGCCACGGGGCAAGTGTGGGTGACCCCCGGGGCGATTCCGGGTGACCGCCCGTGCGGGGCGCGTCGCTCGCCCGAGTGATCACAGGACGGCGTCCGCCGAGCGGTTCGCGGGGCCACGTCCCGGAGCGTTTCCGTCAGGCCGGGGGAAGACCCGGGAGGAAGCCCCGCCCGGGAGAGCCCCGGAGACGGTCAGCGCCGGTCGTCGGGCACCTCCAGCGCCCTGCACACCCCGCGCCACACGTCCTTCGCGTTCCAGCCGGCGTCCAGCGCCTCGTGCACGGTCCTCCCGCCGAGCTCGGACATCACGTGATCGCGCGCGAAGGAATCGGCGTACGCCTCACCGAAGTGATCCGCCATCCGCTGCCAGAAGACCGTCAACCGCATGAGACCAGTATCCCGCCCCTGAGGGTGCTGCCGAGCACGAGCCGGTGACCTGCGCCGCGATCGGCCCTACGGTCTTTGCATGGCCCGATCCGGAGCATCCCCCGTAGCCCGTGCCGAGCGGTTCATGTGGCTGACCGCCCGTGTCCTCGAACAGCGCAGATTCGCGTTCCACTTCCTGGACGGCAGTCCCGATGCCGTCGAGTCCGCCCTGACGGCCTATCTGGGTGCGGACGGGGGGTACGGCTACGCCCTGGAGCCCGATCTGCGCGGACCCGTGAGCCAGCCCTTGCACACCGCCCACGCCCTGCACGTCCTCCACGAGATCGGCCGCTGCGCGGACCGGCGGGTGGAGCGCGTCTGCCGCTATCTGACGGCCGTCTCCACCCCGGACGGCGCCCTGCCCGCCCTGCACCCCTCGCTGCGCGGCTATCCGGCGGCCCCCTGGATCCCCGTGGTGGACGACCCGCCGAGCGACCTCCTCGCGACCGGCCCCGTGGTGGGGCTGCTGCACCGCAACGCGGTGTGGCACGCATGGCTGTTCCGGGCCACCGACTTCTGCTGGGCCGCGGTCGAGGCCCTCGCCAACGGGGCGAAGACCCACCCCTACGAGGTCGAGGCCGCCGTCGCCTTCCTCGACGGCGCCCCCGACCGCCCGCGCGCCGAGTCGGTGGCGGAACGGCTGGGCCGCGTCGTACGGGAGCAGCGGCTGGCGGTCCTGGACCCGGACCGGGCGGCGGACCACCCCGTTCCGGACGGTTACGCGCCCGGCGAGCACCACTTCGCGTACGACTTCGCCCGGACCCCGGACTCCGTGGCCCGCCGCTGGTTCACCGACGCCGAGATCGACCGCTCCCTGGAGTACCTCGCGGCGTCGCAGGAGGAGGACGGCGGCTGGCCGGTGCGCTGGCGCGAGTGGGCTCCGGGCACGGGTCTCGAGTGCCGCCCGATGGTGACGATCACTTCGCTGCTCGCCCTGCGCGCCTACGGGCGGGCGCTGTGACCACGCGGCGCCCCCGTCGTCCCTGACCCGTCCCCAGGCCGCCGTAGCGCCTCCGGCCTGCGCTTCCGGGGCGTTGTCAGTGGTGCGGTGCACGATGGGGTGCATGGCGGACGACAGCGTGGCCGGCTCGGCGGCCGAAGCGGCGGACGGCCCGACGGGGGCCCTCGCGGGGTTCTCCCCCGCGACACGTGCGTGGTTCACGGGCGCGTTCACGGCGCCGACGGCGGCACAGTGCGGAGCGTGGCGGGCGATCGCCGCGGGTTCCGACGTGCTGGTGGTCGCCCCGACAGGTTCGGGCAAGACCCTGGCCGCGTTCCTCGCCTCCCTGGACCGGCTGGCGAGCACGTCTCCGCCCGCCGAGCCCAGGAAGCGCTGCCGGGTGCTCTACGTGTCACCCCTCAAGGCCCTCGCCGTCGACGTCGAGCGGAACCTCCGCAGCCCGCTGACGGGCATCCGCCAGGAGTCCGTGCGGCTGGGGGTGCCGGAGCCCGACGTCCGGGTGGGCATCCGCTCCGGTGACACCCCGGCCGCCGAGCGGCGCGCGATGGCCACCCGGCCCCCGGACATCCTCATCACCACCCCCGAGTCGCTGTTCCTGATGCTCACCTCGGCCTCGCGGGACGCCCTGGCGGGCGTGGAGACGGTCATCCTGGACGAGGTGCACGCCGTGGCGGGCACCAAGCGCGGCGCGCACCTCGCCCTGTCCCTGGAGCGCCTCGACGCCCTCCTGCCGCGCCCCGCCCGGCGCATCGGCCTGTCGGCCACCGTCCGGCCGGTCGACGAGGTGGCCCGCTTCCTGTCGCCGGGGCGCAAGGTGGAGGTCGTCCAGCCGCGTTCCGGCAAGGAGTTCGACCTGTCGGTGGTCGTCCCGGTGGAGGACCTCGGGGAGCTGGGCGCCTCGCCCGCGCAGGAGGGCGGCGACGGCAAGGACAAGCCGTCGATCTGGCCCCACGTGGAGGAGCGGATCGCCGACCTCGTCCAGGACCACCGCTCGACGATCGTCTTCGCCAACTCCCGCCGCCTCGCCGAGCGGCTGTGCAACAGGCTCAACGAGATCGCCTACGAGCGGGCCACCGGCGAGCCCCTGCCCGAGCACCACTCGCCCGCCGAGCTGATGGCGGAGGCCGGCGCGGCCAAGGGGGCGCCCCCGGTGCTCGCCCGCGCGCACCACGGCTCGGTCTCCAAGGAGCAGCGGGCGCTGGTGGAGGAGGACCTCAAGGCGGGACGGCTGCCCGCGGTCGTCGCCACCTCCAGCCTGGAGCTGGGCATCGACATGGGCGCGGTGGACCTGGTCGTCCAGGTGGAGTCCCCGCCGTCGGTCGCCTCCGGGCTGCAGCGCGTCGGCCGTGCCGGGCACCAGGTGGGCGCGGTCTCCACCGGCGTGGTCTTCCCCAAGTACCGGGGCGACCTGGTGCAGGCGGCCGTGGTCACCGAGCGGATGCGCGAGGGGGCCATCGAGTCGCTGCGCGTCCCGGCCAATCCGCTGGATGTGCTGGCCCAGCAGATCGTCGCCATGACGGCCATGGACACCTGGGACGTGACGGAGCTGCTGGCCCTGGTCCGGCGCGCGGCGCCGTTCGCCGCGCTGCCCGAGTCGGCCTTCACCGCGGTGCTGGACATGCTCGCGGGGCGCTATCCGTCCGACGCCTTCGCCGAGTTGCGCCCCCGCCTCGTCTGGGACCGCGTGGCCGGGACGGTCACAGGGCGGCCCGGCGCGCAGCGGCTCGCCGTCACCTCCGGCGGCACCATCCCCGACCGCGGCCTGTTCGGTGTCTTCCTCGCGGGGGCGGACCCCAAGAAGGGCGGCGGCCGCGTCGGCGAGCTGGACGAGGAGATGGTCTACGAGTCCCGGGTGGGCGACGTCTTCACCCTCGGCACCACGTCGTGGCGGATCGAGGACATCACCCGTGACCGCGTCCTGGTGAGCCCGGCGCCGGGCGTCCCCGGGCGGCTGCCGTTCTGGAAGGGCGACCAACTGGGGCGCCCGCTCGAACTGGGGCGCGCCCTGGGCGCGTTCCTGCGCGAGATCGGCGGCCTGTCGCCCGGCCGCGCCCGCGAGCGGCTGACCGCGGCGGGGCTCGACGCGTGGGCGGCGGAGAACGTCCTGTCCTACCTGGCCGAGCAGCGCCAGGCGTGCGGCCATGTGCCGGACGACCGGACCGTCGTCGTGGAGCGCTTCCGCGACGAGCTGGGCGACTGGCGGGTCGTCGTCCACTCGCCGTTCGGTGCCCAGGTGCACGCCCCCTGGGCCCTGGCGCTGGGCGCGCGGCTGGCGGAGCGGTACGGCATGGACGCCCAGGTGATGCACGCCGACGACGGCATCGTGCTGCGCCTGCCGGACACCGAGCTCATGGACCTCGGCTTGTCCGACGCCGATCCGGCCCCGCGGGACGGGGCGTACGACGCCGGGCTGTCCCCCGTCGGCGCCGCGGACGTCACCTTCGACAAGGGCGAGATCGGCCGGATCGTGACCGACCAGGTGGGCGGCTCCGCGCTGTTCGCCTCCCGGTTCCGCGAGTGTGCCGCCCGCGCGCTGCTGCTGCCCCGCCGCACCCCGGGCAGGCGCACCCCGCTGTGGCAGCAGCGCCAGCGGGCCGCCCAGCTGCTCCAGGTGGCCGAGGAGTTCGGCTCGTTCCCGATCATCCTGGAGGCCGTCCGCGAGTGCCTCCAGGACGTCTTCGACGTCCCGGGCCTGACGGAGCTCATGGGGGACATCGAGGCCCGCCGCGTGCGGCTGGTGGAGGTGACCACCCCGGAGCCCTCGCCGTTCGCCCGTTCGCTGCTCTTCGGCTATGTGGCCCAGTTCCTGTACGAGGGCGACTCGCCCCTCGCCGAGCGCCGCGCGGCGGCCCTCTCCCTGGACTCGCGGCTCCTGGCCGAGCTGCTGGGCCAGGCCGAGCTGCGCGAGCTGCTCGACGCCGACGTGCTCGCCGAACTGGAGCGCGAGCTCCAGTGGCTGACCGAGGACCGGCGCGCCAAGGACGCCGAGGCCGTCGCCGACCTGCTGCGCGTTCTCGGCCCGCTCACCGCGGCGGAGCTGGGCGAGCGGGGCGCCGAGCCGACGTGGCCGGAGGAGCTGGCGGCCGCCCGCCGGGCCGTTCGCGTCCGGATCGCCGGACGGGAGCACTGGGCGGCCGTGGAGGACGCCGGGCGGCTGCGGGACGCCCTGGGCACGGCGCTGCCCGTCGGGGTGCCCGAGGCGTTCACGGAGCCCGTGAAGGACCCGCTCGGGGATCTCCTGGCCCGCTTCGCCCGTACGCACGGGCCGTTCACCTCCGCGCAGGCGGCGGCCCGTTTCGGCCTCGGCACGGCGGTGACCGACGGCGCACTGCACCGGCTCGCGGCGAACGGCCGTGTCGTCCAGGGCGAGTTCCACCCCGCCGGCATCGGCCAGGAGTGGTGCGACGCCACCGTCCTGCGGCGGCTGCGGCGCCGCTCGCTGGCGGCGCTCCGGCAGGAGCTGGAGCCGGTGCCGCCCACCGCGCTGGCCGTTTTCCTCCCCCAGTGGCAGCACGTCGGGACGCACAGCCTGCGGGGCATCGACGGGCTGGTGCGCGCGATCGAGCAGTTGCAGGGCGCGCCCGTGCCCGCCTCCGCCCTGGAGAAGCTGGTGCTGCCCGCCCGGGTGGCCGACTTCTCCCCCACGATGCTCGACGAACTGACCGCCGCGGGCGAGGTCGTGTGGGCAGGCGCCGGTGCCCTGCCCGGGAAGGACGGCTGGGTGTCGCTGATGCTCGCGGACACCGCGCCGCTGCTGCTGTCCCCGCCCCATCCGCTGGAGCTCTCCCCCGTCCACCAAGCCGTACTCGACGCCCTGTCCGGCGGCTACGGCTTGTTCTTCCGTCAGATCGCCGAGCGGGTACGGGCCGTGGACCCGGGATGCACCGACCCGCAGATCGCCGACGCCGTGTGGGACCTCGCCTGGTCCGGCCGCCTCACCAACGACACCCTCGCCCCGCTGCGCGCACTCCTCGGCTCGGGCAGGACGGCGGGCTCCACCGCGCACCGCGCGCGGCGCGCCGTGCCGCGCGGGCGCTTCGGCTCGTTCCCGGGCCGGGCGGGCCTCGGCGCGGCCCCGACGGCGTCGCGCGGCGGGCCGCCGACGGTCGCGGGCCGCTGGTCCCTGCTGCCCACGCACGAGCCCGACCCGACGCACCGGGCGCACGCCCTGGCCCGTACGCTCCTCGACCGGCACGGCGTGGTGACGCGGGGCGCGGTGGCCGCCGAGGGTGTCGAGGGCGGCTTCTCGGCCGCGTACCGCGTGCTGTCCGCCTTCGAGGAGAGCGGGCAGGCCCGGCGCGGATACGTGGTCGAGGGCCTGGGCGCCGCGCAGTTCGCCATGGACGGCGCGGTCGACCGGCTGCGTGCCGTGAGCACGGCCCGCGAGCGAGCGGCGGGCAGCGCCACCGACTCCGCCGCCCCTCCATGGGGCGACCCTGCCGCCGAACGGCGGGACGGGCGCCGTCGGGCGGTCGTCCTGGCCGCAGCCGACCCCGCCAACGCGTACGGCGCCGCGCTCCCCTGGCCCGAGCCGCCCGCGGGTTCGACGCACAAGCCCGGACGCAAGGCGGGGTCGCTGGTCGTGCTGGTCGACGGAGCGCTGGCGCTCTACGTGGAGCGCGGCGGCAAGACGCTGCTGGCCTGGCCCCAGCAGGAGAGCGCCGAGGAGGCGACGGCCGACGACGCGGGGCTCCGGGAAGCGGCGGCCGCCCTGGCGGACGCGGCCCGCGCGGGCGCACTGGGCACGGTCACTGTCGAGCGCGTCAACGGCTCCCCGGCCCTCTCGTCGCCCCTGGGGCCGCTGCTGGAAACCGCGGGCTTCCACGCCACCCCGCGCGGGCTGCGGCTGCGCGCCTCCTGAGCCAACTGCCGGACCATGGCCCCGGGGCGCCCGAGGCGCTCAGAACGCACACCATGCGCCCCGGGCGCCGCAGGGGCGGCATCATGGCGGCATGCCCGAAGGAGACACGGTCTGGCACACCGCGGACGCCCTGCACCGCGCGCTCGCGGACCGTCCGCTGACCCGCTCCGACCTGCGCGTGCCCAGGCTCGCCACCACGGATCTCACGGGGCGCCGCGTCGTCGGGGTCGTCCCGCGCGGCAAGCACCTGCTGACGCGCGTCGAGGGCGGTCTCACCCTGCACTCGCACCTCGGCATGGACGGCTCCTGGCGGCTCTACGCCCCCGGTGAGCGCTGGCGCGGCGGCCCGCAGCACCAGATCCGCGCCGTACTGGCCAACGCCGACCGTACGGCCGTGGGCTACCGGCTGCCCGCGCTGGACCTGCTGCGCACCGCCGACGAGGCCAGGGTCGTGGGCCATCTCGGGCCCGATCTCCTGGGGCCCGGCTGGGACCCGGACGAGGCCCTGCGCAGGCTGCTCGCCGAGCCCGGCCGGGCCGTGGGCGAGGCGGTGCTCGACCAGCGCAATCTCGCCGGGATCGGCAACGTCTACAAGTCCGAGCTGTGCTTCGCGCTCCAGGTGTCGCCGTGGCTGCCGGTCTCCCTGCTCCCCGAGCCGGAGCGGCTGGTGACACTGGCCAGGCAGTTCCTGGAGGCCAACAAGGCGCGGGCGGTCCGGGTCACCACCGGCGATCCGCGCCCCGGTCGGCAGCTGTGGGTGTACGGCCGGGACGGGCGGCCGTGCCGACGCTGCGGGGTGCTTGTGCG
>NZ_JAINFC010000185.1 GCF_020740835.1 Streptomyces sp. UNOC14_S4
AGAGACAACCTCCGGCTCGGTCATCGCACACGTGGAGGGCTCCCGCGACGAGGCGTTGCGGGAGTTGGAAAAGCGTGCATGGAGCTACGAACCCGTGCACCCGTACAACCCCAGGCGCAGGCGTCTGTTCCGCACAGCCGACGGCTACGCGCTGATCCTGGACGGCGCGTGGGACGACTACGTCACGCACTTCACCGTCGCCGAGCTGCTGTACGACAGTGATACGCCGCCCCCGGAGCCGCAGCAGGACGACCGGCCGGTGGAAGCCGTCCCCAAGAAGTCCCTGCGCAGGAAGCGCGTCCGCACCGAGCAGTCCGCCGCCCGGCCGGAGACCGCCGCACAGCGGCTCCCGCAGGACGCGCGCGACGCCGCGCGGTACGACGCCGACGGGGTTCCCCTCAAACCGTCCTGGCTGGGCCGCGGCGACCTGCCCTGACGCCGCCCGGCGCTTGTTAGGGTGCGGCCCATGCTCGTCGCCGCCGCTGTGTGCCCCTGCCCGCCCCTGCTGGTCCCCGAGGTCGCCTCCGGCGCCGCGTCCGAGCTGGACGCCCTGCGGGCCGCCTGCCTCGACGCCGTCGCGGTGCTCGCCGCCGCGCGGCCCGACCGGCTCGTCGTCGTCGGGCCCGCGGGCCCCGCGGACCAGGGGCATCACCCCCAGGGCGCGGCCGGAACGTTCCGGGGCTTCGGCGTCGACCTCGACGTGCGCCTCGGTGACGGGCAGCCCGCCGGGGAACGCGTGCTGCCGCAGTCCCTGACCGTGGCCGCCTGGCTGCTCGGCCGCACGGGATGGGCGACCGCTCCCGTCGAGGGACTGGGCATCGGCGAGTGGGCCGGGGCCGAGGAGTGCCTGGAGACCGGCCGCGGACTCGCCGCCCGCGGCGACCGGGTCGCCCTCCTCGCCATGGGCGACGGCAGCGCCTGCCGGACCCTCAAGGCGCCGGGCTACCTCGACGACCGGGCCGAAGGCTTCGACGCGGCCACCGCACGGGCCCTGGGCGCCGCGGACACCGGGGCACTGGCCGCCCTCGACGAGGATCTGGCCCGCCAGCTCCAGGCCGCGGGCCGCGCCCCCTGGCAGGTGCTCGCGGGCGCGGCGGAGGGCGCCGGGCTGCGGGGCGCTCTGCTCCACGACGAGGCGCCGTACGGCGTCGGCTACTTCGTCGCTGCCTGGTCCTAGCCGCTCCGGCGCCCCTGGCGGCCCTCAGGGCGCCTTTCCGCCGCGATCCGGCCCCCCGACCCTCCGGGCATACGAACGCCCGGGAGAACGCCATACGGGGGCGGGGTCGAGCGGCGCCCGGGCAGGCGGACAAACGGCGACGGGCCGCGGAGCGTGCTGCTCCGCGGCCCGTCGCCGACGAGGTGTCAGGAGGACGAGGAGCCCGAGCCGCCGTCCTTGCCGTCCTTCTCGGCGAGGCGCTCGATGGCTTCCTTGGCCTTGCCGGTGCCCGTCTGGATCTGGCTGGTGTACTTGCCCCCGGTCTTCTCGTCGACCGCCTTGGCGGCCTTCTCCAGCCCCGCCTCGATCTTGTCCCCGTGCTGCTGCGCGAGGTCGCCGACCTTGTCCTTCACCGGACCGAGCTTGGCCTTGAGGTCGTCAAACAGGCCCATGGCGCCTTCCCTCGTCTTTCCTGGTGCGAAGCTACTTACGGGCGCCCTCACCGGCCTCGCTGTCCGCGGCCTTCTCCGCGGACTGCTGCTTGGGGATCTCGACCCCCTCGGCCGGTGCGGCCTCCGCCGTGGCCTCGCCGGACTGCTCCGGCTCCGCCCCGGCGGCTTCGGTGGTCCCCGCCTCGTCGGCCGGTTCCGCCGTCAGAGTGGCTGTCGCCGCCTCTTCGGTTGACGCCTCGGCCTTCTTGCGGCGGAACCTTGAAAACACGCCCATATCTACTCCATTACCTTACTGGTGTGAGCGAAGTCCCGCGTCGTCCGGAGCGCTCCAGTGCGCCGTTTCCGGACACCGGCCCGCGAACCGGCTCTCGGAACCTCGCAACAGGCAACGAAACCGACAGCGTCGCGTCACGTCGCTCGTTCGAGGGGCACGCCGGAGGTTTGCGAGACTGATGCGGTGAAAAACCCGGTGAAAAACGCACGTCCCGCCCCGCGGGTCATCGCCGTCGTCGGCCCCACGGCGGCCGGCAAGTCCGATCTCGGCGTCTCCCTCGCCCAGCATCTGGACGGCGAGGTGATCAACGCCGACTCCATGCAGCTCTACCGGGGCATGGACATCGGCACGGCCAAGCTGACGCCCGAGGAACGCAAGGGCGTGCCGCACCGCCTGCTCGACATCTGGGATGTCACCGAGACCGCGAGCGTCGCCGAGTACCAGCGGCTGGCCCGCGCCGAGATCGACCGCCTGCTCGCCGAAGGTCGCACGCCTGTGCTCGTCGGAGGGTCGGGGCTCTACATCAAGGGCACCATCGACGCGCTCGAGTTCCCCGGCACCGACCCGGCCGTGCGCGCCCGGCTGGAGGCGGAGCTGGCGGAGCGGGGACCGGGCGTGCTGCACGCGCGGCTCGCCGCCGCCGACCCGGCCGCCGCGAGCGCCATCCTGCCCGGCAACGGCCGCCGCATCGTGCGCGCCCTGGAGGTCATCGAGATCACCGGCAAGCCGTTCACCGCCAACCTGCCCGGTGAGGAGCCCGTGTACGACGCCCTGCAGATCGGTGTCGACGTCGGGCGCCCGGAGCTGGACGAGCGGATCGCCACCCGCGTCGACCGGATGTGGGAGGCGGGACTCGTCGACGAGGTGCGCGCGCTGGAGCGCGAGGGCCTGCGGGACGGCCTCACCGCGTCGCGCGCGCTGGGCTACCAGCAGGTGCTCGCCTTCCTGGCGGGGGAGTGCACCGAGGAGGAGGCCCGCGCCGAGACCGTACGGGCCACGAAGCGGTTCGCGCGACGGCAGGACTCGTGGTTCCGCAAGGACGGTCGCGTGCACTGGCTGAGCGGGGCCGCCGAGCACCGGGCGGAACTCCCCGGACAAGCCCTGACGTTGGTCGAACGGGCGGTCACAGCCTGATCACGTGATGGCATCGGGACGCTATGCGCGGCATTCCGGGCCGGGCGGGCGTGCCATCATCAAGCGGTCGATCGAGTGGTGGAGTCCGAGTGGGGAGGGCGCGTGGCGATGGAGGCCGGCCCTCGTGACAGACCACAGCAGCCGCCCCGGGACGAACCGGAAGCTCTGGCTCCGGCAGCGCCTCCGGAGGCGCTGACACCTGACGGCCCCGACGACACCGAAGGGGCCGACGGCGCGGTCGCCGCTGCCGCCGCGCCCGCGTCGTTCCGGGAGCTGCGCCCGCAGCGCAAGCTGCGTGCCTGGCAGCTCGCGCCCATCGTCGCGCTCGCCGCCATCGGTTCGCTGATGTTCGCCTTCCCGCTCGCCTTCGAGTTCGGCGACGGCGGGCCGGTCGTGGCCATGCTCGGACTGCTCATCAGCTGCTGCGCCGCGGGCTGGGCCGTCATGGCGGCCCGCCGCGTCGGCTACACCTGGCCGGGGCTGCCGCCCCGGGGCTCCGGCAGCCGCCCGGACTGGCGGTACGTGGGCCTGTACGTGGGCGTCGTCGCGATCGCCGTCGTACTGGCCGTCTGGCGCGTGGCACGCCTGCGCTGAGCGGTCTTGTCGAAGTCCAGTGCGGTACCCGCGCCCCGAAGGGGCGCGGGGCTGTGCCGCAATGCGGCACAGCCGCGTGGGCGCGACCAGCCCCCACCGGCCCGTAGACGAACGCGAACGCCCACCAGCGGAGCGCTTCCGTACCTCGCCCGGCCCGCTGCCGCAGGCGCCCCGTACCATCGAACCGTGAGCACCGCGCAGATCGCCTTCCTCAAGGGCCACGGCACCGAGAACGACTTCGTGATCATCCCCGACCACGACGGGCGGCTGGAGCTGTCCCCGGCCGCGGTCGCCCGGCTGTGCGACCGGCGGGCGGGCATCGGCGCCGACGGCGTCCTGCGGGTCGTACGGTCCGCCGCCCACCCCGAGGCGCGCGCCATGGCCGACGAGGCCGAGTGGTTCATGGACTACCGCAACAGCGACGGCAGCATCGCCGAGATGTGCGGTAACGGCGTCCGCGTCTTCGCCCGCTACCTCCGGCACGCGGGTCTCGTCGGCGACGGCGATCTCGCCGTCGCCACCCGGGCGGGCATCCGCCGTGCGCACATCGCCAAGGAGAGCGCGGGCGGTGACATCACCGTCGGGATGGGCCGCGCGGTGCTCCCCGAAGGGGAGGTCACCGTCACGGTCGGCGACCGCAGCTGGCCCGCGCGCAACGTGAACATGGGCAACCCGCACGCCGTCCTCTTCACCGAGGACCTCGCGGACGCCGGGAACCTGTACACCGCGCCCCTCGTCGAGCCCGCCGCCGCGTACCCGGACGGCACCAACGTCGAGTTCGTCGTCGACCGGGGCCCGCGCCACGTCGCCCTGCGTGTGCACGAGCGCGGTTCCGGCGAGACGCGTTCCTGCGGCACGGGCGCGTGCGCCGTGATGGTCGCGACGGCCCGCCGGGACGGCGTCGACCCGGCCGTCACCGGTGTGCCCGTCAGTTACACCGTGGACGTCCCCGGCGGCCGGCTGGTGATCGGCGAGGCGCCGGACGGCTCGATCGAGATGACCGGCCCCGCGGTGATCGTCGCGGAGGGTGTCCTCGATCCCTCCTGGCTCGCCGACGCCCTCGGCTGACCCGCCGGGCGCGGGCCTGCCCCGCGCCCGTGACCGACTGGCGCACCGGTCCGCCCCGTGGCACCGCCGGGCGGACCGCATCACTGGTCTCCTGCGGATCCGCACTACCGCGAATCCGCGCGGTCGCCGAACTCCTGGCTGCGTGGCTCGCTCGAATGGGTGATCCGTTTCACTCTGGGCGAGAGCGGGTGAGCGGCGCGTGATGGGCTCGGTAACATCAAGCACCGGGGTCAGCGGGCGAGGGCCGGCCACCGGTGGAGGCTGCCGGAGGTGCTCATGAGCGCAGAGACCGCGAACGAAGGTGCTCTCGGCCGCATGCGCGGCCGCGCCCGTATCGACCTGAGGCGGCTGAGGCGCGCGGCGCTCGGCGGGTCCGGGGCGCGCCGCCTCCCGGACGCCATCGACCACGTCGCCAAGGTCCACCGCGCCCACCACCCCGGAGCGGACCTGGACATCCTGCGCCGCGCCTACCTCCTCGCCGAGTCCTCGCACCGCGGCCAGACCCGCAAGAGCGGCGAGCCGTACATCACCCACCCGCTCGCCGTCACCCTGATCCTCGCCGAACTGGGCGCCGAGACCACCACCTTGACGGCCTCCCTCCTCCACGACACGGTCGAGGACACCGAGGTGACGCTGGATCAGGTGCGCCGGGAGTTCGGTGAGGAGGTGCGCTTCCTCGTCGACGGCGTCACCAAACTGGAGAAGGTCGACTACGGCGCCGCCGCCGAGCCGGAGACGTTCCGCAAGATGCTCGTGGCCACCGGTAACGACGTCCGCGTGATGTCCATCAAGCTCGCCGACCGGCTGCACAACATGCGCACCCTCGGCGTGATGCGCCCCGAGAAGCAGGTCCGCATCGCCAAGGTCACCCGGGACGTGCTCATCCCGCTCGCCGAGCGGCTGGGGGTCCAGGCGCTCAAGACGGAGCTGGAGGACCTGGTCTTCGCGATCCTCCACCCCGAGGAGTACGCCCGCACCCGCGATCTCGTCCTCTCCCACGCCGGCCGCTCCGACCCCCTGGTGGTCACGGCCGACAGGGTGCGCGGCGTGCTGCGCGAGGCGGGTATCGCCGCGGAAGTCCTCGTCCGCGCACGGCACTTCGTCTCCGTCCACCGGGTGCGGCTCCAGCACGGCAGGGTCACCGGTTCGGACCTCGGGCGGCTGCTTGTCCTCGTCGGGGAGGACGCCGACTGCTACGCCGTCCTCGGAGAGCTCCATACGTGCTTCACGCCGTACGTCTCGGAGTTCAAGGACTTCATCGCGGTGCCGAAGTTCAACCTCTACCAGTCGCTGCACACCGCCGTCGCGGGCCCCGGGGGGGAGGCCGCGCAGGTTCTCATCCGCACCCACCAGATGCACCGCGTCGCCGAGGCCGGGGTCGTCGCCCTGGGAAACCCCTACGCGGCGCCGGAGACGCCCGACGCGACCGACGGCGAGCGCGTCGACCCCACCCGGCCCGGCTGGCTCTCGCGGCTTCTGGAGTGGCAGCGGGCCACGCCCGACCCCGATACGTTCTGGACCTCCCTCCGCGACGACCTCGCGCAGGACCGCGAGGTCACGGTCTTCCGCGCCGACGGCGGCACGATCGGCCTCCCCGCGGGCTCGACGTGCGTCGACGCCGCGTACGCGCAGCACGGGGACGGCGCGCACAGCTGCATCGGCGCGCGGGTCAACGGCCGCCTCGCGACGCTCAGCACGGTCCTGAGCGACGGTGACACGCTCCAACTGCTCATGTCGCGCGACTCCGCTTCCGGCCCGTCCCCGGACTGGCTGGAGCACGCCCGTACGCCCGCCGCGCGCATCGCCATCGAGCGCTGGCTCGCCACCCACCCGGTGGCCGATCCCGTCGCGCCGCCCCTGCCGCCGTCCCCGCCGGACCGGCCCTGTCCGCCGCCGCGGTCCACTGCCCCTGCCGCCCGCTGGCCGGTCGTGGTCACCGCGGACGGCACCGACCTGGCCGCCACGAGCGTGCGGCTCGCGGGGTGCTGTACGCCCGTTCCGCCCGACGAGGTCACCGGATTCGCCGTGCGGGGCGGTGCGGTGACCGTGCACCGCGCCCAGTGCCCCGCTGTCGGCAGGATGGTCGCCTCCGGGCGCACGGCCATGGACGTGCGGTGGAGCAATCCGGAGGGGGACGGGTCCTTCGACTACCGGGTCACTCTCCTCGCCGAATCGTTCAGCAGGCCGCACCTGCTGGCCGACCTGACCGAGGCCATCGCGGGGGAGGGGGCCGCGGTCATCTCCGCCGCCGTCGAGCCGCCGCACGAGCAGCGCGTCCGGCACACCTACACGCTCCAGCTGGCCGACGCCGCCCAACTGCCCGAGCTGATCCGCGCCATGCGCCGCGTCCCGGGCGTCTACGACGTCGAACGGGCGGGCCGCTCCTTCGCCGGAGCGCCGCTGTGAGCCTGTCGGCGGCCTCGCCAGTGTGTCCGTCGGCAGTCCTGCCGGTGTGACATTCGTACAGTCTGCCGAAGCGCTCATACGGGTGGGGCGGCGTCGCGCCGCCGACAGCCAGGGCCGTCGCGCTGGTAGCGGTGGACCATGCCGCACTCCCTCGCCGCCCGCGCCAGGACGCGCTTCCCGTTCAGCCAGTGGTCCCTGCGCCGCAGGGCCGCCTTCTACACCGCCGCCGCGACCCTCCTCGTGGGAGCCGCCGCCCCGCCCGTCCCCACCGCGGAGGGGATCGGCGACCGGCTCTTCCCGTACCTGGGCAACCCGGGCTTCCATGTGCTCGCCTACGACATCGCCCTCGACTACCACGGCAACGACAAGCCGCTCGACGCCGTCACCACCATCAGGGCCGAGGCGGGCGACTGGCTGGACCACTTCAACCTGGACTTCACCCACGGCACGGTCCGCTCGGTCGAGGTCAACGGGGTGCCCGCCGACTTCCGGCCGGTCCAGGAGGACCTGGTCGTCACCCCGGCCATGACGCTCCCGGCCCGCGGGCAGTTCACCGTCCGGGTGCGCCACACCAGCGACCCGCGGGGTGCGGGCGACGGCGGCTGGGTCACCACGAGCGACGGGCTGGTCATGGCCAACCAGGCCGACGCCGCCCACCGGATCTTCCCCGGCAGCGACCACCCCTCCGAGAAGGCCCGCTTCACCTTCCACGTCACGGCTCCCAAGGAGCTCACCGTGGTCGCCAACGGCCTCCCCGCGGGACAGGTCACCAAGGGCGCCGAGACCACCTGGACCTACCGCACCACGCACCCCATGGCCACCGAGCTCGCCCAGATCTCGATCGGCCGCTCCGTCACCCCGCACCGCAGCGGGCCGCGCGGGCTGGCCGTGCGCGACGTGGTGCCCGCCGCCGAACAGCAGCGGCTGGAGAAGTGGACGGCCAAGACGCCCGACCAGATCGCCTGGATGGAGAAGCACGTCGGGCAGTTCCCGTTCGAGACGTACGGGGTGCTCATGGCCGATGCGTCGACCGGGTTCGAGCTGGAGACGCAGACGCTCTCGCTCTTCGAGCGCGCCCTGTTCACCCGGACCGACATTCCCGACTGGTACCTCGAATCGATCATGGTGCACGAGCTGGCCCACCAGTGGTTCGGCGACAGCGTCAGCCCCCGGATGTGGTCCGATCTCTGGCTCAACGAGGGCCACGCCACTTGGTACGAGGCGCTCTACGCGGACGAACGGGGCGGCAGGAAGTTCACCGACCGGATGCGCACGGCCTACGAGTACTCCGACGCCATGCGCGCCGACGGCGGGCCGCCCGCCGTGCCCAAGGGACCCGCTCCGGGCAGGAAGGTCAGCATCTTCCGGCCGGTCGTCTACGACGGCAGCGCTGTGGTGCTCTACGCGCTGCGCGAGAAGATCGGGGCGGCCGCCTTCGAGAAGCTGGAGCGCCAGTGGGTCGCCGCCCACCGCGACTCCACGGCGTCCACGGCCGACTTCATCGCGCTCGCCTCCCGCGTCGCCCACCAGGACCTGACCGCGTTCCTGCACGCCTGGCTGTACGACCAGGCGACCCCGCCCATGCCCGGTCACCCGGACTGGAAGCCCACCAAGAAACCCGCGTGACGCGCGTACCACGGCGTGGGACCATCGACGGGTCGGCGCGGGAGCCGCCCGGGAATCTCCGGGGGCCGCCGCACGTTGTCGACGGTGTGGTCCCTCGTCGGGGCCGCCACTTCCAACGACGTAAGGATCAAATGACCTCCTCTTCTTCCCTTCCCCAGGACCGGCAGAGCCTCCCGGAGAGCCTTCGGGCCGACGCCCTGATGGAAGAGGACGTCGCCTGGAGCCACGAGATCGACGGGGAGCGTGACGGCGAGCAGTTCGACCGCTCCGAGCGCGCGGCACTGCGCCGCGTGGCGGGACTCTCCACCGAGCTGGAGGACGTCACCGAGGTCGAGTACCGGCAGTTGCGCCTGGAGCGCGTGGTGCTGGTCGGCGTGTGGACGTCGGGCACGGTGCAGGACGCCGAGAACTCCCTCGCGGAGCTGGCCGCGCTCGCCGAGACGGCGGGCGCCCACGTCCTCGACGGTGTCGTCCAGCGCCGCGACAAGCCGGACCCGGCCACCTACATCGGCTCCGGCAAGGCGCAGGAGCTGCGGGACATCGTCCTGGAGAGCGGCGCCGACACCGTGGTGTGCGACGGTGAGCTCAGCCCCGGCCAGCTCATCCACCTCGAGGACGTCGTCAAGGTCAAGGTGGTCGACCGGACCGCCCTGATCCTCGACATCTTCGCGCAGCACGCCAAGTCCCGCGAGGGCAAGGCCCAGGTCTCGCTCGCCCAGATGCAGTACATGCTGCCCCGGCTGCGCGGCTGGGGTCAGTCGCTCTCCCGGCAGATGGGTGGTGGCGGCTCCGGATCGTCGGGCGGCGGCATGGCCACCCGCGGTCCCGGTGAGACCAAGATCGAGACGGACCGGCGGCGGATCCGCGAGAAGATGGCGAAGATGCGCCGGGAGATCGCGGAGATGAAGACCGGGCGCGACATCAAGCGCCAGGAGCGCCGCCGCAACAAGATCCCCTCGGTCGCCATCGCCGGTTACACCAACGCGGGCAAGTCCTCGCTGCTGAACCGGCTCACCGGCGCGGGCGTGCTGGTGGAGAACGCGCTGTTCGCCACCCTCGACCCGACCGTGCGCCGCGCCGAGACGCCCAGCGGGCGGCTCTACACCCTGGCCGACACCGTCGGCTTCGTCCGGCACCTGCCGCACCACCTCGTCGAGGCGTTCCGCTCCACCATGGAGGAGGTCGGCGACTCCGACCTGATCCTGCACGTGGTGGACGGCTCGCACCCGGACCCGGAGGAGCAGCTGGCCGCCGTGCGCGAGGTGATCCGCGACGTCGGCGCGACCGACGTGCCGGAGATCGTCGTGATCAACAAGGCGGACGCCGCGGACCCGCTGGTCCTGCAGCGGCTGCTGCGCATCGAGAAGCACTCCCTGGCCGTCTCCGCGCGGACCGGTGAGGGCATCGAGGAGCTGCTGGGGCTGATCGACAGCGAGCTGCCCCGGCCCGCCGTCGAGATCGAGGCCCTCGTGCCGTACACGCAGGGCGCTCTCGTCGCGCGGGCGCACGCCGACGGTGAGGTGATCTCCGAGGAGCACACCCCGGAAGGCACGCTCATCAAGGCGCGGGTCCACGAGGAGCTCGCCGCCGAGTTCGAGTGCTTCGTCCCGGCGGCCCGTAGCTGAGGTCTGTCGGGCAAAAGAATCAGGTATGGGGAAGGGCCCGCCCTCCGGAGCGACCGGGGGCGGGCCCTTTTTCCTGCGCTGTTACTGCTGCTTGGCGAACTTCTGGCTGATGCCGTTGTAGACGCCCTGGGCCTCGGGACCGAGGCGCGGTCCCGCCAGCCAGGTGCTGTTGGCCGGGCCGATGGAGGTGTTGGACACCAGCACCACCTTGCCGTCGCGCTGGGTGAACCAGCCGCCGCCGGACGAACCACCGGTCATCGTGCAGCCGATGCGGTACATCGTCGGCTGCGCGGGCTCGATGGTCAGACGGCTCGGCTTGTCGACGCAGTCGTACATCTTCTGGCCGTCGAAAGGCGGTGCGGCAGGGTAGCCCCAGGCGCCCATCGACTGGATGCCCGCCACCTGCGGGGCGTTGAAGTCCACGGTGAGGGCGTTGCCGACGGTCTCCTCCAGCGACTTGCCGGACCCGGCCTCCGGCTTCACGTGCAGCACGGAGAAGTCGTAGGGGGCACCGGCGCCACCGGTCTCGGCGCCCTGCGTGATCCACTGCGAGGACGTCTGTGCCCAGTCCGCCCACCACACGCCGTACGGGGCGACGTCCCCCACGGGCGCGCTGTTGACCTGGGCGCCCGGCAGGCCCTTGTCGTTGTAGGACGGCACGAAGGCGATGTTGCGGTACCAGCCGCCGCTCTTGCCCGCGTGCACGCAGTGGCCCGCCGTCCAGACCAGGTTGGACTTGCCCGGGTGTGCCGGGTCCTTGACGACCGTCGCCGAGCAGACCATGTGGCCCTCGGGGCTGTCGAAGAACACCTTGCCGACCGGGGCGGCGTTGTTGTGGTACGGCAGGCCGACCGACTTGGCGGCGACCGGACGCGGCTCGGGGTCGGTGACGCCCTGGTCGCCGGAGGCGCCGGGCGCGCTGCCGGGCGCGCCCTTGGCCGCCAGCGTCTTGTCGGGGGTGCGCGCGTCCTTCATCGTGTCGGGCTTCCAGTGGCCCTTGATGATGGGGTTGATGAAGTCACGTGCCTCGCGGAGCCACTGGTCCTTGTCCCAGTTCTTCCAGGCGCCGTTCTTCCACTTGTCCAGGTCCTTGAGGGACGAGGGCAGGTTCTTGGGCAGCTGGAGACCGTCGTCGCCCGTCTGTGCCGCGGACGCGCTCGGCTTGTCGCTGCCGGAGGCATTGTCCTCGGAAGGGCCGCACGCGGTGGCCGTCAGGGCCAGCGCGGCGACCAGAGCGGCCGTCGCCAGCGCGGGCCGGCGGATGGATGGCATGGAGTGGGTTCCCCCTGAATCGATCTTTTGACGCGGCGGTGCCCGCGCGGTGCGCGCACCCCTCTGAACTTGTCATGTACCGCCCCAGCGGGGGTGGCAGGACCCCACTATGCCGGTGCGGTGGGAGACGGGCGAGGGCGGGTCCCCGGTTCCCGCGGAAGGTTCTTGACGGCGGGCCGTGTTCCGCCGCTCGCCGCGTCGTTGGTACGTACGGGGAGATACGGGGAAGAGCCGACGCGCGTTCAGCATCAGGAGGTCCCAGCGCCGTGACCGTCACCCAGCTGCCGCTGAGGGCGCCGTGGCCGAGGGCTCACGACGGCTCCCTCCGTGGACAGCCGGAGCGGCGGGCGGCGGACCACACGTACGCCCGCTCGCTGCCCGTCGTGCCGGTCCGCGCCCGGGGGCTGACCGTCGAGGGGGCCGACGGGCGCCGCTATCTCGACTGTCACTCGGGCACCTCGGTGCTCGGGCACAATCACCCGGTCGTGCTGGAGGCGATCCGTGCCGTGCTTGACTCGGGCGCTCCGCTGAGCACTCCGGAGCCCGCCACCCCACTGCGCGACGCGTTCACCGGCGAACTGTTCGCCACCCTCCCGGGCCCGCTCGCCGACAGGGCGCGCGTCCGCTTCTGCGAACCCTCGGCAGAGGGCACCGCACGGGCGGTACGCGCACTGGTCCGGGCGGCCACCGGCCATACAGAGCTGCTGCCCCTCGCGGAGCAGACTTCTGCCGACGTGTTTTCCGACCGGCCTGCCGACGTTTTGTGCGGCCTGTCCGCCGATTCACCGTCCGGCCTGTCCGCCGACGCGCTCTTCGCCCGCCTGGCGAGCGGGGCGCGGCCGCCCGCGGGCGTGGCCGTCGCGGCCGTGGCCGGGAACGGTGACACGCGTGTGACGCCGGAGAGCCTGCTGCGCCGGGCCCGTGACCTGACCGCGGCCCGCGCGATCCCCCTCGTCGTGGACGAGACGGCCACCGGCGTGGGCCGGACCGGCGCCTTCTGGGCGGTCGAGCACAGCGGGATCGTGCCCGACGCGATGGTGCTGGGCCGCACGATCGGCGGCGGCCTCCCGCTCGCCGCAGTGGTCCACCACGAGGGCCTGGGCGCGGACCGTCCTGCCGACGACTTCCAGGGCAACCAGCTGGCCATGGCCGCGGGCGCGGCCACCCTGCGGTACGTACGCGAGAACGGCCTCGCCCTGCGCGCCGCCGCACTCGGCGCGCACCTGCTCGGGCGACTGCGCGGACTCGCGCGGGAGCACGCCTGCCTCGGTGACGTCCGGGGGCTCGGGCTGATGACCGGCATCGTGTGCGCGCCCGGCACGGCCGCCGCCGTGCGGAGCGCCTGCCTGCGCCGCGGGCTCATCGTCGGGCCGGGTGGCGGGCACTCCTCCGTCGTGTGCCTCCTGCCGCCCCTCACGATCACCGGCGAACAGCTGGAGGCGGTGCTGGACCGGCTGTCGGACGCCGTCGCGGCGGTCGCCCGTACCCACCCCGCCGCAC
>NZ_JAINFC010000186.1 GCF_020740835.1 Streptomyces sp. UNOC14_S4
CACCACCCCCATGCGCTTGGTACAGCGGGACCACCCCCGCGCCCGCGGGGACGACCTTCCCCTTGCTCGTACGGGATGACCTGTAGCGGGAACACCCCCGCGCCCGCGGGGACGACGGCAACCGACGTCGGTACCTACATCGACGCCGAGGAACACCCCCGCGCCCGCGGGGACGACCCGCACTCCGTGCAGCCGCTGCCGCGCTGCGGGGGAACACCCCCGCGCCCGCGGGGACGACAGGTGGTCACCGCCGAAGCGCTGAACCGCTCCGGGAACACCCCCGCGCCCGCGGGGACGACCGCCGTGAGCGGCAAAGCTCCGTCCCCTCCGCGGGAACACCCCCGCGCCCGCGGGGACGACACTTGTTGAGCTGGGGCTTTATCGGATGGTGGCACGGTTTTCATTCAGTTGGTTTCCGGGGCGGGCCGAGAGGATCAAGCCGTCGAAGTCGACAGGTTGCCAGCGGTTCCGGCCCGCGGTGCGGACGGCCCAGCCCTGTTCGTTGGTGGCGGGTTCGACGAGGATGGCCTGGCCGTCGCCGATGCGGGTGGCGAGCAGGTCCCAGAGGCGGTCGCGGACGCGTCGGCTGGGGTTTCCTACGAAGACGCCGACGCTGGCCTCGACCATCCACCGGGTGAGGTGGCCTCGGAGGCCCTCCGGGGCTGCGACGAGGATGATGACCGTCACGGGGCGGTACCTGTTCCCTCGATCTCGGGTCCGACAACGGCAATGTGGTTGTCCGTCATGCCGTATGCCGACAGGTCGGCTCCGCCGGACCAGTCAGTGCCGCCGGGGACGACTCCGACGTGTTCGTCCCACAGGAGGTTGGCTGCGTCCTCCTCCAAGTCCTTGCCTTCTGGGGTGAGGAGGTTCTTGACGTCGTCGACGATGCGGCCGAGGAGTTTGTCGCGAGCGATGAGGTCGCGCAGGCCGAGGCGGGCGTCGCGTTCCTCGGTGAGGCCTTTGGCCGCGAGGTCGAAGGCGAGGGGAATGGTGTATTCGGCCTTGTAGAGGTCCGCGATGTCCAGGACGAACGAAATGGCCAGACCGGTGTGGACGAAGCCGAGGCCAGGGCTTGCGCCGAGGCCGACGACGACTGCGTGGCAGATGCCGTACAGGGCGGCGTTGGCCGCGGACAGCAGGCGGTTGAGGTCGTCTCCGGCCGCGTGGGGGTCACCGGCCTTGTACACCCGGCCGTCCCAGGACACCCCGGTGCGCTGTGCTTGGGCGCGGTAGAGCTTTCGGACGCGGGCACCCTCCCGGCCGCGGAGTTGCTGCATCGTCAGGTTGCTGACGTCTTCGCCGGGGAAGCGCATGGCGTACATGGCACGGGCGACGGCGAGGCGTTCCTTGGGCCGGGTGACGAGCCATGCCTGTCGGTGGAGGAGTCCGGCGCCACGGCTGGGGCCGAGTCCGGCGGCGTACATCCGTATGCCTTGCTCGCCGACCCAGCACATGGCGGTGCCGGAGTCGGCGAGCAGGCGGATCGCGCCGTGGGTGACGCGGGTACCGGGGCCCAGAAGCATGACGGCGACCATTGCGGCGGGGACCCGGACCGTCTGTTGTTTGTTGATGATGACGACGGCGTTCTCGTCGCGGTCGAGATGGCTTCGTTCGACGTAGACGCTGGAAACGCGGTCGACGAGTCGGTGCAGGTCCTGGGGGTCGGCCTTCCACCAGATGTCGGGCATGTGCTCATGCCCCTTCGGGGAGCGGAGCAAGGGTGAGCAGTCCGCAGCCGTACGCCTTCGAGGGGCCGATGCCGGACAGGAGCCGTTCGGTGAGGAGGGCGGGGTCGGTGACGCGCAGGCGCCCTTCGAAGGTCACCGCCTGCATGACCACTCTGACGTCTTTGGGGAGGGCGGAGCCCTTGCCGAAGGAGCGACGGTTGCGGGAGGTGATGCGGACTTCGCGGGGTGGTTCGCCCTGCTCGTCGTGGGTGTCGTCGAGGTGGGGCGCGGCGGGGACCTCGAAGCCCCAGCGCGAGGTGCGGGCGAGGAACCAGCCGAGCTGTGCCGATGCGGTGCGGTGACCGAGGCGGAAGCTGCGGCGGTCACCGGCCTTGACCCGTTCGGCCTGGCGGTCGGTGAGTTTGTCGGGGCGGTTGGTGTTCTGGACGGGGTTGGCCGTGAGCCGGAAGGCGAACGCGCTGCCGGGGACCAGCCGGCGCAGGAGCGGGGAGTAGTCCCGTATGGCGAAGTGTTCGCCGTCGGCTCCGGGCCAGCCGGCTTGTTCGACCAGGTGGGTCCAGTCGGGCTTGGAGGTGGTGAGGACGAACAGGCGCGGACGGTGGGGGTCGTCGGAGTCCAGGCGCCACAGGGTGCGTTCCTCGTCCGGGTGCCCTGGCAGTCCTCCTTGGACTGCGCCGTGCATGGCGCGGGGGCTGGCGAGAAGTTTGTGGCTTTCGGCGCGCAGCGGGTTGATGCGGATGCGGGAGAGGTAGGGCATGTCGGTCACCAGCCCAGGAGGGCGAAGGGGTCGTGGCCGCTGTCGGCGGAGTGCGGCTGGTCGGGGTCAGGGGTGAGGTCAGTGGGGACGGAAAGGTAGGTGTGGCGGACGCGGCGGGTGGTGAAGGCGCGGGCTCTGACGGTGAAGGAGAGGGGGACGTCGTCGCGGGTCTCGTTGCCGTCGAGGTCGTCGAGGGTGACGGGCAGGTCGATGCGGTCGGCATTGTTGTGCCTGCGTCCCCAGCGTTCCCGTACGCGTTTATGTACCTGCCAGGGCTCTTCCTGCAGTGCTTCCAGGAGCCCGCGGGCGCGCAACCCCAGGACCAGCGGCTGGGTGGGTGTACAGGAGCGGCGGCCGAGGGCGAGCGGGAAGACGGGGCGGCGGAGGGCGTGTTCAAGGGCGGTGACGAGTTCGTCCGGGCCTTCGAGGGCGGCGACGAAGACGGCGTCCTGGAGGTAGAAGCGTTGCGTGACGTGTGTGTGCTTGGCGGGTGACGTCGGTTTCTGCAGGCCTTTGGCGTTGACGGCGGCGGCCGGCAGCGGTCGGCCGCGGTAGTCGCTGACGGTGTGGTAGTCACGCAGGATGCTGCCGGGCTGGTCGGTGCGGATGCCGAGGTCGAGGCCGGCGAGGTCGTCCAGCGCGGCCCCGCGTGGGCGGCCTGCTGCGGCGGCGAGCAGGCCGACGATGCCGGACTTCGTCGGTTCGGGGCGCGTCTCGCGGCGGTTGAAGGCGCTGCGGTCGCCCCAGGACTGGAGGGGACCGGCAAGCCGTAGCAGCAGGACGCGGGTGTCGGCCGGGGGAGTGGACGTCATGCCGTCTTCTCCGTGAGGGAGGCTATCCGAGCGCGCAGGCCGGCCAGCAGCTCGGGGAACCCCACGGGGTTTCCGAAGGCCTGGGACAGGGCTTCCGCGGTGTCTTTGGTGCGGGGGTCACCGGTGCCGAAGGTGTGGCTGACGGCGGTGTGGAGCGGGGTGTCGCCCCACATCTTGGTGGCGGTGAGGTATTCCTCGGCGAGGCGGCGGGCAGAAGCGGCCTGGATGCCTGCTTCGTGCTGGATGGGGTCCTCGAAAGCGGAGACCAGGTTGACGGGCTGGTCGGCTCGTACGACGACGGCGACGAGGCCGGGCCGGGTGCGGTGGGCGAAGGAGTTCTGGTAGCCGGTGGGGGCGGAGCGGACGAAGCCGTCGATGAAGTGGCCGAGGGCGTCGAGGGTCGCGTCGGTGTCTCCGCCGAGGTTGTCGGTCAGTTGCTCCAGGCCGACGGTGGCGTAGCGGTAGAGGGTGGCGGAGTTGAAGCCGATGGTGCCGATCATTCCGGCGCCGGTCTCGTCCTTTTCGTTCTTGTCGTCCACAGCGGTGAAGTAGTCGAATTCGAGCTCGGTCTCGTGAGTGGAAAGGGCGTGGGCGACCTGGACGGCTGCGTCGACGTTCAGAGCGGGGATATCGGCGACCATCCGTCCGAACAGGGCGACACCGACCGGGTGGCCGGTCTTGAAGCAGTCCGCGACGGGCAGGTCCTTGACCGCTTCGGTGAGGTCCTTGTCGTCCAGGGCAGTGAGTTCGTCGGCGCGATCGGTGACGAGGGCGGCGACGTTGTCGAGTTGTGCGTTGCCGTAGAAGAGTAGGTATGCGGTGTCGCCGTCCTTCTTGCCTTGGCTCAGGCCGAGTTGGCCGAGAAGGGCGGAGGCGATGCGGACTGCGGATTCCTTGTCCAGGCCGGAGGCATGCGTGATCCGGTCGGCGAGTCCGCCGGTGAGGCGCTTGGAGCGGGTGGCGCGGTCGGGCTCGGCTATCTGGGCGTCGAAGTGCAGACGGGTGGCACGCTTCCACGCCTGGGAGGAGACCCGGGAGCGGCGCACGCCGCCGTACACGGCCTCCTTCGGATTCCCTTGATCGTCCCGATTGAGATTGGCCGGGGGCACGGTCTGGATGACGTGCACGTCGATGTAGAGGCGAGGGCTCATCGGGTGACTCCGGATTTCTTGTGGTTGAGGGAAGTCGGGAAGGCGGCGAGCGAGGGTGGTGGAGGTGGGAGGCAGGTCAGTCACTGGTCCGGGGAGCGGAGCCGTTGCCCTGCGTCCAGCCGTAGTAATCGAGTCCCCAGCGTCGGCGCACGCGTGACCGCGCGTCGGGGCGATTCCAGTCGCGCAGGTCGTCGGTCAGTCGGTCGTAGTCCAAGGGCTCCTTGATTCCCTTGAGCTGGGTGACCAGACCGCGGAGCCGTATCTGCAGGGCCGCAGTGGAGGTGGCGGAGAATGCTTGCTGAAAGCGGGAGTCCACGGCTTCTTCGCTGGTGCGTTCGTGGCGGCGCAGGGCGAGCATGGCCCGGCCGAGACCGATGCCGTTGCGGTGCATCGGCCGGTCCTGGCTCTGCTGGTGCAGCCCGTACAGGGCGAGCGCGGCGTGCTCGGCCTCCTGCTCGGCCGAGAATTTCCCCCGGCTTGCGGCGAATTCATCGACAGGGCAGGTGTAGAAGGGAAACATCTCCAGCACGGTGCCGGCCGGACGGCCCAGCCCTCGGCGCAGCACGGCGAGGTCTTCCCCGGGGGGACGCTGTGCGGCCGCGGTTCCGTCCTCGCGGCGCCAAGTGCCGTCCAACGCTACGTACCGGTGCCAGATCCTGCGTTTTATGTGGTCTTTTTCTTCGGTCACGGCTGTCTCCAGACGTGTGAGGTATGCGGGTTGTTTCGAAGGCGTGACAGCAGGGGGCTTCGTCATTCCACTGCTGGAAATCCGCGCGCCGGTCAGCGATCGGTGCGGGTGCCGCGGTGGGTTTCTTCGGCTTGCCGGTGCTCCGCGGCCCGGTGGAGAATTTCTGCACGGCGTTTGAGGAAGGACGCCTCGGCCGATGAAGCGCGGTAGGCGCGTTCCGGTTTCCCTTCGCCTTGGGAGACCTTGCGGCCGACGTAGGCGGTGAGGGGTACGGCTTGCAGCAGACGGTCGGCGACGTCCCAGCTCCGGCGCCAGGCGAGCTGCTCCCAGGCGAGCTGGCCCGCTTCGATCGTGTCGAGGTCGTCGCCCGCGTCCTGCACACCGGCCAGCAGCCGCCTCACCAAAGGGTCGAGGGCGTGCAGCACGAGTTCGCCGGGGCGCTGGCCCTTGTCCCAGGGGATCGGGTCGGCGCCGACGGCCCGCCGCAGATCGGCGGAGAGGTGGTTGACAGCCATGGCCAACTGCTCTGCCTGCTCGGCTACTTCCAGGACTGCGGCATAGACGTCGGTACCTGTGTCGAGGGCGGCCAGTGGGAGCGGCAGCGCGTCGAACATCACGTCGTCCACGACGGCGGACTGAGTGCCGTACGCCATGCCGGTCAGCTCCACCCGCAGCGGGTAGCCGTCGCCGATCTCGGTGCGTATACCGCTGGCCTGGTCCAGGAGCTTGCTGGTGGCGAACCCGCTCGTGCGCTCGCTCGCATCCCGGTCCTGCCGCTCGGGGGCGAGCAAGGCGTCCAAGGCCGCGCCAGGCGGCTTTGCCGGGCTGCATACGCAGCGGGCGGCGTGGTTGAGCGGTGGCTCCCTTGCGTTTGGCGGAGCTCCGGGGGCCGGTGGGTTCGATCCGCCACATGGTGTGCGGCTCGGAATCGGGCGTATACGGCATGCGATCGCCCGCGGAGACCAGGACCCGGGTCACACGCAGACCCTCGTCCGTTTCCTCAGGGACGAGACGGATGCGCCGTGACTGCCAGGTCCACAGATCAAGAAGCCCTTCGGGTATTCGCTCCTGCCATTGGGGCGTGGCAACCGACCGGGTTTCCTCGATCCGGCCCGCGCGGTCGCGGCGTCTCCACTGCGGCAGGTCGGTGGAGACCGTCGGTGGGCCTACCGGAAGGTTCAGCAGCAGCGTCTCGTACAGGGTGGACCCTATGGGAAGGATCACCCCCAACTGTCCGAGGGGGCCGGTGGGGTTACCCGTTGTCTTGCCCGCTTTGACTTTGGGGTCGCCGACTGCCCCGGTCTTGATGGCCGCGGTGTCCCAGCAATGGGTGTGCAGGAGCCAGTGCACTGCCTGGGGTGGTGTCAGCGGCAGTGCGTCTCCCTCCGTGCGGGAGGCGAAGAGCGGCACGTTATTGCCGGTCGCCGCCGTTGCGACGATCAGACCAGCGCCTTTCGTCTCGTCCTTGGCCGTTCGCAGCTCCGCGACCTGGCCGAACGGGTGCTCAGGGTGGAAGAGATCGAGCAGATCGCTGTACGTGTCCAGGTAGCCGTCCAGCAACTGGAGCTGTTTGTCCGACCATCGGCCGGCCCGGAACCAGTCCGCCCACTCCCGCTCGTCCCGGGGGCGACCCAGCGTCCATGACCACGGGCAGCAGCAGTTGCCTTAGCAGTGCGGGGCGTTGCGTCGGTAACGACACGACCAACTCGCCCAGCTCGTGGGCATCCCGCAGGGCCGTACGCAGGGAGTACTCCTTCGCCGGACCGCCGGAAGCTGGTGCGATGGACAACCAGGGGTCATCGGGTAAGGAAAAGCGATATGTCACAGTTCCCCCTCGGAAGAACTTTTCATGTCTAGAACCTAGTCAGCTTCCGAGCTCTTTGCCCGCGTTATCTGAAGGAAAGTGCAAGAATCTTGGCGTTGGCCCTGCACTCGGCGTTCGTGACGCCTCTGCAGGGGTGGCCCGTTTTCGTGTCTGAGCATCGCATCGTCCCCGTGCCGCACGGGGCTTCGGGGCCGCCGGGCTTCCCGCCCGGCGGCCCTCCTGTATCCGCCGACCGTCGAACCCGCTCCGTGGCCCTCTTGGCAGCTCAGCCGGTCGACTGCTCCTCCCGCAGGCCGAACTCGTCGTCGTACTGCACGGTGACCGAAGGGAGTTGCGCCCGGTGGGAGGCGTCCAGCACCAAGGCGCGGCTGTGGCGCAACCAGGGGTGACCGTGCCAGCCGGGCAGCGGCCTGAGGGGCAGGGCGTCCGGGGTGAACTTGGCGGGCAAACGGACCGTGGCTCCCAGGACCTCCTCCAGCAGTTCAGGAGCAACGTCACCGTTCACGCCCAGGCTCCGCCCGGCCAGAGTGCGGTACGCCTCCCCCTCCACCTCTTGGACCACCAGCACGACCTCGACGGATTCATCGCCGTCGCGTACCGCGGCCCGGAGCGCCTGCTCGTTACTCCCTGCCGAGGAGCCGCCGTAGTGCAGACCTGCCAGTGTCCGCTTCTCGTGCTCGCCGTGCGGGGTCAGCAGGAATTTCCGGGCTTCCTCGGCGCGGGTGCGGTCTTTCTCGCGCTGGTCGTGGTCGGCTGCTTCGCCTGCCACCTGCCAGGACTCCGGCAGCAGCGCGGAGTCCTGCCCGTACACCGCCTTCACCAAAGCGGGTACTTGCCCGGGTATCGACCAGCGGCCGTGTGCCGAAGGCAGGACAGCTGCGGTGCGCAGCAGAAGGTGCCGTCCGTAGATCTTCTCACTCGCGTAGGCGAACACCGGTTCCCGGTCGTCGCGCGGCTGGAAGCCCGTGACGAAGACGCGTGGTTCGCGAAGCCGGACAGGACGACGGGTGCCCTCATGACGGTGGACCCGGCCGATGCGCTGGAGCAGCAGATCGACGGGGGCGAGGTCGGTGACGAGCAGGTCGGCGTCGACGTCGAAGGACTGCTCGGCCAGCTGGGTAGCCACAAGGATCAGCCGCCCGCCTTCAGGACGCGGCGTCTGCGGACCGAGCAGCCGCAGGCCCTCTTCCGTCAGCTCCGCGCGGTCGGCAACGGTGAACCGAGCGTGCAGCAGCCGCACGTCCTTCTCGCCGAACCGGCCCTTCAGCTCTGCGTAGAGGCTCTGCGCCCGGGCGACGGAGTTGCGGATGACCAGTGCCGTTCCTCCGCCGGCGAGTTCGTCCGTCAGTAGGTCCGCCAGCGCTGCATCGGCCTTCTGCTGGAGGCGGTTCCGCTCCTGGCGCTCCACCCCCGGCCCGGGCAGTTCCTCGGGCACGGTCTCCACCTGCACCCGTAAGTCCGGACGCCAGCTGGTAGCGGCGTCGAGGTGGAACTGCGGTTCCCCGGACGGCCCCAGCCAGGCCGCGGTGACGCTCGGGTAGCCGTCAGGATCGGGGACCTTGAGGGGAAACTCCTCCCGTGAAGCAGCACCTGCCGAGTACGTCTCGATCAGAGCGTGCCGCTGGGCAGGGGGCAGCGTTGCCGACAGCAGGATCACCGGCACCCCGGCCTGCCCCAGCCAGTGCAGTGCCTCCCGCAGGAACTGGCTCATGTAGATGTCGCACGCGTGCACCTCGTCCAGGACGACGACCTTGCCCATCAGACCCGCCATGCGCAGCATCACATGCCGGGTACGGGTCGCCGCGTACAGCAGCTGATCGACCGTGCCCACCACGAACGGGGCGAGCAGCCCACGCTTGGCGCCCAGGAACCACTCGGCGGGCGCCTGCCGTTCTGTTGTGCAGCAATCTACGGGCCCGACTCCATATGGATCGTCGAGGAACCCGAACTCGTCGACTCCGCGGAACGCCGCGTCGGGATCTGCGCCTCCACTTTCCAGCAGCTGCTTCCACTCTTTGTTGAAAGCCCGCTTGCCATGCAGCAACGCCACCCGGGCAGCGAGCTGCGGGCTGATCGCTGTCAGCCAGCGGCGGGTCCGGGTGAACATCGGGTCGCTGGTCGCCTGGGACGGCATCCCCACGAACACCCCGTCCGCGCCGAACCGTGCGGCCAGGATCTCCGCCGCGGCTTGAGCAGCTTCCGTCTTGCCCTCGCCCATCGGGGCCTCGACCACCAGGATTCCCGGACCGCTCATTCGGTGAGCCGCTTCCACGACCATCGTCTGAGAGGGACGTGGCGCACAACCGAATCGGCTCTGGAAGGCATCCGGGCCGGGCATCGCGAGTGCTCCCCAGCCGCCTTCCAGCCCCAGCGACTTCCAGGCGGCTTCCGCCCGTTCGCGGGACGCGTCCAGGGAGATCGACCGTAGCTCGTCCATCCCTTCGAAATGACGCTCGTCGCTGGCGATCCAGTCGGCCATGACCACCAGCCCGCTCAACTGCAGCTGAAGTGCCCGCGACGGGACAACGGTCGGCTGGACCTCCCCGAGGTCCGCGAACCCCAGCTCCTGCGTGAACACGTCGAACACCGCTGACTGGACGTCGCGCCACGCTCCCTTTCCACGCAGTTGCCCCTTGGCCGTGCGGGGTTCGCGCAGATTGCCGAGCGTCGGGAACGCCCCGTGGTGACCAGCGATCAACGGCCACACCCAGTCCACCTGCTCTGCCTGCCAGCCGCTCGCGCTCAGTACCTCACGCGCCAGAAGGCCGCCGGCCCGGTCGTGCCGCCATCTCCCTCCTTCTGCACCAGACTTGGCCGCCCGCTTCTCCCAAGTCAGACCGGTACGTCGTACTGTCTCGGCACCCTCGGGCCACAGGCGCTGATGCGCCGGCGTCGCCTTCCCGCAGTCGTGCACCCCACACAGCCAGACGAACAGCCGACGCCCTTGCCCTGCACCTCCCGCAACTTCGTCCAGCGCCGCCCGCGTCACGGGCGGCAAGTAGCGGTCCCATAACAGTTCCGCGACCGCTGCCGTGTCCAGAAGATGCGCCACCAGCAAACTGGTCCGCCCGCCGGCGCGTTCCTTCGACTTCGCCCACAGCGTCTCCAGCCCGGCCGACACCTGCGCCCCGTATCGCTCGCTCAGCTCCTGAACGTTCACAGCGCTCGCTCCTCCACGTACAGCCAGTCGTGTGCTGATCAGGGAGCGTAGAGGCGGGCACTGACAATCGGTTGTGAGCTGCGAAAACACTCAGGACGGCGTACTGCTCTGATATAGAGCGGCCAGATACGAGGTGGCGTGTCCTCCGCAGACTTGGAGTTGAGGCTGTCGCGAGCGTCTTGCCGATGAGCTTGTCCGCCAGGTGCCATCCCTGCGGGCAGGGTCGACAAGCAAGCGAACATCGCCCGGCTTGGCGGAGGGAGGAGCATCCCCGCGGATGCGGGGACCATTACGCCGGCTCGGGCCCGGCCACCGGGGGGGAAGGGGGTATCCCCGCGCCCGCGGGGACCACGGGTGGGTAGCTGCCGGGCCGGGCGTGCTGCGCGGAACACCCCCGGGCCCGCGGGGACCACTGCGGGTCGCACACAATGTGCACGATCACCTGGGGAACACCCCCGCGCCTGCGGGGACCACTGGACGCGGACCACGTCGTCCGGCATGGTCCGGGGAACACCCCCGCGCCCGCGGGGACCACGAGCACTACGTCGACCGGACGGGCACCGTCACGGGAACACCCCCGCGCCCGCGGGGACCACGGACATGCTCGATGAGAGCGGACAGGTCAAGATGGCTCTGTCGCGATTTCCGTGATCCCTCCTTGTTGATCTTCATCGGGTGAGGAGGACGCGTTTGCGGAGGAGGTCGTGCTTCGCGCGGCCGAACATCTGCCGCTTCAGCATCTTGATGCGGTTGACGTGGCCTTCGACGGCGCCGGAGTTCCAGTACAGGGTGAGGCCGGCCATGACCGCGTCCCAGTCCTTGCGGAGCCCGGAGGTGAATCCTCGCAGCTCAGGGTGCTGGCTCTGCTCGGCGTCGCGGGTCCACTGCTCGAGTTTCTCCTGGCCCTGGCGGTGGACGAGGATCTCGGCGAAGCGTGCGACGAGCTGGCAGGCGGCGTCCAAGTCGTCGCTGCGGTCGCGGAGTTCCTTGAGGATGACGCGGTCGGCTTCGGACCGGTTGTCGGGGTGGGTGAGGATCAGCCTGGTCACCTCGCGGACCTTCGGGACGGGCGGGCGGGTGGTGGGTTTGGCGTTCTCCTGGAGCCTCAGCAGGAAGCGGCGGACGGTCCGCTCGCTGACGGTCAGTCCGCGGTCGGCGAGTTCACGGTGGAGGCGGCTGGTGCTGGTGCAGCCCTCGGCCCAGCGGGCGGCGAGGTAGGCGGCATGGCCATCGAGGCTGCTCTGCCGACCAGTCGGGCGGGAGCCGATCAGCTCCTCCGCGGTGGCCGCTCGCATGTTCTTGCGGACGGTCTTGGGATCGAGCCGGAGTTCGGCGACGATGCCGCCGACACTCATCCCCTTGTTCATCAGCACGTGCACGGCGGCGTGACGTTCACGGATCCGCTGGGCTCGCAGGCCCTCGGGCTTCTCCGGCACCGTGACCTGGGGTTTTTCCGGCTGGGGCGGGGTCCATTGCGGGCGGAGCCGGGCGGCGAACCGTTCGGCGGCGTCGCCCAGGTTCTGCCACAAAGTACTGGTGGGCCGTCGGCGAGGTGCCTGCTGAGCAGGTCCTTTTCCCACGGCCCCCAGCCCGAACGACGCATGCGAGCTTTCCCCGCACGTCGCTCTCCAGTGACTACTCCGCGAGTGCTGGGGCGGGACGTTTGCCATGGATGTCCGCGTGGCAAGTTCCGCAGACCACAAGGGTTTTGCGGTGTCGTGCGGCCATGAGATCTGCCCATGGCGGCCGGTTGCCCGGTCGTCCGAGGTCCGCGAGCTTGGCGACATGGTGGACCTCCACCGCGTCGACACGTCCGCATGCCTCGCACCGTCCGGCGAGGAGCCGGGTGACCAACTCCTTGCGTTTGGTGTTGACCGGGGCCAGCCGACAGTCGTTGATGACCGTCTTCTTGTTCCGTCGCAGCGGGATCCCGCCGAACCGTCCGACCAGTGGCTTCCTGCCGGTGCGTTCGACGCGGGCCTCGAAGCACTTGCGTGGCCCGTGCGGTGTCTCGATGGTGGCCGCGTACTTGCGGGCCATCGTTGACACCGTCGAGCGATGCTTGTTGGCGAGCGTCATCAGCATCGAGGTCTCCATGACCCATTGGAGCCGGGCGAGCCGGAAGACGTCGCCGGCCAGCAGGTAGTACTGGACGATGCCGCGGTACTCCGACCCGTAGGTGCTGAGGATGACGTGGTCGTCCTGGTTCAGCAGTTCGGGCCGACGCGCGGGTTTGCCGCGCTTCATGTACTGGGCCTGCTTGGCAGTTACTGAGGTTGAACTCGTGATGGCGGGTGGGTTGGTCAAGGTGGCTCGATGATCAGGCCGGTCTCGGCGAGGCAGCCGTCGAGCAGGTGCGGGCGGTACTGGACCTTCTTCAGCTTGCGCTTCATGACGCGGACGAGGTGATCGATGTTGGCGGCGGCGAAGTTCTCCAGCGACCGTTTGAGCAGGGACCACACCCCCTCGGCCGGGTTGAGGTCGGGAGCGTAGGAGGGCAGCTGGAACACCCTGAGCCACGCCTCGTTCTCCGCGATGAAGTCCGCGAGCTCGCCGGTCAGGTGCACATTCAGGTTGTCCCACACCCACACGATCGGGGCGCCGAGCTGGTGGTGCGCGAGCACGATCAGGTCGCGGTAGTCCCGCCAGGCGAAGCTCTTGCGCTCGCCCTTGCGCCCGCGCCACACGTGCAGCCGGTAGAACAAGTGCGACCGCGTACCGGGCTTGAAGCACACGACGCCGGCCACGGAGACCCGGCCCCGGTTGCTGCCGCGCACCCGCATCACCGGGGTCTGGCCGCGCGGTGCCCAGGTACGTCCCTTCGGCGGCCTCAGCCCCTGGCCCGCTTCGTCCTCGAAGCAGATGTAGGCGCCCAGGTCCGCCGCGGTGCTTTTACCCGCGGCCACACCTCGTCCTTCCACACCTCGACGGCCGCGTCGTCCCGCTCGATCGCCCGGTGAGCGGGCACCTGCGC
>NZ_JAINFC010000187.1 GCF_020740835.1 Streptomyces sp. UNOC14_S4
GCTGGAGAGCGGGCGGACCCACCCGGCACCCGCCCCCGCCCCGCTGCGGGGACGGGCCACCGAGCCGGAGGCCACCGCGGCGGCCGCGCTGGCGGAACGGCTGGACCCGTACGGCTTCGCCGTGACGGACCTCGACCGGCCGATGGACAACGCCGAGTTCCTGACGTTCGGCCGCGTACTCGGCACCGCCCGGCCCGAGCTGTCCCCGGACGTCCGGGCGCGGGTCGAGGACCGGGTGATCCTCAACCTGCGCTCGGGCGCCGCCCTCACGGACGACCCGGCCGTCCAGCCGTTCGCCGCCAACGCGCTGACCCTGCACAGCGAGAGCAGCGGCGCGCCCGTGCGCGCCCAGCCGCGTCACATCGTGCTGATGTGCGTGTCCCCGGGGGACGACGGGCGCTGTGCGCAGACGGTCGTCGTCCCGATGGCGGGCGTCCACGCGGCCCTGCCCGCGCCCGTACGGGACGTCCTCGCGCGGCTCCGCTACGACCGGCCGGGCGAGGTGCCCACCATCCTGCGCCAGGAGGCGGGACGGCCGGTGTTCTGCGTGCGCGACTTCCTGGGAGCCCCGCTCGCCTGGTCCTACGACGGCCCCTCCGGCACCGCCCCGGCCGCCGTGGACAACGCCCTGCGCGCGCTGTACGCGGCCATGTACGGCGGCGAGGCACGCGGATTGACCTGGACACGGGGGCGGGTCGTCGTGATCGACAACACCCGCCACTTCCATGGCCGGACCCGCACCTCCGGGGCGGCCGCGGGCACCGTCGCACGACACCTCAAGCGGCTGCGGATCGGGTCCTGACACCCATGCGGCCCGCCGGGTCACCGGCGGGCGAACGGCAGCCGTCCCAGGGTCCGGGCCAGCGCGAGAGCCAGCGGTCCCGCGACGACGGCGTCGAGCAGTGGACGCGCGGCCCCGGTCGCGCCGTCTGCGACGGGCACGACCACGGTGGCCGCCGCGCGGGCCTGGTCGTCCCCGTGCTCCGCGATGACGATCAGGCGGTGCCGCTTCGCCGTCCGCCGGGCCGTCTCCAGTGCCGCTGCCCTGCCGGGCCCCGGGGTGAGCAGGAACAGCACCGGGTGTGCGGCGTCGTGCCCGAACCGGTGGACGTGCCACCACTCCTCCGGCTCCACCGCGAGCGCGGGGACCCCCGCGGTCTCGGTGAGCTTCGCGGCGAGGTAGCGGGCGGTGCCCAGTGCCCCGGTGGCGGCCACGACCCACACCACCGGCGCCGGGGCGAGCAGACCGGCCACCTCGCCCGCGGACGCCTCCGCCAGGGCGATCGTCCGCAGTTGAGCCCGGGCGAGCTCCGCCACGTCGCCGGGGGCGGCAGAAGCGCCCCCGAGGGCCTGTGCCAGGTGCAGCAGGGACAGCAGGCTCGCCTGGTGGGTCCGGATACCGGGGGACGGCGCGCACGGGCCGGGGTCGGCCACCACGGACGTCCCGGCCGCCAGGGCGACCGGGCTGTCGGGGTGCCCGGTGACGGCCACGGTCGCGCGGCCGTCGTGGCGCGCCCGGCGGAGCGCGGCGGCCACGGCGGGGTTGCCGCCCGAGGCGGAGACGCCCACCACCACGGTCCGTACACCGTCCGCGTACCGGAACTCCGTCAGGAACTCCGTGGCGGACATGGCCACGCACCCGGTCCCGGCACCGGTGAAGGACCGGAGCGACGCCTGCGCGGCGAACAGCGAGTCCCCGCTGCCGAGCAGGACCACCCGCCCGGCCGGTCCGGTCCGCCGCACCGCGCGCTCCGCGCCGGCGCGGGCCGCCTCCGACAGGACCGGCAGGTCGTGGGGGAGGGCGGCGGTCTGCCGCCGGACCTCGTCGAGCGTGTACGCGCGGCCGTTCACCGGCGGCCCTCGCGCACCGTGTCCGCCAACCGTCGTACGCGGTCGGTCACGACACGGCCGTCGGGGGCCGTCAGACAGCCGCTGACGAAGGCGCCGTCCGCGTCGGCCAGCAGCCGGGCGGCGTTCTCGTGGGTGAGGAAACCGCCCAGCATGATCCGTGCCTCGGGGACCCGGTCCCGGACGTCCGCGATCCTGGCGAGGGCCGTGGCCTCGTCGGGGTGGGCCACGCAGACCGCGTCCGCGCCCACGAACAGCGCCCGGCGGGCCACCCCGCCCGTCGTCTCCGTGCCGCCCTCCCAACTGAAGTGCATGGAGTCCACGTCGGCGATCAGCTGGACGTCGAACGCGTCCAGAGCCCTGCGGTAACCCATGATGCGCAGGGGGTCGGGCGCCACCCGCCCGTGCGTGGACAGCGTGGCCCCCACGATCGCGTCGGCACGGACGAAGGCCGCGCCCGTCACCTTGGCCACGGCCAGGGAGGCGCTCACGGCGTGCCGCATGATCTGGACGCCGAGCGGGAAGCCGTCGCCCACCGCGTCGGCGACCCGCGTCACGTACCGGGTCATGGCGGCCACCCGGGCGGGGTCGGCCTCGTCCTCCGTGCTGTAGACCCGGTCCACGGTCTGGAGAAGGGCCCCGTCCGCGCCGCCGTCCCGCAGTGCCTCGGCGTCCCGGACGGCGTCGTCGATCGCGGCGGACAGCGAGCCCGGTACGTGGAACGGGGTTCCCGGCATCGGCGGGAGGTGGAGCACGCCGTACAGCGTCCGGCCTGCGGCGATGCCGTCAGCGGCGGTGGCCGATTCCGGTGAGGGAGTACGTCGTGACATGGCGGTGGATCCTTCCGGGGGACAAGAGGGCGGAGGGGAAAGCGGGCTGGTTGGGGGCGTCAGGCCAGGCGCCGGGCTGGAGGCAGATCCCGGACCGCGGCTCCGGCAGCCGCTCGCCCGTGTAGAGGGCGAGCCCCGGCTGGTCGGTGCGCAGCAGCAGGGCCCTGCCGCTGCCCGGGTCCCGCAGGACGGCCCCGGGGGCCGCGCCGCGCAGCGCGACGCAGTGGTCGAGCCGGGAGCCCCCGATGCCGCCGCGCGGCCCGAGGTCCACCGCGGAGCCGGGTACGGGCAGCAGTCGTCCGGTCGGTACGAAGCGGGAGTCGGCCTCGATCAGCGTGTCGGCGTCCAGTGCGAGGACGTGGCCGTCCACCGGCCCGCCCCCGGCGAGGTTCCAGAACGCGTGCAGCGTCGGGCCGTACAGGGTCGGCCGGTCGGTGACCGCCTCGTAGCGCACCACGAGGCGGTCGTCGGCCCGCAGTTCGAAGGTCGCGGTGCAGCGCAGCGTGCCGGGGTAGCCCTGGTCGCCGTCCGGGCTGACCAGGGTGAGCACGATCCGGCCGCGGCCCCGGCCGGAGTGCGCCCGCCCGCTCCACACCCGGGCGTCGAATCCCTCGGCGCCGCCGTGGAGATGGTGGCCGCCCTCGCCGGTCACGAGCCGGTGGCGCCGTCCCGCGATGTCGGCGCGGCCGCCCGCGACGATCCGGGCGAAGCGCCCCAGCGTGGAGCCGACGTAGGCGCGGTCCGCGCGGCGTTCGTAGGCGGCGAGCGAGGGCAGCCGGACCACGAGGTTCGTGCGGGGAGGCACCCTTCCGGCCGGGCCGGGCACGGACACCTCCACCAGGGTGGCCCCGTAGCTCCACACCGCCACCCGCAGCCGCCCGTTGTCCAGCCCGTACTCGTGCACCGTGCGGGCCGGTTCCGCTCCTGCCGACGTGCGGCCGACGGCGCGGCTCCAGGAGGTGACGGCCGCCGTCACGGCCGTCCCCGCAGGGGCAGGTGGAGGAAGGTGCGGCGCAGTGGTCCCGTGTCGATGGTGCCGTAGCGGGCGAAGCCCAGGGAGCACAGCATCTCCAGCACGTCGGAGAGGTCGGGATTGGCCTCCGCGCGCAGCGCGTCCGCGCCCGCCCCGGCGGCCAGGGACATCGCGTGCCGGACCGCCCGGACGCCCAGGAGCGGGTCCGGGTGAGCGGGAGTCACGGCCAGGCGCTGCATGTACCAGGGGCGTTCGGCCCCGGGCAGCGCGCCCTCGGCCGGGTCGAGCGAGGAGGAGTCGAACGAGGGCAGAGGGCCGACGGTGACGGTCACGACCGGCACGCCGTCCTCCGTGCCCAGCCGGACCAGCCCGCGGGCGACGAGGAAACGGGTCGACGCGTGCCGTCTGCGCGGAGGCGGGGTGCCGCTGCGCCGCGCGGCGGCCCGGTCCGAGGACTCGACCAGGGCGTGCACCGGCAGCGGGTCGTCGGCGGTGCGCCAGATCAGACGGTCCATCGCCGGGCCTCCTCGCGCAGGGCGGGCGCCACCTCGGTGATGAAGCGTTCGACCGTCGCCAGGTCCGGCGGCGGCCGGACCGCGAGGAGGAAGTCCCTTACGCCGAGCCCCAGATATGGCGCGAGGCGGTCGAGGCACTCCTGCGCGCTGCCGAAGGCGATGTACTCGGGCAGGTCGGCGGAGCGGCCGTCCGTGCTGTCGGCCAGGGCGGCGCGGGCCCGGCGGGCGGCGGCCGCGTCGGGGGTGAGGACGGCGCGGAAGGTGACCGATCTGCGGATCTCCGCCGGATCCCGGCCGGTCCGCGCGCAGTGCGCGGCGAGGGTGTCGGCGGCGGCGCGGTAGGCGGCGGGCGGCAGCGCCAGGCAGTTCCACACGTCCGCGTGCTCGGCGGCGGCCCGCAGCGTGCCCGCTCCCGCCCCGCCGATCACCAGGGGAAGCCGTGCCTGCACCGGGACCGGGCACAGATACGCCTCGCGCAGGGTGAAGTGCTTGCCCGTGAAGTCGGCGGGGCCGCCGTCCCAGAGGGCCCGCAGGACCCGGCACGCCTCGTCGAGCCGTTCCAGGCGCGTGGCCGGTGGCGGCTGTTCGATGCCGTACTGCCGGAACGCGAGGTCGTCGCCGCCCGCGCCGAGGCCCAGCTCCAGGCGTCCGCCGGAGACGTGGTCGACGGTCGCGGCGGCGACGGCCAGCAGCGCCGGGTGCCGCCAGGTCACCGGTGTGACCAGCATGGCGCAGCGCACCCTGCCGGTGACGGCGGCCAGGGCGGACAGCGCGGTCATACCGTCCAGGCACGGCCCGTCGGGGCCGAGGATCCGCGGACGGAAGTGCTCGAAGAGAGACACCCAGTCGTACCCCAGGGACTCCGCCGCCTGCCACAGGGAGCGGAGTCCGGGGAAATCGGCGTACTGCTGTCCCGAATGGATGCCGAAGCGCAGGGTCTCGCGGTCGGAACGGCCTTCCACGGCTGCCCTCCAGGGTCGTCGGGAGCGTGCGACGCGGGGCGGCGGTTCAAGGGCTCAGAGGCTCAGAGGCTCAGAGGCTCACGGGCTCACGGGTGTGCGGGTTTGCCCTTCCCGTACAGCCAGGTGGCGACAGTGGGCCCGGGGTCCTTGTGGGAGACGGCACGGGCGAGGCCGGTGAACTCGGCCGTGGTGCCGTGCCCGTCGCGGTGGCGTGTCGCCCACGCGCGCAGCACGTCGAAGAACGCGTGGTCCCCGACGAGCGTGCGGATCTTGTGCAGGGCCATCGCCCCGCGCGTGTAGACCGGGTCGTCGAAGAGGTGGGTGTAGTCCGCCGGGAGCGCGGGCGGGAACGCCCACACGGGGTCGGTCGCGGGCTTGGCGTACGCGTCGTCGAAGGCCTGCTGGGCGCTGGGGCCGCCGTGCTGTTCGGCCCACAGCCACTCCGCGTATGTGGCGAAGCCCTCGTTGAGCCAGATGTCCTGCCAGCGCGAGAGACTGACGGAGTCGCCGAACCACTGGTGCGCCGTCTCGTGCACGAGCGTGACGATGGTCGGCGCCTTGCAGTAGAGCGGCCTGGTCTGCGTCTCCAGGGCGTAGTACGGGATCTGCGGGGCATGGTCCACGATCGCCCCCGCGGCGCCGAACGGGTAGGGGCCGAACAAGCCGCTCTCCCACTCCAGCACCTCCGGCAGGCGCTTGAGCACGGGGGCGGAGGCCGCGGCCTCGCGCGGGTCCACGGCGTTGTAGACGGGCAGCCCCGAGCGGGTGCGGTAACTCTCCGTCCGGAATTTCCCGATGGTGGCCGTGGCGAGGTAGCCCGCCATCGGCTCGGGGTTGTGCCAGTGGAAGGTGCTGTGCCCGTGCCGGGTGCGCAGACCGGCGAGTCTGCCGTTGGAGACGGCCGTATAGCCCTCGGGAACGGTGATCGTGACGTCGAACGCGGCCTTGTCCGAAGGGTGGTTGTTCAACGGGAACCAGGCGCGGCTGCCCTGCGGTTCGCCCGCCACGAAGGCGCCGTGGTCGGTGACGTTCCAGCCGTCGTACGGGTCTCCCGGCTCGTTGACCGCCTCCGGTTTCCCGTCGTAGGTCACCGTGGTGCGGAAGACCTGGCCGCGGCGCAGCGGGGTGCGCGGCGTGATGACCAGCTCCTGTCCCTCGCGGCGGAACGCGGCGGGCTCGGAGCCGACGCGCACGGAGCGTACGGTCAGGCCGGAAAGGTCCAGGTCGAAGCGGGAGAGGTCCTGCGTGGCCCGGGCGGTGACGACGGCTTCGGCGTCGAGGTGGGCGGTGGCCGGCTCGTAGGAGAGGTCGAGGCCGTAGTGGAGGGCGTGGTAGCCGCCGTTGCCGTCCAGGGGGAAAAGGGGGTCGCCCGCGCCGGGTGCGCCGGGCGTGGGCGCGTCGGCCCGTACCGGGGCCGTTGTGACGGTCAGGGCGAGTATGAGGCCGAGGGAGACGAACGTGCCACGGAACGGGTGCATCGGACGTCCTTCCGCAGTGGGGCGCCGACTTTCTCGTTGAGTAGTGTCCTCTGCCGAATGCTTCGTTGAGTGGGGTTTGCAACTGCCGGTGGGTGGGTGCGCCCACCGGGGTGCCTCTTGCGCTGCGCGCGCGGCTGCGGGTTCGTTGTGGTTGATCGCGCAGTTCCCCGCGCCCCTTACGGGGCGCCTTCCAGCGTGGCCGCTACGAAGTCGATCGCCAGGTCCCACGTGCGGTGGACCGGGAGGCCCGCGTCGGTGTACCAGTCGTCGGTCGCCTCGGGGTGCGGGCCCACGACTCCGACGCGGCCCGCGCCGAAGGGGGCGACGACCGCGGCGGGCGTGCCGTTGGTGTAGGTGGCCAGGACGGTGGCGTCCGCGCCCTCGTCGAGGACGAAGTACGGGCCGTCCTGGAAGAACAGGGTGCGCGGCAGACCGCGCCACTCCGCCTCGACCAGGGTGTTGCCGTCGTGGTGGACCGTGGCGCCGGGCGAGACGATGTACTGGTCGGTGTCGCCGGGCAGCAGGGCGAACCCCGGGGTGGCCCCGGCCAGATAGCCGCCCAGGCAGAAGCCCAGGTAGCGGCCCCCGCCCCGGACCCAGCCGCGGAGGGCCTCGCGCTGCCGTCTGAGCTTGCGGTAGGCGCGGGACAGGGTGCCGCCGCCCGGCTGGGCGTACACCCGGGCCGCGGCCAGCGACTCGGCCGACAGCGGCACGTCCTCCTTGGGGCCGGTGTAGCGCACGTCCAGCCCCCACGGGCCCGAGGCGAGCAGCGAGGCCACCGCTTCCGGGCAGCCCGGGAGCGAGGCCGGGCCGCGGTAGACGAGCGCGAGCGGACGGTCCGTCATGTTCCTCCCACCCCCTGGGCGGGGATGCCGCTCCAGCTCGTGCCGGGCGTGAGGGTCTCGCCCTTCATCAGCAGGGAGAGCGCGCCGAGCCGGACGCCCTCGCCGACCACGCCCCCGTAGAGCACGATCGCCCGGGTGCCGATGCTCGTGCCCGACTCCACGGTCACCGTCGACATCTTCATCACCCGGTCCTCGAACAGGTGGGTCTGCAGGGACACCCCCATGCCGACCGCCGCGTCGTCGCCGACCTCCACCAGGTCGAACTCGGTGAGGTAGGTGGTGCCGATCCAGGCGCGCCTGCCGATGCGGGCGCCGAACCAGCGCAGCACGGGCGGCAGGAGCGGCGTCCCGGTCAGGGCGCCCACCCCGGCCGGTACCGCCGCCGCCTCGTAGAGGCCGGTGACGAATTCGGTGCGGCGTACGAAGTGGCTCCACAGCGGTTCGACCCGGGGCCGGTAGACGCCGATGACCAGGCGCTTGACCGCCGCGCAGTACGCGATCGTCGCGAGCCCCGAGCCCATCAGCAGCAGGGGCGCGACGAGCAGCGGTGCCGCGAGGCCCGTGAGGTGGACGACGCCGGTCAGCGCCAGCACGTACGCGTAGACGCTCGTGCCCAGCACCGAGGCGGGCATCGTGGCGCGGAAGAACTCGACGCCCAGGCGGTGGAGCACCGCCTTGCGCGTCGGCCGGAAGGTCAGTTCCTCGGGGTACGAGCCGCTGCTTTGCCGCACGGGCAGGTGGAAGGCGGGCGAGCCCAGCCACGACGTCCCCGCGGGGACGCTCTCCTCGGGCGGCACCGTGCCGACCCCGACGAGGGAGCCGGGTTCCAGGCGCGTCCCGGCCGGTACGAACGCGGCGTTGCCGACGAAGGCGCGGCGCCCCACCTCGGTGGGGCCGAAGGAGACCCGGCCGCCCGCGTAGGCCGCCGCGCCAATGCTGGCCATGTCGGCGACGAAGCTGCCGTCGTCGAGGGTGAGCAGGTCCGGGTCGAGGTGCGCGGCGGTCGACACCTCGGCGCCCCGGCCGACCCGCGCGCCGAGCAGCCGCAGCCACGGCACCGTGTAGAGCGTGGCGTAGAGCGAGTTGGTGAGGAGCAGGCTGAACTCCAGCAGCTTGTCCGCCACCCACTTGCGCACGCCCAGCGCGGAGCGCGCGGGGTGGATGCCCACCGGTGTGCTCGACAGGACCAGGCGTTTGCCCAGGGCCACCACGCAGCAGACGGTCAGGACGAACACCGGACCGGACAGCACGACGGCCAGCAGCCCCGCCCAGCCGTCCCAGCGCAGGAACGCCCACCACGCCAGGGCGACGCTCGGCACGAGCACCAACACGAGCGTGGCCTCCAGGAACACCAGGCCCGCCAGCGCCGCCACGAGGTGCCGGGCCCGCCACTCGTCCGCGTCGGCGGGGGAGCGCAGCATGGCCTCGACGTCCGGCGCGAGCGCCGCCACGGGGCGGGGTGGCGAGCCGGCCCAGCGGGCGCCGTCGGGCACGTCCTGGCCCTGGCCGACGACGGACTGTTCGCCCAGGCCCGCACCGGCGCCCACGCGCGCGCCGGGTTCGACGACGGCGTTCGCCCCCACGTACGCGCGCGGGCCGATCTCGATCGGGGCGACCGTCACCCAGCCGTCCTCGACCCGCCACGGGCGCAGTGTGACGCCGTATCCGACGGCGGTGTCGGCGCCGACGCGCAACAGCGAAGGCAGGGAGACCACGTTCGTGGCGATCGTCGTACGGGGCCCGACGCGGGCGCCCAGCAGCCGCAGATAGGCGCCCATCATGGGCGAGCCGCCGAGCACGTGCAGCGGGCTGACGCTCAGCAGCAGGTTCACCGCCCACAGCCGCACGTACGTCCTGCCCCACAGCGGGTGGCGGCCGGGCCGGACGCTCGCGGCGAGGGGGCGTACGAGCACGGCAGGCGCGATCCAGCGCACGCCGAACCAGCTGATGAGCAGACAGACCGCGAACTGCACGGTGGTGTTGCTTGACAGCGAGCCGTCGTCCCGGCCGAGCGCCCACGACACCGGCAGGGTGAGCATCAGCAGGAGCAGATAGATCACCCCGGCCTGCGCGGCGCCCGCGGCCGCGACACGGCGGTCGCCGTGGCGGATCGGCTCCGCGCGCGGCGGCACGGCCGGGACCGCGGCGTCCGCCCCGGCGGCCGGCCGGGCGGCGAGGCCGCGCACGGTCGGGTGTGCGTAGAGGTCGCGCAGAGTGGGGGCGGGGCCCGCGCCGTCGCCCCGGCCGCGCAGCAGCGACACCACCTGGGCGGCGAGCAGGGAGTGCCCGCCGAGGTCGGTGAAGAAGTCCGCCTCCACGGACAGGTCCTCGGGCGCGATGCCGAGGACGTCCGCCCAGGCGTCCCGCAGCCGCGTCTCCGGCTCGTCGCGCGGGGGCACGACGTCGCCGCCGCCCACCAGGCGGCGGCCGGTCGGGGCGGGCAGTCTGCCGCGGTCCACCTTGCCGCTGGGCATCGTCGGCAGCTCGGCGAGGACGTCCACGAAGGAGGGCACCATGTAGGCCGGGAGCCTGCGCCGCGCGTGCTCGCGCAGCCGGGCGACGAGGGCTGTGCCCTGGCCTGCGGCATCCGGCGTCGGCACCACGTACGCGGACAGCTCGCCGCCACCGCCCCCGTCGCCGTTCGGCGAGGGCGTCAGCGCGGTGGCCGCCTCGGCCACGCCCGGGTCCTCCAGCAGCACGTTGTCGATCTCGCCCAGGTCGACGCGGTGGCCGCGCACCTTCACCTCGGCGTCCGCCCGGCCCAGGTACTCCAGTTCCCCGTCCGGGGTCACGCGGCCCAGGTCGCCGGTGCGGTAGAGCCTGCTGCCCGGGGGCGCCAGCGGGTGCTCGACGAACCGGTCGGCCGTCAGCTCGGGCCGTCCGACGTAGCCGCGGGCGACGCCGGGGCCGCCGATGCAGATCTCGCCGACCGTGCCGTCGGGCACCGGGTGGCGCTCCTCGTCGAGCAGGACGACCGAGTACGTCGGCAGCGGCCTGCCGATGGTCACGGGGCGGCCCGGCAGCAGCTCCGCCACCGTCGCGGTGACCGTGGCCTCGGTCGGCCCGTAGGTGTTGAGGATGCGCCGCCCCGGTCTGCTCCACCGCTCCACGAGCCGGGCGGGGCAGGCCTCGCCGCCGACCATGATGCTGCGGACGAGCGGCAGGTCCCGGGGGATCGTCGCCAGCAGCGTGGGCACGCAGTACAGCACCGTGATCCGGTGGCGCTCCAGGCAGTCGGCGAGCTCGGCGCCGAACTGCCCGGCGCCCGTCGGCCCGGCGACGAGCGTGGCGCCGACCGACCACGTCGGCCAGATCTCCTCGATGGAGAAGTCGAAGGAGATGGTCATGCCCTGGTGGACCCGGTCGTGCGGCCGCACGTCGTACAGCCCGGGCACGATGCCGACGAAGTTGCAGATGCTCGACTGGGCGATCTGCACGCCCTTGGGCCTGCCGCTCGAACCGGAGGTGTACATGATGTACGCGATCGGGTCGTCGTCCCGCAGCCCGTGCGCGGGCGCGGCGGGCGCCGGGCGCGCGGCGGGGGCGGCGGCCAGCGCGCGGGCGCTCGCGTCGAGGTCGACCACCGGGCAGGACAGGCCCGTCAGGGCCGGTGCGAGCGCGGACGAGGTGAGCAGCAGGTCGACGTCGGCGTCCCCGGCGATGTAGCCGACCCGGTCCGGCGGCGACGCCGGGTCGACCGGCACGAACGCCGCACCGGCCTTGCCCACCCCGAGCAGGGACGCGTACATGTCCACCGAGCGCGGGAGCAGCAGCGCGACCCGCGACCCCTCGCCGACACCGAGCCCGCGCAGGTGGTGGGCGAGCCGGTTGGCGCGCGCGTCCAGCTCGGCGTACGTGAGCCGGTGCCGCCCGCACTCCAGCGCCGTCGCCGCCGCCGCACGGTCGCAGGCCGCCTCGAAGAAGGCATGCAGGCGCCTGCCCGCCCCACCCGGCGCCGTCCCGTCGGCGGGACGCGGCCCGATCGTGCTCATCCCTCCATGGCAGCGCCGATCACGAGTGATCGCATCCCGGCCCTGACCGCACGGTCAGCCTCTCTACGTGCGCGTAGACGCCGCGCCGGATCCGTAGACGCCACGTCGATCGGACGTGGAACGGGCTCCGGAAGCATGGCAGTCACCGGGCCGGAAACGATCACCCGGCGGCCCACCCCCCACCCGTGCCGCTAAGGAGCCACCGTCGACATGACCGAGGAACTGCGGCAGTGCGAGCGGGGCGCGGAAACCGTGCGCGGGGGACTGCTGCGCCGGCACCGGGACTTCCGGATGCTGTGGACCGGCGAGACCATGCGGGCGTTCGGCGCCTCGGTCACCGGCCTCGTGCTGCCCCTCGCCGCGGTGTCCGCGCTGGACGCCGACGCCTTCACGGTGAGCCTGCTCAACGCGGCGGGCTGGCTGCCCTGGCTGATCATCGGACTCCCCGTCGGGGCCTGGGTCGACCGGATGCGGCGGCGGCCGGTGATGCTCGCCTGCGACGCGATATGCCTCGTCCTCTTCACGAGCGTCCCCGCGGCGGCCTGGCTCGGCCTCCTGGGCCTCGGCCAGCTGATGGCCGTCGCCCTCGTCACCGGCACCGCCGCGGTGTTCTTCGAGACCGCGTACGTCGCCTACCTCCCCACCCTCCTCGCACCACGGGACCGCGTCGAGGGGACCGCCAAACTGCACGGCAGCGATTCGGCCGCCCAACTGGTCGGAGTCGGCTCCGGCGGCCTCGTCGCCCAGTTCGCGGGCGCGGTCGGCGGACTGCTGGTGAACTCCGTGACCTTCCTCGTCTCCCTGGTCTGCGTGGCCCGGATCCGGGTGCGCGAGCCGCTGCCGGAGCCGGTGGAACGCGTCCGCGGCGCCCTGCTGCGGGAGGTCGGCGAAGGGCTCCGGCTCGTCGTCCGGGACCCGTACCTGCGCAGCTTCACCCTGTTCGGGGCCGCCGCCAACCTGTTCCTGACGGCGTATCAGTCCATTGTGGTCGTCTTCCTCGTCCGGGACATCGGCCTGCCCTCCGGGACGATCGGGGCCATCTCCTCGATCGGCGGGATCGGCGGCGTCCTCGGCACCCTGGTGGTACGGCGGACGGCCGACCGGATCGGCACCGGCCGGGCACTCCTCCTCTTCGAGCTGGGCCTGCTGTCCCTCGCCCCCCTGATCGCGCTCACCGCGCCCGGCCCGGGCCTGGTGCTGTACATCGTGGGAAGCGCCGCCGTGGGCACCGGCATCGTGGCCGGCAACGTCATCAAGTCGGGCTTCATCCAGCGTTACTGCCCGGCGGACGTGCTCGGCCGCGTCACCGCGAGCTCGGCGTTCCTCAACTACGGGACCATGCCGCTGGGCGCCCTCGTCGGCGGGGCACTCGGCACCGCGCTGGGCCTGCGCCCCGCGCTGCTGGCCCTGACGGTCCTGCTGCCGCTGAGCGCGCTGATCCTCCTTTTCTCCCCCATCCGGGCGCGGCGCGACCTGCCCGACAGCGTGCTGCGGACCGTCTGACGCCCGGATCCCGCCCTCCTCCTC
>NZ_JAINFC010000188.1 GCF_020740835.1 Streptomyces sp. UNOC14_S4
GGGCGGGCCCGGGACTCCGCGGGTCCGGCCTGAGTAGGGTTCACCGGTGACGAATCGACCCCGCGCACGAGCCGGGACCCCGCGCTGGCAGGCGGCCACCGAGATAGAAGAGGCCCTGCTGGAAGCCGTACGGAACAAGGACCGCCGCGGTTATCTGCGCATACTCGCGACAGCGGACCTCTTCCATTACGTGCCGAAGGACTACCAGGACAAACGCGGCGGCCGCGCGTACTTCCCCACCGAGGACGTCGACGGTTCCGTGTGCGTCGTCGTACGCACCGTGGGTGAACGGCTCCCCCGGCGTGCGCAATTCGTCGCCGTCCGCACGTCGTTGCTGGAACTGGAGGCCATCTGGCCGGGATCGCGCTACACCCTGCACGTTAATCCGGGGACGCCAGCCTTCATGCGGCTCACGGCGAGCGCCCTGGACCGGCGCAGATGGCGGAAGACGGCGGCCGAGGCGACCGCTTCGCTCCCCACCGACACCCGGCCGACGCGCCTGCTCACGAAATACACCGGCCCGCGCACGGGACCGCTCGCCCACGCGCTCGCGTGCGGCGCGCATTTGTCCGTCGCCAATGGCGTGCTGTGGAACGAGATCGGTGACGTCTACGACTCGTACGGGAACGAGGTGAAGACCCTCCGGGAATGGTGGGGCACCACCACGGCCCACGAATGGCAGGAGCAGCTGGACGCGCTGCTGGAGGGCCGCAACAGCCCGCCGGAGCCGCAATTCGCCCTCGACGTCCGGCAACAGCTCGCGCTGGAGATGGAAGGAAGAGGGGACGGACGAGTCGACACAGGCCTGTGGCGGCGCACCTGCACCGCCGTACTCGCCGACCTTCAGGCCCCGGCCGAGGTGGAGGAGACCGTCCAGGAACTGATCGGCCGCATTCTCCGGTACGAGGCACGGTTCCGCGCCGACGGCCTGCTCCCGCCGGACGGATTCGTCCGCAGTGCCGTCGGCTACGACTACGGCCGCGCGGTCGGTTTCGCCCGCTGGGGGCTCAGCGCCCGGCTGTGCCCGTTCGCCGCGGCGGAAGAGGCCGTTCTCCGCGCGGGCGAACTGTGCCACGAGGCGTACCGGTCCTGGGAGGACTTCTCCGCGGGCTACGCCCTGGGACGAGTCCTCCGCTTCGACACCGAGGAATTCGGCCAGTGGTACACCAAGGTGCTCGAACCGCATCGGATTCTCACGAAGGACGCGGAGAGCCCTTGGCGGACCATTCCGTGGAACTCGACGTCGACGGTCTGACAGATATCCGAGGCCCGATATCCGAGGCCCGAGACCCGAGACTATTCCAGGCCGAGGCCGGCCAACGCCGTCGTCCAGTCGGTGGCGATCGCGCTGCGGGCCGCGTCGAGGGTGACCTCGCCCCCGCAGACCGCCGTCTTCAGCCGGTTCTCGACGTGGTCCTTGTCCCCGGCCTGCTCGTTGCCGTACCGCGGCTCGGGCCACAGGTTCTTCGCGTCCTTCGGCGCCCCGCCGAGTTCGAGCGGGACCAGGTGGTCCTCCTCGTAGTCGGCGGTGTCGGTGTCCGTGTACCCGTACTCACCTATCTGCTGGACCTTCAGCCGGTTGGTGTACGAGGCCGGCGGGCGCACCGTCTTCGTCCAGCCCGGCACGCAGATCGTCGACCCGATCGTGGCCTGGGTGACGTCCGGGTTGTACGCCCCCGGCTGGCAGGACGAGTCGGGCAGCGGCAGGTGCGACTGGCTGCAGGACTGCGCGAGGCGGGGCGCGGCGTGCGGCGTGGTGGCGTGCGGCGCGGCGTGCGCGCTTCCGGTGGTGAGGAGTCCGGTGGCGGCGAGCGCCAGGGCAGCCGCGGTGGCTGCGGCGCGGTAGGGGGTGCGCATGGGTTGCTCCCAGCAGGTACGGAGCCCGGCCGATGAATCGGGCTGTTGTGCGCATGACACCACTCGCCCTGTCTATGCGGGTAGAGACGCGAGGTGAACATGTGGTGACCTGCGAATCTTCTTACTCGCGCATGGCACCCGCTTTCCCGGACGGAGGGATTCCCTTGGGTCTCTCCTCAGTCCGGGAAGCTCGACCGGCACCCCGGTCGCGTGGCTGAAGAAGCAGGTGAGCCCCGCTCAGCAGCGGTTCCGTCCTGCGGAACGCTCAGCGCTTCGGCCGCCCGGGGGAAGGAGCGGCGTGCGGCTTACTGGCGGACTGCTTGCCGACGGGCGACTTCTCACCGTGCGGCTTCCCGTGCGGCTTCCCCTGCGGTTTCCCGACGGGCGCCTTGCCGTGCGGCTTCCCGACGGGTGCCTTGCCGTGCGGCTTCCCGACGGGCGCCTTGCCGTGCGGCTTCCCGACGGGCGCCTTCTCGTGGGGCTTCCCGACCGGTGGCTTCTCATGCGGCTTCTCATGCGGCTTTTCGGTGGGCGGCTTCTTCACCCACCCCTTCTTCACCAGCTCGTCGCAGTGCCATTTGGCGTAGGCCGGGGTCTCCTTGTGCTGTTTGGCGGCCTGGAGACAGTCCTGGTACGGGAAAGGCGGCCCGCCGTCCGCCCGTTCCCGGGGAAGCGGTACGGAGGCCGCCGCCTGCGCGGCCGTGGCCGTCACCCCCATCCCCGCTCCGCAACAGACCGCCACGGCCACCACGGCAAGGGCCCCACTCACCCGACGACGCACAACGCTTCTCCTCTCGTCGCTTCGCAGGCGTTCAACGAGCGCACTCACCCCCAGAAACGACTAATCGGGACAGATCGGGGGGCGTGTCCGAGCCCTGCAACGGCGCGAAGCGCTCCGCATCGCGCTCAGCGCGCTCCGCCGATCGAGTGATGAAGCCCGCCTGACATGCGATGAATCGCGGCTCCTCCGCCACAGCCGTGCGACGCTGGCACACCCGTCTCTCCGCGCAAGGAGTGGTCCCGTGACCCTGTCGCTCGAGCACCGCCCCGCCGAGAAGCACCGACACACCCACGGCCCCGGCTGCGGCCACGATGCGGTCGTGCACGGGGATCACGTCGACTACGTCCATGACGGACACGTCCACCGCGAGCACCGCACCGACCAGGGCGTCCACTACGACGAGTGCACCACCTGCCGCTGCGACCACTGCACCGACTCCTGCGCCGTGTGCGACTGCTCCGACTGCTCCTGCCCCACGTGCCTCCACGCCGAGTGCGAGTGCGCGGCGTGCGGGGGTGACAGCTGTGCGCGCTGCACGTGCGCGGAGTGCTCGTGCCCTACGTGCGCGCATGCGGCGTGAAGCGTGAGGCGCACTCATCCGAATCATCCGAACTCGATGAAGTCCTCCACGGCCGCCCGCAGCCAGTCGTAGAAGGTGACGAACTCCCGGCGGTTCTCCCGCCCCGGCGTCGTGAAATCGTGGATCACACGGACCGTTCCGCTGTCGAGATCCCAGCAGGCGACGTCGTCATTGTCCTCACGCCGAGCGAAGGGCACGAGCCGGCGTCCAGGAAACCGCTCACGAAGCCCGGCGACGCGGGTGCATAGGCTCTCCCCTTCCAGCAACCACCAGGGCTCCAGTCCGACGAGCCCTGATTCGACGGCGCGGAGAAAGCCGGCCGGATAGGCAAACACTTGGGGGAGGTCCTGCAAGAGAGCTAGTTCTTTCGTTTCATCGCGCACGCGCAAAGCTCACCACAGGGCCGTCGTCGGTATCGTCGGCGGTCACCTCGAAGGTCCTGTCCGGGTAAGCCGCAGACAGAGCCGCATGCCAGGTGTTCCGGATGACGCGGGCGACCTCCACGAGCGCAGCGTCGTCCTCGGGAGTGTTCCCACAGTCGATGACATCCGCGAGAACCAGGCGGTTGAGCGTCCGCTCGACCGCTAGCGTGTCACCATCGAGGTGTCGGTACCACTCGTCGAATCCCTTTCGGTCGTAGGGCCGCTCCCAGATGACACAACCGCGGTCCTCGACGAATCACGGCCACAGGACACGGCACAGGGCGAGCCACTCACCGAGCGTGCTACGGCACTTGAGAAAGTCGAGATGATCGAGGGAACCGGGGGAGAAGTCAGCCGCCCACGAGCTGATTTCGGGGTATTCAGCAGGCTCGATCACGCACTCCCGGGTACGACGTCCCCTGCCGTCACGAACATCGCGACGTCGTCCAACGCGTCTTCGGCGGCTCCAGCGGTGACGGGGTCGTCCAGGAGCGCTCCGAGGAGCTCGACGGCTTCAGGGGCGATCGCTCCATGGATACGTGCCAGGTGCCCAAGCGCGAGGGCTGCGCACCTCCGCGCTTCCGGTGCCCCGTCGTGCAACTGACGGATGGCGCACTCCTCGACCCAGCCTCTTTCCGTACTCGTCATGGCAGCACCGATGAGGGCCTCACCGATCTCTGTGTCGGTTCCGGACGCCACGATCCGCTCGACCTCGGCTCGTGCAACGCGCGGCAGCGGAACGTACTTCATCGCGAGAGGCCATTCCCTCGGCGCTCTTCACTGTACGCAGATACTTTTGAAACAGACAAGGAATCACCGGACGCGCGAATTTGCGTTGCAGCTGATGTCACTTCCACCTTGATCAGGCCATCCCGCCACAAGAAGATGTCGGCCACAGGATCGTTACCGAACCCTTCCAGGGCAACGCCGTGCAATCCGCCCAGCAAGAGCTCGATCTGGATCGTGTCATGGCTGAGAGCAGTCCACTTCTTCGGCGGATCAGCCGGAAAATCCGGCAAGTCGAACCGCAACCTCAGTGCCGGCCCTTCCCTGTCCAGTCCGACCTCGTGAAGACGCACTGATTCAAGCTCCGGCGGACGCCCCGAGTAGATTCTCTCAATTCCGCGAGAGTCGACCAGCAGATCAGTCCACATCTCATGGATCCTTTCATCGCACCAAACAGCGACTCCCTCTACGGCATCACTGTGGTGGGGGCGACGAAAGCGCCGAGCTCGCCGACGTCGCCAACAAACCAATCACCGGAGGGCTTTCCCGGTACTCCCAAGTGGACGAACGCCGAAGCATCTCCTCAAGAGGCTCGCCGGTCACGCGCTCCCCGCCCTCGTGCGCCGGCCACTCGTCACCTCGATAGACCTCGACATAACCGGCTCTCTCCCAGCGGCCGATGATTTCGGCGAAGGCAGGAGCGGCAGTCGCCCAGTCCATCTCCTCCTCGTTGTCCGTCCAGTCGGCAAGCACCGACCACAGGGGCGACATTTCCCTGGCATTGACAAGAACGCACTCCTCCTCTTCGGAGAGCCAGTCCACGTCACCTCCTCAGCGAATCAGGGGAAACATGACGCCCTCCCGGATCACCACCACTCGCCAGAGTCCGGCAGCCCTTCCCGGAGGCGCGCGATGTCACTCCGCACGCTCTCTGCTTCGACAGGGTCACAAGCAAGCACGACATTGAACGGGATCCCCACCCCGCGAGGCTTTTCATGCGGATTGCTCCAGTGCCACGCAACCCGAGCCAGGGTGGACAGCAGAGTCTCCCGATCCCCTGGATTATCCGAAAGCAGCGATCCGGGATTCTCGACCACGACCAGGTAACGGTCGGCCGGGAGCCAGCGGAGGTCACGCAGACAGTCCGAAAGCGCCGGCCAGTTCCACCCGAAGTAGTCAGGGAACTTGAACCTGTCCCAGAACTGCTCGAAGACGCCGTCGTCGTCCGTCATCTTCGCCCCGTCCAGCCAGGCGACAAACGCCAACCCTGTCGGCGGCAGGATGTCGAGTGCAACGGTTCCGCATGTCCGCGGGACCACATGCAGCCATTCACTCCCGCTCCCCCAGATATCCAGTTCGTCTGTCATCTTCCCGTATCCATGACGATGTAGGTCTGATAGTGGTTTGCGGTGTAGTAGGCCGAGCCGTCCGAACCGGTAACAATCCTCTCTCCGCCCCATTTGGGGTTCTTGGCGGACTGCACAGTTCCCCACTCGAGGTACCTGATCGGGTTTCCAGCGCTATCGTACTCGGGCAGCTTATAGGCTCCGTTCTTCGCGCTGTTGCTAAACCGCTGGGGTAGCGACGGCCCCATGAGTTGCGGGCCTGCCCCCTGAGCTTCAACCCCGACCTCGCGTATATCTCTGAGGACCGCACGTGACTCTTCCGGCACCTTATCCGGAATCCAACCACCGAGCCGGTGAGGGTCTCCTAGTACCGCGCCCTCCTTGCAGGGCGAAAGCCCCATCGGGTCTGCCCATACCAGGGGAGAGTGAACGTACACGTTCTGGTTGGGACCCGGCAGAAGGCCCAGAGGATCCTGCGAGCAATAACGCGCAGTCTCCGGGTCGTAGTACCGGAAGAAGTTGTAATTCAGCCCCGTTTCCGGGTCGAAGTACTGGCCCGGGAAACGGAGAGGGCAGTCCACGCCCCCTTCCGGTGGGGACGGCAACGGCGTTCCCCAGAGCGACGTGCGGTGCTGCCACGCCAGTTCGCCTGTCTCCGTCAGGAGTTCCGTCGGGGTGCCCACCGCGTCCGTGACGATCGCGAAGAAGCGTGCGGGCGGGGTCGAGAAGTCCTCGATGAGGGACTTACCCGGAGATTCCGGAAGCGGGGCGTGCGTCGTCTGGGTCAGGGGGCGGTGCGTGCCCGGGGCGTAGTCCCACGTCGTCGCCTCGCCCGAAGGGCGGAGTTCCTCGGACAGTCTCGTGCCGTCCCAGGAGAAGAGCGTTTCACCGGCCGACTCGTTCCGCTTCGATATTCGGCGGCCCAGTGCGTCGTACGCGTAGTGCCAGCGCTCGCCCTCCGGTGTGACCGCTTCCGTCAGGCGGTCTTCCGCATCCCATGTGTACGTCCACGTGCGTGTCTTGCCGTTCAGGAGTTTCCTGGTCCGGCGTGTCAGGCGGCCCTGTGCGTCGTGTTCATAACTCGTGCGGCCCGCTCGGCGAATGAGCGTGCCGTCGAATTCGCGTTGGCCGGGTGCCTCATGAGCAGGGGCCTTGGCATAAGTGAGGTTGCCTGCCGTGTCGTAGGCGTAGGTCTCGGTCCAGCCGTGGGCGCTCACCTTCGTCACTCGGCCCGTCGGTTCCACGTCGAAACGGCGGGTGCCCGCCGTGAGTTCGCGGATTTCCGTGAGGTAGCCGTCCGCGCGATAGGCGTAGGTGCGGTGCTGGAGGAGGCGGTTCGCCTCGCCCGTCACCACTTGGGCGGTGAGGCGGTCCTGCGCGTCCCATTCCTGGGTGAGGAGGGCGTTCTCGCCCAGGCGGCGGGACGTTTCGCGGCCTGCCGCGTCGTACGTGAACGCCAACGCGCCCGCGTCACTTCGCAGTTCCGCCGGGCGGCCCGCCGCGTCGTACGTCCACTCCGACACCAGACCCGAGGGAGTGACGCGGCGCGTGCGGCGGCCGAGTGCGTCGTACGCGTAGGTCGTCGTGCGGCCGTTCACCGTTTCCGACAGCACACGGCCCCGTACGTCGCGCTCGTAGACGATCTCCGCGTCGGGGTTCGCCGCCCGCAGCAGCGCGCCCGACGTGTCGTACGCGAACGTCGCCTCGCCCTGCTCCACCACCCGGCCCAGCGCGTCGCGGACGAAGCGCAGCGTCTCGCCCGCGCCGTTCGTCCGGGAGAGCAGTTCGCCCGCCGCGTCGACCTCGTAGGCGAGCGTCCGGCCGTTGAAGTCCGTCTCCGACTCCAGGCGGCCCGCCGGGTCGTACACGTACGACCACGTCAGGCCTTGCGGATTGGTGACCTCCGTCAGGCGCAGTTCGGTGTCGTACGCGAAGGCGTAGGTCGTGCCGTCGGGGTCCGTCCGCGTCGCGGGGAGGTCGAAGGCGCCCACGGTGTGGCTGGTGGTGTTGCCCGCGGGGTCCGTGTGGGTGACGAGGTTGCCCTCGCCGTCCCAGGTCCAGGACTCGCGGGTGCCGTCGGGGTGCTCGCGCCAGGACGGTTTGCCCTCGGTGGTCCAGCCCATGCGCACCGTGTGGCCCATGGGGTCGACGGCTTCGGTGATGCGGCCGAAGGCATCGCGCCGGACGGTGGTGCTGTGGCCCAGGGGGTCGGTGATGGACAGCGGCAAGCCGGCCGGGGAGCAGCTCACCCCCGTGACCCCGCCCAGCGCGTCCGTCACCGCCGTCACGTGCCCCAGCTCGTCGTACGCGTAACGCGTCTCCGCGCCCAGCGGGTCGACAGTCGTCAGCAGGTTGCCGCGCTCGTCGTACGTGTGGCGCCAGGTGGCCCCGCCCGGCTCGGTGACCTCGGTCGGGCGGCACCGCTCGTCGTACACGGCATGCCCGGACGTGCCATCCGGGAGGGTGACGCCGGTGAGGTTGCCCTGCTCGTCGTAGGTGTAGCGGGTGGTGCGCCCGAGGGGGTCGGTGACAGAGAGGCGCTGGTCGCCGCGCTCGGTCCAGCGCGTCACCGTGGCGTTGCCGAGCTGGTCGGTCTGCTCGATCACCTGGCCGTTGCCGTCGTGGCGGTAGGTGCGGCTGTGCCCGAGCGAGTCGATGACGGTGGTGGTGCGGGTCCCGTCGTCGTAGACGAGCTCTCCGGAGAGGCTGCGGCCGGTGCCCTCGGTGCGGACGACCCGGCCGCGGGCGTCGTACGTGTACGCGTACGACATGCCGTTGCGGTCGGTCCAACTGGTGATCCGGTCCTGGTCGTCGTAGGTGAACCGCAGGGGTTTTCCGCTGGAGTTGACGACCTCGGTGAGGTTGCCCGCCTCGTCGTAGCCGTAGCGGACGAGCACGTGGCCACCGCCGGGCGCGGCAGGCCGCTCGTACGGGGACGGCGGTTCCTCCAGCAGCCGCAGGGCCGTGACGCGCGCGTTCTCGGTGTCGACGGCCACGTAGTAGCCGCCCGAGTGGCGCACCGCGGTGGGGGTGCTGTCCGCCGTGCGCTCGATGTCGGTACGGGAGTCGTTGCGGTCGTGAAGGCCGATGAGGGGGAGCTGGACGACACCGGGCGTGTCGGTGGGGGTGAGGCCGCCGAAGGTGCGGACGACACCGGCGTACGGATCGGTGACGGTCATCAGGCCGTCGGGCCGCCCGTCCCAGGTCAGCGGCCAGCGCGGACCCCTGACCGGCAGCGTCGGCTCGCCGGGGGCCGGCACGGGGTAGACCAGGCGCATGCCGTCGGCGGCGAGGAAGACGACGCCTTCGGCGTCGAGCTGCACGCGCTCGTCGAGCGTGGAGGCCCAGGTGGTGCCGAACCAGCTGCCCGCGCGGTACGAGGAGAGGTGGGTGCGTTCGAGGACGAGCGGCAGACCGGCGGGGAGGGCGACGTCCGTCTGCGGGAGCAGCATGGTGCCGGTGGTGACGTCGATGGGGTCCTCGGCGCACTCGATGCCCTCCGTGCGGCGGGCGGCGGCGATCTCCTCCTCGATGAGGGGGCGGCCGTTCTTGATGAGCGGGGTGCGGAAGGCGGCGCCGAGCTCGACGTAGTTGCGGGCGGCGCTGCCGAACCCGCCGAAGAGGCCGCCGTAGATCATGCCGTCCTCGGCCGCCTGGTTGACCTGTTCCAGGCTGATGCCGCCGTGCTGCAGACCGGCGCTGATCTTCATGGGCTGCGCGACGGCCAGGTTGACCGCCACGGACTCGACGCCCGCGAAGGCCGCGGTGACGAGAGTGGTGGCGACGACCTCGGCGGCCACGGTGGAGATGGTGACGCCCACGGCGGTGCCGAGCTCGATGACGGCCGCGGCGGCGGTCGCGGACGCCGCGGTCGAGAGACCGAGGGTGAACCAGGCCGCGCCGATGCCGGCGAGGATGACGGCCGCCTCGATGGCGATCTTCGCCTTGAGCTTGTCGACCGCGTCGTCGATGGCGTCCGCGAGCTTCTCCAGCCCCTTGGCCGTGTCGCGGGCGGCCTTGGGGATGTCGTGCAGCCAGCCCTTCTCCCCTTTGCCCGCGTAACGGGCCCAGAAGACCTCGAACGCGTCGATGGACTCGCCCTTGTTGTGGTGGATCAGGGACTGCGCGGTGTTGTTGACGGGCGTACGGATCTTCTCGACGGCGTCGGCGAAGTCGTTCCACGCCTTGGCGGCCTTGCGGAGCTTCTTGGGGTCGCCGTCGGGCCACTTGAGGCCCATCTTCTCCAGGACGTGCTTGACCTTCTCCGTGGCGCTCACTTGTGGCCCTTGTCCTGCTTCTTGTCCTGCTTCTTGGTGAACATCCCGGCGATCAGCTCGTCGTTGTCGACGTGGCCGTCGGACATGTCGACCATCGCCTCGTGAATGCTGGTGAGGCCGAGGACCAGGGTGCCGGACGCGCTCTCGATCAGCTTCTGCCGCGCGACGTAGTCGGCCGCGAAGTCCTTGACGCCGTCGTCCTTGCCCCAGGGCTCGCCGAGGCCGTCCAGTGTCTCGACGAGGGTGGTGAGTGCCTTGCTCAGCTCCTTGGCCTGTTCATGGAAGACCGGGGCCGACGACTTGAGGTCGGCGGTCTTGATGTCCAGGACTTTGTCGGGGCCCGTGTTGCCCATGTGTTTCTCCCCCAGACAGCGTGCGTCAACGCCACATAATCGCATGAGGGTTCGGACGTGTGAGCTTTATTGGCATACGCCTGGAGTGTGCGGGTTTTGTCCGGACACTCCGTCACTTACCGTGGTCCCATGGCGCTGTTGAGCTTCGACCGCTACTGCACCGAGATCACCGCCCAGACCGGACTGATGGCCGACCACCTCAAGGGTGCGGACATGACGGCCGACGTGCCGACGTGCCCCGGCTGGAACGTCGGGCAGCTGGCGCGGCACCTCGGGGGCGCGCAGCGGTGGTGCGAGGAGATCGTGCGGACGCGGGCCCGGGAGGCCCCGCCCGCCCCGCACTTCCGGGACCTCTCCGCGTACCGCGCCGAGGACGCCGGCGTGGTCGCGCCCTGGCTCGCCGAAGGAGCCGTACGGCTCGCGGAGACACTGCGTGCCGCTGGGCCCGCGGTGCCGGTGTGGACGCCCGTCCCCGGCGGGACCACCGCGTTCTACGCCCGCCGCGTCGCGCACGAGGCGGCGATGCACCGGGCGGACGCGGACCTGGCCCTCGGCGTGGAGTACGTACTGGACGAGGCGGTCGCGCTCGACGCCCTCGACGAGTGGATGGAGCTCGGCTCGCTGCCGACGCACTTCGAGATCCACCCGCGAATGCGGGAGCTGCTCGGGCCGGGCCGTACGCTGCACCTCCACGCCACGGACACGGCGCCGGAAGCGCACGCGGAATGGGTCGTCGACCTCACGGGCGACGCGATCACGTGGCGCCGCGCGCACGAGAAGGCGGCGGTCGCCCTGCGCGGGCCGCTGACCGAACTGCTGCTGGTCGTCTACCGGCGGCGGCCGCCCCGGAGCGGACGGATCGAGATCGTCGGCGACGGGGAACTGCTGGACTTCTGGCTGGACCGCGTCCCCTTCGGCTGACGGCCCCCCTCACTCCCTACGGGACCAGGCCCGCCTGGCGGGCCAGGACGACCGTGGAGACCCGGTTGTTGGTGCCCATCTTGCGATAGATCTTCTCGGTGTAGCGGTTGACCGTGTGCGGGGAGATGGCGAGGCGGCGGCCGATGCCGCCCGCCGTGAGGCCCTCCGCGAGGAGGCCCAGGACCGTCTGCTCGCGCGGGGTGAGACCGATCTGCACGGCCGAGGCCACCGGATCTGCGGGCGGCGGCACCGAGGCGCGCAGCCGGAGGAGTTCCCGGACGTGCTTGTCGGAGCTGACGATCAGCGGCCGGACGCGTGCGGCGAAGTCGAGTTCACGGTCGCTGAAGTCCGAGCCCTCGCGGCCGAGGGAGACGGCGCGCAGGACGTCTCCCTCGGCCGGGAGGGGGATGCCCAGTTGCTGCGTCGTGCCGAAGTCCCGGTGCGCCTCGCTGTAGCACTGGGTGTTGCGCCAGTGGTCGCAGAGCCGGTACATGGTCACCGGCGTCTGCCCGCCCTCCGCGAGATACGTGAGCAGGGGGTGCTGCTGCTCGGCCCGCCGCTGGACGAGGCCCTCGATCGACGAGCCGAGCGAGGTGGGCGCCCAGCCGTCGGCCTGCCCCCTCCGCACGATCCGCCTCGGCGCGTCGAGGCGCGCGAAGATCACCGTGCCGCAGCCGAACGCCTCCAGCAGCCGCTCCGCGATCAGGTGCCGCAGCGACTCCGGCTCGTCGCACTCGAGGATCGCGACGGCGAGATCGAGCATGCGCTCGTACTCGTGGGCATGGAACTGCGACATGATGGATAGGTCCCCACAGCAGCGCGACTCACGCCGGCGTCCCCCTGCTCAGGCCCCCGCTCAGGGTGTGATTCCCCGTCGGGACCGGCGCACGCGCACCGTCACGACCACCGGCCCGTACGGCCCAGCAGCAGCGCCGTGGCCGCCGTGCCCGCCGTGGACGTACGCAGCACGCTCGCGCCCAGCCGGTACGGCCGCGCGCCCGCCTCGGCGAAAGCCGCGAGCTCCTCGGGCGAGACGCCGCCCTCCGGGCCCACCACGAGCACGATGCTGCCCGTCGCCGGCAGCTCCACCGTGGCCAGCGGCGCGCTGTCGCCCTCCTCGTGCAGGACGGCCGCGAAGTCCGCCTCCGCGAGCAGCGCCGCGACCTGCTTGGTCGTGTGCGGCTCGGACACCGGGGGGAAGCGGAGGCGGCGCGACTGCTTGCCCGCCTCGCGGGCCGTGGCCCGCCACTTGGCCAGCGCCTTCGCGGCGCGCTCGCCCTTCCACTGCGTGATGCAGCGGGACGCGGCCCAGGGGACGACGGCGTCGACGCCCGTCTCCGTCATGGTCTCGACGGCGAGCTCACCGCGGTCCCCCTTGGGCAGTGCCTGGACGACGGTGATGCGCGGCTCCGGCAAGGGCTCGGAGCGTACGGAGGTGACGGCGACGTCGAGGCGGTCCTTGCCCTCGACGGCGGCCACCGTGCCGAACGCTCCCGTGCCCTGGCCGTCCGTCAGCACGATCTCCTCGCCGACGCGCAGCCTGCGGACGGACACCGCGTGCCGCCCCTCGGGCCCGTCGAGCGGAAAAACCGTACCGGGGAAGACGCCCGTGAGGGCCCCCTCCTCGACCAGGAAGACCGGCGCTGTCATGACTACTCGCTCCCTCGCAACTCACTGCCCCCCGGCATGTCCCCCAC